>NZ_OZ007030.1:1661799-1994159 GCF_963931595.1 uncultured Subdoligranulum sp.
GAAGCGGTGGCTGCACTTTTCCACCAGGTCGGCCCGGCCCGCAATGTAGCCGCCGGTGGGGGTGATGCCGCCGCCGGGGTTCTTGATGAAGCTGCCGGCGATCAAGTCCGCCCTCACCGCCAGCGGTTCCCGGGTCTGGGTGAACTCGCCGTAGCAGTTGTCCACAAAGATGACCGCCTGGGGGTTGGCCTGGCGGGCCACCTCCGCCACCTTGCGGATGGTCTCCAGGTCAAAGGCATTGCGCTGGGTGTAGCCCCGGCTGCGCTGGATGTGCACCACCGTGGCGGTCTTGGCCTTCCGGGCAATCAGGTCGTAGTCCGGCGTATGGTCGGGCAGCAGCGGGCATTCGTCGTACTGCACGCCGTATTCCCGTAGCGTGCCGCAGCCCTTGCCAGCCTCCCCGATGCCGATGACGCCTTCCAGCGTGTCGTAGGGGCGGCCGGTGGCCGCCAGCAGCGTGTCGCCGGTGCGCAGCAGGCCGAACAGTGCCACCGTCAGCGTGTGGGTACCGCTCATGAACTGGGGCCGCACCAGGGCGGCCTCGGCGTCCATGCAGCGGGCAAACACCTCCTCCAGTTTGTTGCGGCTGTCATCCCAGACACCGTAGCCGCTGGAACCCCAGAAATGCCGCGCCTCCACGCCGCAGTCGGTGAAGGCTTTCAGCATCTTGAGCTGGTTGTAGTCCCGGATCTCCTCCACGTGGGCGAACTGCTCCTTGCAGAGTTCCAGTGCCTGGCGGTCCAGCGCCAGCACCTCCGGCTTGAGATTGTAAAACTGTTCGATCATACTGTTTCCCATTTCCGTGTAAATTGTTGTATCCTGCCCGCCGGCGTGAAGCCCAGGCGGGTGTAGAAAGCCTCCAGTTCCGGGGCGCTGGCAAAGCGGACGGTGCGCTGCCCGGCCAGCTCGTTGGCCGTCCAGACGATGAGCCATCCGGCCAGTCCCCTGCCCCGCCATTCGGGGGCCGTCACCCCCGCCGAGAGATAGGCTTCCGCGTCGCTCTGCTCGTAGCAGCCCACTGTGCAGACCGGGGTGCTGCCGTCCAGCAGGGCCCGGCAGCAGCCGATTCCGTGGGCGATGGAGGTGCAGGCCAGCGTGTAGAAGGCCTCCTGCTCCGCCTCGCTGTCCGGGAAGACCAGGCGGCTCACCGGCAGCATGGCGGGCTGTTCCGCCAGCGTCAGCGCCGCGGGGGGCGGGGCGGGCAGCGGCAGCTGCGTTCCCCGGGGCAGCTCCCACAGCCGCAGGGGCGGTTCCTGCTGCCAGCCCGGCAGAACCGGTCGGGGGCAGAGCAGACGCTCCACCCCCAGAAAACGCAGGAATCCCTCCAATTCCTCCGTGGCCTCCTCCCCGGCCTCCCCCTGGGGAAGTGTTCCGCAGAGGGTGGCGGTGCCGCCCCGCAGCGCCAGGGCCGCCCTTCCGGGCAGCAGATAGAAGCACCATCCGCTGGCCGGGTGCTGCCCGAACAGCGCACAGTGGGTGCCCATGGTGGCCTCAAAGTAGGGTTGGCGGCGGATGCGGCGGGCGAATTCCGCCCGCTGGGCGGCGTTGGTAACGGATTGAATCATAGGGATTCCTTACAGGGTCATAGATTATTGCAGGGCCATGACGATCCGCTTGAAGTCGCGGCCGCGGACCTCGAAGTTGGGGTAGAGGTCAAAGGAGGCGGACGCCGGCGACAGGCTCACCACATCCCCCGGCACCGCAGCGGCACGGGCCTTCTCCACGGCGTCCTGCATGCTGTCGGCATGGACAATCTTCAGGTCGCTGGCGGCAAAATCGGGATGCTCCCGCACGGCCTTCTCGATGCGCGGCGCGGTGGCGCCCATGAGGATCAGCGTCTTGACGTGGGCCAGGATCTCGGGGGCCAGTGGCTCGTAGGGGATCTTCTTGTCGTAGCCGCCGGCGATGAGGATGATCTTCTGATCAAAGCTGCGCAGCCCCGCGATGGTCCGCGTGGGGCTGGAGGCAATGGAGTCGTTGTAGTAGGTCACGCCATCCAGCGTGCGCACCGGCTCGATGCGGTGTTCCACACCGGTAAAGGTGGACGCCACCTGATGCATGGCCTCCACCGGCACCCGGCCCCACACCGCCGCGATGGCCGCCAGCAGGTTCTCCACGTTGTGCAGGCCCCGCAGTTTGACCTCCTTGCGGGAGACCACCGGCGTCACGGTGCCGTTCCCGGCGTAGCAGAGCATGTCGTCCTCCGCCCGCAGGAAAGCGCCGTTGTCGGTCTCGTGCAGGCGGGTGAACCAGACCTGCTCGCCCTTGCAGTCCTTCTGCATGCCCCGGGTGATGTCGTTCTCATAGCCCAGCACCGCACGGCAGGGCGGCACCTGCCACAGCAGAATGTTGCGCTTGGCGTCGATGTATTCCTGCATGTCCTTGTGATGGTCCAGATGGTTGGGCGTCACGTTGGTGACCACCGCCACCTTGGGGCTGCGGCGCATGCTGATCAGCTGGAAGCTGGACAGCTCCACCACGGCCACGGCGTCGGGGGTCACATCGGCCAGCTGGGGCAGCAGCGCCGCACCGATGTTGCCGCCCAGAAAGACCTTGCGGCCCGCCGCCTCCATCATCTTGGAGATCAGCGTGGTGGTGGTGGTCTTGCCGTCCGAACCGGTGACGGCGATGATCTCACAGGGGCAGAACTCAAAGAAGAGCTCCACCTCGCTGGTGACCATGGCGCCGGCCTTCAGGGCCGCCTGCAGCTCGGGCTTGTAGTACTCGTAGCCCGGCGTGCGCATGATGATGTCCTGGCCGGCAAAGCCGTCGGTATAGTGTTCGCCCAGGCTCAGATTCACCTGCAGGCGGCGCAGCGTATCGGCATAGTCGCCGAAGTCCTCCAGGCTCTTCTTCTGGTCGCAGAGGGTCACCTTGGCCCCCATCGCCACAAACTGTTCGATGCAGCGCTTGTGGCTCACGCCTGCGCCGATAAAGGCAACCTTCTTGCCGTGAATCAATTCCTGCAACTGTTCAATGGGCCGCATGATACATCTCTCCCCTGCTGTTGAATTTCGTCCCTCTTATTATACTCAGTCTGCAGCCTGGCTGCAACAAAATCGGCCCGCCTGCGCGAGCCGAATTGTATCCTTTGGTTATTCCTGACCGCCCATGGGAATGCCGTGCTTTTCCAGCAGCGCGCGGATCTTGGTCATGGGGTCGATGATGCTGGAAACACTCTTGTCGTGGTTGATGGCCGCGATGAAGTAGGCGGTGTACTTGGAGACATCCACGTCGTAGTACCACTCGCGCTCCAGCAGTTCGGGCTTGCGGTAGGTCAGGTTGGTGCCCAGCACCGCCTTGAAGATGCCGTCGTTGTAGGCCTTGTCGAACTTCTCCAGGCCGGCGGTGAAGAGCGGGAAGGTGGCGCAGGTGAAGATGTTGCGGGCACCGCGCATCTTCAGCTCGTAGGCGATATCCAGCATGGATTCGCCGGAGGCGATGATGTCGTCGGCAATGAAGACATCCTTGCCCTTGACGCTCTCGCCCAGGTACTCGTGGGCCACGATGGGGTTGCGGCCGTTGACCACACGGCTGTAGTCGCGGCGCTTGTAGAACATGCCCAGGTTGCAGCCCAGCACGCTGGAATAGTACATGTTGCGGTTCATGGCGCCCTCATCGGGAGAGACGATCATGAAGTGGTCCTTGTGGAAGCTGACATCCGGCACATGGTGCAGCAGGCACTTAAGCACCTGATAGGTGGGCATGACGTTGTCGAAGCTCATGGTGGGCACGGCGTTCATGACGCGGGGGTCATGGGCATCGAAGGTGATGATGTTCTTCACACCGGTGGCGCGCAGCTGCTGCAGCGCAAAGGCGCAGTCCAGGCTCTCCCGGCTGACGCGGCGATGCTGACGGCCGCCGTACAGGCTGGGCATGATGACGCTGATGCGGTGGGCACGGCCGGAAACAGCCTGGATCAGGCGCATCAGGTTCTGGAAGTGGTCGTCGGGCGAGAGATGATTCTCATACCCGAACAGCTGATAGGTAACACTGTAGTTGCCCGGATCCACGAAGATATACAGGTCATCGCCGCGGGTGGAGGCCTTTACCAGGCCTTTGGCGTCGCCGGACTGAAAACGCGGGCAATCGGAGGGAATGATGAACGAATCGACTTCCATGCCGACCTCACGCGCCCAGCGGACCAGGTGTCCGTCCACCAGTTTGCAGAGTTCTTCGGCACCGGGGCAGGCGATCAGGCTCAGATCAGCAATTGCATCTTCTTTGGCAAAAAAATCGCGCGGGCCAAGATTTTGTTCAGCCATACGTGTTTGCTCCTTACTTCCATCATAAAAATTGTTATTTGTCTTCAGGGGGCACACAGCCCCTTTTATTAGTATTGTATCACACAGACTGTACAAAATCAGCCCTGCCACGCAAGATTTTCGACAAAATCGGCATTTTCTGCATTTTAAATATGAATATTCAGGCGCTGTTGCAAGAATTCTGTCGGATTTTACAAAAAACTTGCATTCGCTCTTTTTCCCCTGTTTTTGCGGTGCCGGTTTCAGGTCTGCAAGCCTCAAAACAACAAAAAAACAGCGCTTGCTGTTATGCAAACGCTGCTCAAAACACCAGTCGATCAGACCAGTTCGATGATCGCCATCTCGGCGGCATCGCCGCGGCGGGGGCCGATCTTGTAGATGCGGGTGTAGCCGCCGTTACGGTCGGCGTACTTGGGGCCATACTCATCGATGACCTTCTTGGCAATGTCCTCCTTGGTGATGTAGGAGAAAACCTGACGCTTTGCGTGCAGATCTTCCTGCTTACCGAGGGTGACCATCTTCTCGGCCATGGAACGAACTTCCTTGGCGCGGGTAACGGTGGTCTCGATCTTGCCGTTCTCAAACAGATAGGTCACCATCGCGCGCAGCATGGCGTTGCGGCTGTCGGTGGTACGACCGAGTTTTCTGGTACCGGGCATTCCGTTTCACTCCTTATACTTGGTATCCGCGTGTCGCGGGGGGTTAGTTTTCATCGTCCTTGGTCAGAGAGAAACCAAGGCTGTCCAGCTTGGCCATGACTTCTTCCAGGCTCTTGCGGCCCAGATTGCGGACCTTCATCATTTCGTCTTCGCTCTTGTTGATGAGGTCGCCCACCGTGTTGATGCCGGCGCGCTTGAGGCAGTTGAAGGAACGGACGCTCAGATCCAGCTCTTCAATCGTCATCTCCAGCGCCTTCTCACGGCCCTGATCGTCATTGTCCACCATGATCTCGGTCTCGCCGGTCTCATCGCAGAGGTTGACAAACAGGTTCAGATGCTCGGTCAGCACACGGGCCGCCAGGCTCAGGGCTTCCTGCGCATTGCAGGTGCCGTCCGTCCAGACCTCGATGATGAGCTTGTCATAGTCGGTGATCTGGCCTACACGGGTGTGATCCACGGTGTAGTTGGCTTTGAGCACGGGGGTATAGATGCTGTCCACCGGCAGGGTGCTGATGTCGTTCTTCTCGATCAGCGCCAGTTTGTTGCGCTCCGCGGGGACATAGCCACGGCCTTTGTCGAAGGTCAGCTCCATGACCAGCTTGGCACCCTCGCCCAGGGTGGCAATATGCCACTCGGGATTGAGGATTTCCAGGTCATCGCCGCCCTTGATGGCGCCGGCAATGAGTTCACAGGGACCAACGGCCTCAACACGGACGGTCTTGGGGCCATCGCCGTAGATCTTGGCGGCAATGCCCTTCAGGTTCAGGACGATCTCGGTCACGTCCTCCCGTACGCCCTCGATGGTGGAAAACTCGTGCACCACACCGTCAATCTTGACGCTGGTGACAGCCACACCGGGCAGAGAGGACAGAAGCACACGACGCAAGCTGTTGCCCAAGGTCGTGCCGAAACCGCGCTCCAGCGGCTCGACGACGAACTTACCGTAGCGACCATCCGGGGAAAGGCTGGCCGTTTCGATCTTGGGGCGTTCGATCTCCATCATAAAAACCCTCCTTGTTTCACTGGCACCGCAAGGCGCCAGTCAGGTTGGAAAAATCGTAGAAAATTGCTAAGAGGATTACTTGGAGTACAACTCGACGATGAGGTGCTCAGCGATGGGCACATCGATGTCCTCGCGAACGGGCATCTTCACAACGGTGCCCTTCAGAGCGTTCTTGTCACGCTCCAGCCAGGAGGGCAGCAGCACGACAGGAGCATCCTCGCCCAGCAGCTTGCTGAACTTGGTGGAGGAACGGCTGGACTCGATGACTTCGATCACATCGCCCGGCTTAACCAGGTAAGAGGGGATGTTGACACGCTTGCCATTGACAGTGAAATGGTTGTGGGAAACCAGCTGACGAGCGTCGCGGCGGGTCTTGGCAAAGCCCAGACGGTAGACGACGTTGTCGAGACGGCGCTCGACCAGAACCAGCAGGTTGACACCGGTCTGACCGGGCATACGGGTAGCGGTCTCGTAGTAGGTATGGAACTGCTTTTCCAGGATACCGTAGACGAACTTGACCTTCTGCTTCTCGTTGAGCTGGGTGGCGTACTCGCTCTTCTTCTTTCTCATCTGGCCGCCGGGGTTACGATTGGTGGTCTTCTTGCCGTAACCCATAACAGCAGGAGAAATGCCGAGAGCACGGCAACGCTTGGCGATCGGTTGGGTATTTTTAGCCATAACTCAAATTCTCCTTTCAATCAAACGCGGCGGCGTTTGGGCGGGCGGCAGCCATTGTGGGGAATGGGAGTCACGTCACGGATCATGGTGACTTCCAGACCGGTTGCCTGCAGGGCGCGGATGGCGCTTTCACGGCCGGAACCGGGGCCCTTGACGTAGACCTCGACGGTCTTCATGCCATGCTCGATGGCAGCCTTGGCAGCGACCTCGGCAGCGCTCTGGGCGGCGTAAGGGGTGCTCTTACGAGAACCGCGGAAGTTCAGCGCACCAGTGCTGCACCAGGAAACGGTGTTGCCCTGGGTATCGGTGATGGTCACGATGGTGTTGTTGAACGTGCTCTGAATGTGAGCAGCACCGGCGCTGATGTTCTTGCGCTCTCTTTTCTTAGTGCGGGTTTTTGCCGCAGTAGCTTTGTTAGCAGCCATGTCTCAGTTCCTCCTTACTTCTTTTTGTTCGCGACGGTGCGCTTGGGACCTTTGCAGGTACGCGCATTGGTCTTGGTGCGCTGGCCGCGGCAGGGAAGGCCCTTGCGATGGCGCACACCACGGTAGCACTGGATCTCGGTCAGACGCTTGATGTCAAGCGCGACGTTGCGGCGCAGGTCGCCCTCTACCATGATGTTGTTTTTGTCGATGTAGTCACGGATCTTGGCTTCCTCGTCGGAAGTCAGGTCCTTGACGCGGGTATCAGGGTTAATTCCGGTTCCGGCGAGAATCTCGTCGGCAGTGGACTGACCAATACCGTAAACATAAGTCAGACCAACCTGGATCCGCTTCTCGCGAGGCAGATCAACACCAGCAATACGTGCCATAAAGCACCTCCATAGATAACATCCCATGTCCTAGTCGGGGCCTGCGCCGGGAATCTACGCACTTGGCCCCCAAGCGTTTTGGGTACGGTTTCCGCGGATTGGCTCCGCGGACCTTTAGCCCTGACGCTGCTTATGCTTCGGATTGGAGCAGATGACCATCACGCGACCTTTGCGCTTGATGACCTTGCACTTCTCACAAATGGGTTTCACGGAAGGTTTTACCTTCATGATGTTAACCTCCTTTTCAAAACACAAGGCGATTCAATTTTACTTGGAACGCCAGGTGATCCGGGCCTTGGTCAGGTCGTAGGGTGACATTTCCATCGTGACTTTGTCGCCGGGCAAAATACGGATAAAGTTGGTCCGCAGCTTACCGGAAATGTGTGCCAGCACGGTGTGTCCGTTGGGTTTGCCGTCTTTGGTGCTGAGCAGCTCCACCTTGAACACGGTGTTGGGCATGGCCTCCCGTACGATACCTTCTACTTCAATGACATCTTCTTTAGACAAGCTGATTGCCTCCTTGAAGGGTTCCGTCAGTCTGCGCGCGCCGCATCATAGGCGGCAATGGCATCACTGAGTGATTGATCGCTTTTCAGAAGCTCGTTCGCAAGAACAGTGGTCGTGGGCGCCACATGTCTGGCCTTTTTCCGCTTCGGGTCCCCTACCTTGCGCAGGTTTCCGTCCGCCAGCCAGAGCATCGGCCCGTCCACAGCCAAAACAGCCAACGTGCGGGACTTGTCCCGTCCGGCCTTGGAGCGTACCAGCTGACCTCTTACAAAGTCCATCCGGGTTCCTCCCAGCCGTGGGTCAGGATCTCGGCACCGGCCGTCGTGATGGCGACGGTGTGCTCAAAGTGAGCCGCCAGGCCGCCGTCAACGGTTTTGACCGTCCAGCCGTCCTTTAACGTCTTTACCGCGTACTTGTGCTGGCAGACCATCGGTTCGATGGCGATGCACATGCCGGGCACCAGGCGCTGGCCACGGCCGGGGGTGCCGTAGTTGGGCACTTCCGGGTCCTCGTGCAGTTCCTTGCCGACGCCGTGGCCGACAAAGCTGCGCACCACCGAGAAGCCGTTATCCTCGACATACGCCTGAACCGCATGGCCCACATCCCCGATCCGGTTGCCGGCCAGCGCCATGGCGATGCCGCGGTGCAGGCTTTCCTTGGTCACATCCAGCAGCCGCTGGGCTTCCAGGTCCAGCTTGCCGCACCCGTAGGTGCAGGCGTTGTCGCCGTTGAAGCCGTCGATCTTGCAGCCGGTGTCAATCGAAACGATGTCGCCGGGGCGGATCTGCTGCTGCCGGTTGGGGATGCCGTGAATGACGGTGTCATTCACACTGATGCACGCCGTGGCCGGGAAGCCGTACAGGTGCAGGAAGTTGGGTCTTGCACCGTGGCGCACGATAAAGTCGTAGATGATTTTGTCGATCTCCGCCGTGGTGATACCAGGCTCGATCGCTTCGCCGCCGGCCTTCAGTGCAGCCGCGCTGATGGCGCAGGCTTTCCGCATCTTTTCCAGTTCGACGGCATTCTTGATTTGGATCATGGATGAATTAAGCCTCCAAAAGCTTGAGAAGGAACGCGGTGGTGGCCTCGATGGAACCCTGGTCGGGAACCTCGACGAGCTTGCCGCGCTGCCGGTAGAATTCCACCAGCGGCTCGGTCTGCTCGTGATAGGCTTTCAGCCGGTCCAGCACGGTGGCGGGCTCATCGTCCTTGCGGATGACCAGCTCACCGCCGCAGCGGTCACACACGCCCTCTTTGGCGCTGGGTTTGTTGATGATATGATAGCTTGCTCCGCAGTTGGCGCAGACGCGGCGGCCGGACATACGCTGGATGATCGCCTCATCGGCAACCACCAGGTTGACCACCTTGTCGATCTCCACGCCCATCTGCTCCAGGGCCTCGCCCTGTGCAATGGTGCGCGGCATACCGTCCAGGATGAATCCGTTGGCACAGTCAGGCTGCGCCAGGCGCTCCTTCACGATGCCGACGATGACATCGTCCGGCACCAGAGCACCTGCGTCCATAAAGCTCTTCGCCTTTTGGCCCATAGGCGTGCCTTCCTTGACGGCAGCACGCAGAATATTACCGGTCGAGATGGTGGGGATACCCAGCTTATCGCAGAGGATTTCGGCCTGAGTACCCTTCCCGGCGCCAGGGGCGCCCAAAAGGATCATTTTCATCGCACATTCCCTTTCTTATTCCAGGAACCCTTTGTGGTAACGAGCGGTCATATAACCTTCCAGCGCACGGCCGGTTTCCAGCGCAACACCCACAACGATCAGCAGGCTGGTACCACCCAACTGGATGGAGGTGCCGGTGATGTTGCCCAGGATGATGGGCAGGCCCGCCACGATGGCCAGGAAGATCGCACCGATCAGGGTGATCTTGGACAGCGTCTTGGTGATGAAATCACTGGTGGGCTTGCCGGGACGGATACCGGGAATCGTACCGTTGTTTTTACGGAGCTGGTTGGCGATATCTACGGGATTGTACTGAATCGCAACATAGAAGTAGTTGAATGCCACGATCAGCAGGACATAAACGATGAGGTAGAGCGCGCTGTTGTAGTTGAATGCGCTGAAGAACGCATACAAATACGGATGAGCAGCGGCATCCAGGTTGATGAACCGGAAGACAAGGCCGGGCAGGCTGCACAGCGTCGAGGCAAAGATGATTGGCATGACGCCGGTCATGTTGACCTTGATGGGGATGTAGCTGGCCTGGCCGCCGTACATCTTGCGGCCCACCACGCGCTTGGCGTACTGCACGGGGATGCGGCGCTCCGCGTTGGTCAGGACCACCACGAAGATCACCGCCACCAGGGCGAGCACCACCAGGGCAGGCAGGAAGATGTAGAACTGGGGTTCACCGTTCTGCGCACGGCCCACGATGTTGGTCACCGCGCTGTAGACGGAGGACCAGCGGGCCACGATGCCGGCGAAGATCAGCAGCGAAAGACCGTTGCCGATGCCCTTGGAATCAATCTGGTTGCCCAGCCAGGTGCAGAGCTGCGAACCGGCGGTGAAGGCCAGAATGATAACCACGGCGGAGAAGATCCCGGCGAAACCGTCGGTGTACTTCAGTGCGCTCATGTTGCGGATGATGAAGTAGTAGCCGATGGACAGCATCAGACCGATGGCCGCGCCAACGTAGTTGGTGATGCGGCGCATCTTGCGCTGTCCTTCCTCCCCTTCCTTGGTGAGATTTTCCAGGTACGGAATGGCTACCGCCAGCAGCTGCATGATGATGGAGGCGTTGATGGCGGGCTGCACCCCCAGGGCGAAGACAGTGCATTCGCTCAGGGCGCCGCCGGACATCATGTTCAGGTACTCCAGCATATCACCGGTGCCGCCGGCAAACATGTTGGTCAGCGCGCTGGCCGTGATGTACGGCACAGGAATCGCGCAGCCCAGACGGAACAGAACGAGGATCAGCAAGGTGAACAGGAGCCGTTTGCGAAGATCATCGATCTTCCAGGCATTCCGAAAGGTTTCAAACACCTTACATCACCTCAGCCTTCCCGCCTGCTTTCTCGATTTTTTCTTTGGCAGAGGCAGTGTAGGCAGCGACCTTGACGTTGACAGCCTTGGTCAGCTCGCCATTGCCCAGCACCTTGACGCCGTCCAGCGTCTTGGAGATGATGCCGGCCTTCAGCAGGGCCTCGGCATCCACAGTCGCGCCGGCCTCGAACTTCTCGAGGTCAGATACCTTGATGGTAACATACTTGGTCGCGAAAATATTGTTGAAACCGCGCTTCGGCAGACGACGCTGCAGAGGCATCTGGCCGCCTTCGAAACCGGCCTTCTTGACGCCGGAACGGGCTTTCTGGCCCTTGTGGCCGAAGCCGGCGGTCTTGCCGTTGCCGGAACCGGCACCGCGGCCCTTGCGGGTCACGGCCTTGCGGGCGCCAGCGGACGCTTTCAGTTCATGAAGTTTCATGCTTGCACCTCCTTGCATTACGCCTTGGTCACGACGACCAGGTGGGCGATCTTGGCGATCTTGCCCTGGGTAGCCGCGTTGTCAGGCTGCTCGGTAACCTCACCGGGACGGTTCAGGCCCAGAGAGTGCGCAACGGCGATCTGCTCTTTGCCGCGGCCGATCAGGCTTTTGGCGAGACGAATGGTAACTTTCTCCATTGTAGTACCCTCCTTAACCCAGGATCTCGGCAACAGTCTTGCCGCGCTTGGCCGCGACGCTCTCGGCGTCGGTCAGGCCGCACAGACCTGCGAAGGTGGCAGCAGTGACGTTGATGGGGTTGTTGGAGCGCAGGCTCTTGGCACGAATGTCCTTGATGCCGGCGCACTCCAGCACCGCACGGACGGGACCGCCGGCCAGAACGCCGGTACCGGGAGCGGCGGGACGCATCAGAACGCGGCCGGCGCCGAACTCGCCAACGATCTCATGGGGAATGGTGCTGCCCTTCAGGCAGACCTTGCGCATGTTCTTCTTGGCAGCGCCCTCGCCCTTGCGGATGGCCTCGGGAACTTCGCCGGACTTGCCGACGCCGTAGCCGATGTTGCCCTTGCCGTCGCCGACAACGATCAGCGCAGCAAACTTCATGACGCGGCCACCCTTGACGGTCTTGGAAACGCGGTTGATGGAGACGACCTTGGTGATCATGCCGTCATCTTGTTCTCTTCTCTGCATGGCCATTGTATCTTCTCCCTCCTCTTACAGTTTCAGGCCGGCTTCGCGGGCGCCCTCAGCAAGCGCCTGCACACGGCCCTGGTAGACGAAACCGCCGCGGTCGTAGACCACTTCGGTAATGCCCTTCTCCAGGCACTTCTTGGCGATGGCCTCGCCAACCTTCTTGGCAGCCTCGATGTTGCCGCCGTACGCATTGAAATCTTTGTCCATGCTGGACGCGCTGGCCAGGGTGACACCCTTGGTATCATCGATAACCTGGGCGTAGATGTGCTTGGCAGAGCGGAAAACATCCAGACGGGGACGCTCGGCGGTGCCGCTGATCTTGCCGCGGACACGGCGATGACGGCGAAGACGAGCTTCGTTCTTATCAGCCTTATTGACCATAATGTTTCTCCTCTCCTATTATTTACCCTTGCCGGCTTTGCCTTCCTTGCGGATGACATACTCGCCAACATAGCGGATACCCTTGCCCTTGTACGGCTCGGGCGGGCGCTTGCCGCGGACTTCGGCGGCAAACTGACCGACTTCCTGCTTGTCGATACCGACGATGCTGAAGTGCAGCGCGTCTTTCAGTTCGATCTTGATGGTGTCGGTCTCCTCCACCTCAACGGGGTGAGAGAAGCCCAGCGTCAGGACCAGCTTGTTGCCCTGCTTGGCAGCACGGTAGCCGACGCCCTGGATCTCCAGGTCTTTCTTGAAGCCTTCGGTGACGCCAACCACCATGTTGTGGATGATGGTGCGGGTCAGGCCGTGGAGGCTGCGGGCCTCCTTCTCGTCATTGGGGCGGGTAACCAAAATCTCATTGCCCTCAACGTTCACGTTCATGAGGGGATGGTATTTGGAATGCAGGGTACCCTTGGGGCCCTTCACGGTGATGGCGTGCTCGGCCGCGTCGACCTTGACTTCCACACCCGCGGGAATGACGATGGGTTTTCTTCCAATTCTCGACATTGTCTATTGCCCCTTTCTTACCACACAAAGGCGAGGACTTCACCGCCGACATGGGCAGCACGGGCAGCCTTGTCGGTCATGACGCCTTTCGAGGTGGAGATGATCGCGGTGCCCAGGCCCTTCATGACCTTGGGCATATCTTCGCAGTTGGTGTAAATACGCAGGCCCGGCTTGGAAACGCGCTTCAGGCCAGCGATGACCGGCGTGCCGTTTTCCTGGTACTTGAGGGTCAGGGTGATGGTCCCCTGCTTGTTGTCCTCGGTCACTTTCATACCCTTGATGTAACCCTCGTCAACCAGGATCTGGCAGATCGCCTTCTTCAGGTTGGAAGCAGGGATATCCACGGAAGGGTGTTTGGCAGTGCTCGCGTTGCGGATGCGGGTAAGCAGGTCCGCGATGGGATCGGTGATTTGCATGCCACTAACCTCCTTAGGTTGTGTTTCTCAAAGTTGATTTTCGTTCAGACAGAAGCAATCAAGGGCTTACCAGGAAGCCTTCTTGACGCCGGGGATCTCGCCCTTGTAGGCCAGCTCACGGAAGCAGATACGGCAAATACCGTACTTGCGCAGGTAAGCATGGGGACGGCCGCAGATCTTGCAGCGGTTGTAAGCGCGGGTCGAGAACTTGGCAGGACGCTGCTGCTTGAGCTTCATAGAAGTTTTTGCCATGATGGTTCCCTCCCTTAGTTAGCGAACGGAGCGCCCAGAGCCTTCAGCAGCTCCTTGGCTTCCTCGTCGGTCTTGGCGGTGGTGACGAAGCAGATGTCCATGCCGCGGATGGCGTCGACCTTGTCGAAGTCAATCTCGGGGAAGATGATCTGCTCCTTCAGGCCGAAGGCGTAGTTGCCGCGGCCGTCGAAGGAGTTGCCGTTGATGCCGCGGAAGTCACGCACACGGGGCAGCGCGACGTTGAACAGGCGGTCGACAAACTCGTACATACGCTCACCGCGCAGGGTGACCTTGGCGCCGATGGGCATGCCCTGGCGCAGCTTGAAGTTTGCAACGCTCTTCTTGGCCTTGCAAACCACGGCCTTCTGGCCGGTGATCTGGCCCAGGTCGGAGATGATGGCATCGATGACCTTGGCGTTCTCTTTGGCTTCGCCGGCGGCAACATTGATGATGACCTTATCCAGCTTGGGGATCTGCATAACGCTCTTGTAGCCGAACTTCTTGTTCAGGGCCGGAGCGATCTCGTTGACATACTGTTCTTTCAAACGTGCCATTGTGTACTCCTCCCTTACAGTTCAGCGCCGCACTTGCGGCAGATGCGGACGTTCTTGCCGTCCTTGACGGAATGGGCAACGCGGGTGGGCTTGCCGCACTTGGGGCAGACAGGCTGCACCTTGCAGGCGTAGATAGCGCCCTCGGCCTTGACAATGCCGCCCTGCTCACCCTGACGGCGAGGCTTGACGTGCTTGGTGACCATGTTCAGGCCCTCGACGATGACCTTGCCCTCTTTCGGGGAAGTCTGCAGGACCTTGCCGGTCTTGCCCTTATCCTTGCCGGAGATGATCATGACGTTGTCGCCGGTTTTAACATGAAGATTGTTCATTCTTATTAAAACCTCCTTACAGCGATTCGGGAGCCAGGCTCAGGATCTTGGTGAAACCGGCGTCGCGCAGCTCACGCGCCACAGGTCCAAAGATACGAGTGCCCTTGGGGCTCTTGTCGGCCATGACGATGACGGCGGCGTTCTCATCGAAACGGATGTAGGAACCGTCGTCACGGCGCAGGCCATGCTTGCTACGGACGATGACGGCCTTGACCACGTCGCCCTTCTTCACGGTACCACCGGGAGCAGCCTTCTTGACGCTGCAAACCACGATGTCACCGATGTTTGCGTATCTCTTGCGGGTACCGCCCAGTACACGGAAGCACATTAACTCCTTGGCACCGGTATTGTCGGCCACTTTGAGATAAGTTTGCATCTGAACCATCTTTCAGGTCCTCCTTTCAAAGTACCAGGCTGATTATTTCGCTTTCTCGATGATCTTGACCAGGCGCCAGTTGACATCCTTGGAGAGTTTGCGGGTCTCCATGATCTCGACGCGGTCGCCGATGCCGGCTTCGTTGTTCTCGTCATGGGCCTTGAACTTCTTGGTGCGCTTCAAGATCTTCTTGTACAGAGGGTGCTGGACGCTGTCCTTGACGGCAACGACGATGGTCTTGTCCATCTTGTCGGAGACAACAGTGCCCACACGGGTCTTTCTCAGATTACGTTCCATGTTTTACCCTCCCTCTTACGCGTTTTTCGCATTCTTCTCGGCCAGGACGGTCATCACGCGGGCGATGTCCTTCTTCACGGTCTCGATCCGAATGGGGTTGTCCAACTGGTTGATGGCGTGCTGAAAGCGCAGGTTGAAGAGTTCGGCCTTCAGGTCCTTGAGCTGCTTGTTCAGCTCGACATCGGTCATTTCGCGCAGTTCAGTGGCTTTCATTCAGCGTCACCCTCCTTTACAGCGTCAAGGCCTTCGCGCTTGACGAATTTGCAGCGGACCGGCAGCTTGTGGCTGGCCAGGCGCAGAGCCTCGCGGGCGGTCTCCTCGCTGACATCAGCCAGCTCGAAGAGCACGCGGCCCGGCTTCACAACGGCTACCCAGTACTCCGGGCTGCCTTTACCGGAACCCATTCGGGTGCCGGCCGGCTTCTCGGTAACGGGCTTGTCGGGGAAGATCTTGATCCAGACCTTGCCGCCACGCTTGATATAACGGGTCATCGCAACACGAGCCGCCTCGATCTGGTTGGAGGTGATCCAGGAGGGCTCCAGGGCGATCAGGCCGTAATCGCCCTGATTCACCTTGTTGCCGCGCACGGCCTTGCCGGTCATGCGGCCGCGCTGGACGCGGCGGTACTTAACACGTTTCGGCAGTAACATTACTGTTTGCCTCCTTCCTTCTTGGCGGGGGCTTTGGCGCCCTTCAGGATCTCGCCTTTGTAGATCCAAACCTTGACGCCAACCTTACCATAGGTGGTGTTGGCCTCGGCGAAGCCGTAGTCGATGTCGGCGCGCAGAGTCTGCAGGGGGATGGTGCCCTCATGGTAGCTCTCGGTGCGGGCGATATCGGCACCGGCCAGACGGCCGGAGCAGGTCACCTTGATACCCTTGGCCGGCGTAGCGCTGCGGTCACGGGGCTGCATGGCGTTGCGGATCGCCTGCTTCATGGCGCGGCGGAACGCGATGCGGCGCTCCAGCTGAGAAGCAACGTCCTCGGCCACCAGCTGGGCGTTGGTGGTGGTGCCCTTGACTTCGATGATGTTCAGGTTCACAGCCTTGCCGGTGAGCTTGGCAAGCTGCTTCTCCAGCTTGGCGCTCTCAGAGCCGCCCTTGCCGATCACGATGCCCGGCTTCGCGCAGAAGACGTTGACCTTCACGCGGGGAGCACCGGTCTGGCTGTCGACGGTACGCTCGATTTCGATCTTGGGAACGCCGGCAGCGTACAGCTGCTTCTTCAGGGTCTTGCGGATCTTGTGATCCTCGACCAGGGTGTCGCCGAATGCCTGCTTAGAGGTAAACCAGCGGCTGTCCCAATCTTTAATTACACCCACGCGCATGCCGTGGGGATTGACTTTCTGGCCCATTTGTTTACCTCCTTACTGTTTCTCTTTCAGCACAACGGTCATGTGGCTGGTGTGCTTCAGGATGCGGTACGCACGGCCATGGTCGCGCGGCATAATGCGCTTGAGGGTGGGGCCGGGGCAGACATAGCATTCTGCAACGTACAGGTTGTTGCGGTCCATGTTGAAGTTGTTTTCCGCGTTTGCGGCAGCAGAGTTCACCAGTTTGAGAAGGGGCTCGCAGGCGGCCTTCGGGGTGTACTGCAGGATAGCCAGCGCTTCGTCCAGGGGTTTGTTCCGGATGAGGTCCATCACGATCGAAACCTTGCGGGGACTAATGCGGGCGTAACGGAGAATTGCCCGTGCTTCCATTCGATGTTCCTCCTCTCTTATTTGCCGGCGGTCTTGCCGCCGCCGTGACCGGTGAACTTGCGGGTGGGAGCGAACTCACCCAGCTTGTGACCGACCATGTCCTCGGTAACGTAGACAGGCACATGCTTGCGGCCGTCATGGACGGCGAAGGTGTGACCGACGAACTCGGGGAAGATGGTGGAGGAACGGCTCCAGGTCTTCACGACGCTCTTCTTGCCGCTCTCGTTCATGGCCTCGACCTTTTTCATCAGGGAAGGCAGAACGTAAGGGCCCTTCTTGGTGCTTCTAGACATTGTTCAATTACCTCCCTTAGCCGTTGGCGCGCTTGACGATGAACTTGTCGCTGCGTGCCTTGTGTTTGCGGGTCTTCAGGCCCAGAGCGGGCTTGCCCCACGGAGTACGAGGACCGGAATGACCAACCGGAGCACGGCCCTCGCCGCCGCCGTGCGGGTGATCGCAGGGGTTCATGACGGAACCACGGCTGCCGGGACGGACGCCCATGTGGCGCTTGCGGCCGGCCTTGCCAAGGTTGACGTTCTCGTGATCCAGGTTGGAAACCACACCGATGGTGGCGATGCAGTTCAGACGAACGTTGCGCATCTCACCGGAGGGCAGACGGACCAGCGCGTAGCCATTCTCCTTGGCCATCAGCTGGGCCATCACACCGGCGGAACGGACCAGCTGGCCGCCCTTGCCGGGGTAGAGCTCGATGTTGTGGATCATGGTACCGACGGGGATGTTCTCGAAGGGCAGAGCGTTGCCGGGCTTGATATCGGCGTTGGGGCCGGCCATGATCTTGTCGCCGACCTTCAGGCCATCGGGAGCCAGGATGTAGCTCTTGACGCCGTCCTCGTACTCCACCAGAGCGATGAAGGCGGAACGGTTGGGATCGTATTCCAGCGTCTTGACGGTGGCGGGGACATCAAACTTGTTGCGCTTGAAGTCGATGACACGGTACTTGACGCGGTTGCCACCGCCGTGATGGCGGACGGTGATCTTGCCGGTGTTGTTGCGGCCGGCATGCTTCTTCTTGGACTCGAGCAGGCTGCGCTCCGGCGCGACCTTGGACAGCACGCTGTAATCGGTAACAGTCATGCCACGGCGGCCGGGGGTAGTCGGCTTGTACTTTTTAATAGCCATGATGTTCTCCTTATTGTTATCTTATGAATTTTTATCGGGGTCATATCCCCATAAGCGAACCCCTCGGCGGGGTTCTTGACGGCAGGAGACCTGCCGGGTCATCAGACCATGCTGTTGAAGAACTCGATCTCCTTGGAGTCGGGAGTCAGGGTCACGATGGCCTTCTTGCTCTTGGCAGTGTAGCCGGCGTGCATGCCCTGACGGCGATAGCGGCCGCGCACCGAAATGGTGTTGACCTTGGCAACCTTGACGCCGAACAGCTCTTCCACTGCCTTGGCGATGTCGATCTTGGTGGCATCGGTGGCAACCTTGAAGGTGTACTTCTTATCGGCCAGACCAGCCATGGAGTTCTCGGTGATGACGGGGGCGAGAACGATGTCCTGTGCGAATTTCATCACGCATATACCTCCTCAAGTTTCTTGGCGGCGTCCACGCTGAGGATCAGCTTGTCGGCGTTGACCACGTCGTAGGTGTTGACGCCGGTCGCGGCGGTCTTGACACCGGGGATGTTGGCGGCGCTCTTGACGAACTTCTCATCGAGAGCATCGTTGACGATCAGGTTCTTCTTGCCGGCGCCCACGGCGGCCAGGAAAGCAACCACGGTCTTGGTCTTGTACTCGTCAGCGGCGATCTTGTCCACGATGATCAGGTTGCCGTTGGCAGCCTTGTCGGACAGGGCGCTGAGCAGGGCCAGACGCTTGACCTTCTTGTTGATGGTGTAGTAGTAGCTGCGGGGCTTGGGGCCGAGAGCGACACCGCCGTGAGTCCACTGCGGAGCGCGGATGGAACCCTGGCGAGCGTGGCCGGTGCCCTTCTGGCGCCAAGGCTTCTTACCGCCGCCGCGGACTTCCTTGCGGATCTTGGTGTTCTGGGTGCCCTGGCGCTGGTTGGCCAGGAAGTTGACGACTGCCTCGTGGACAGCCTTCTCGTTCGGGGTGATCCCGAAGACGGCGTCGGAAAGCTCAACGGTGGAAACCTTCTTGCCGTTCATATCGACGACATCAAACTGTGCCATTGTGTTTTCCTCCTTTACGCTTTCACGCTGTCGTGGATGGTCACGACCGAGCCCTTGGGGCCGGGGATCGCACCCTTGATGGCGATGAGATTATTCTCAGCGTCGACCTTGACGACGCTCAGGTTCTGTACGGTCACCCGCACAGCGCCCATGTGGCCGGGCAGACGCTTGCCCTTGAACACGCGGGACGGGGTGGAAGTGGAACCGTTAGAACCGGCATGACGGGCCACAGGACCGGTGCCGTGGCTCTCGCGCAGGCGATGCTGGCCGAAGCGCTTGATAACGCCCTGGTAGCCCTTGCCCTTGCTGGTGCCGACCACGTCGACCTTGTCGCCCTCTGCGAAGACATCCGCCTTGAGGATGTCGCCCACGTTCAGGCTGGCGATGTCATCGAAGCGGAACTCGCGCAGGGTGCGCTTGGGGGCAACGTCGGCCTTGTCGAAGTGACCCTTGGCGGCCTTGTTGACCTTCTTGGCGCTCACTTCGCCGTAGCCCATCTGCACGGCCTGGTAGCCGTCAGACTCAACGGTCTTCTTCTGCACGACGGTGCAGGGGCCGGCCTCGATGATGGTGACCGGGACGACCTTGCCGTTGGCGTCGAACAGCTGGGTCATGCCCAGCTTCTTGCCGATGATACCTTTTTGCATTGTTTTGTCCTCCTGTAAAGGTTATTGGTTGGTGGTTTCCCATCAACATGACCTCTCCGCTGTAGGGTTCACAGCGAGATCGGTGTTTTCGTCTCTCACATTGGGTGCCGGCGGTTCGCAGATCACGGCTGCGCGTACCGGCGTATTATAATGTAAGAAGTTCGATCACAGCTTGATCTCGATGTCAACGCCCGCGGGGAGCTGCAGGCTCATGAGAGCCTCCACCGTCTTGTTGGACGGCTTCAGAATGTCGATCAGACGCTTATGGGTGCGGGTCTCGAACTGCTCACGGCTGTCCTTGTACTTGTGGACAGCGCGCAGGATCGTGACGATCTCCTTGTCGGTGGGCAGGGGGATCGGGCCGGACACGCGAGCGCCGGTGCGCTTCGCGGTCTCCACGATCTTCTGTGCCGCGGCATCGATCAGGGATGCATCATAGCTCTTCAAACGAATTCTGATTTTTTCTTTGACTGCCATTGCTTTCGCCTCCTAATAAAATTTGTGCCTTAGGCGAGCCGATAAATCACACACGTTTCCGGGCGTTCAACTTTCTCGCATGACAAAATCCGGTGAACCGTTTACACACAGTTCTCCCGGAAAGAATCATCACAAAGTCAGTTGAACATTGGTCCGTGCCGCAGAATGCAGCGCCGTACATATCCCTTTGTTTCCGTAATTCTTTCGCCCGGTTCTAAGATCGGACATACTCCGCGGAAAAACCCGTCAACCTATCGGCGGACGGCAACCTCCCGCATCAACGCATATCGCGGCTTGCGCAGAACGCTTGTGACATTCCGCCCAAGCCTTTCGCAGCCGAGAATGATTATAGCACACGTTTCCCGGCGTTGCAAGTGTTTTTTGGGCGATTTTCTAAATTTTTTTGAAAAAATTCTGCGTTTTGCCGAAAGAAGATTTCCTATGTCACCGGAGGGCGTTTTTCGGTTTGCCTCCGTCCTCCGCTGCTCACAGGCACCCGTTTTTGGGAGCGGGCGGAGCGTCTTCCCCGCCCTGCCGGCGGGTGCGAAGAAGCAGTCTCCCCATTCCGGGCCCGGCGGCGGGGGCATTTCCCTGCCCCGGGGCCCGGCAGCGGGGTCAGCGCACCGGCGGACAGATTTTGAACGCCACGGCATAGTCTGTGCAGAGATCCGCCCATTATGTATTACAAATCGTATTATTGCATTGAATTATACAGTTTGTTCCCTTTCAAAGCCGTATATTCCGTCAGTTGGGCAGATCAAGGGATGCCACCCGCCAGCCGGTTTCGGAGGGTTCCAGCCGCACGATGGAGGCACTGGCCGTATCGGGCGTGTAGGTAATCCCCTCTCCCCAGCCCACAAAGTCATCGCTCTCCACCGTCAGGGACAGCTGCCAGAACTGGATGCTGCCGTCGGGCTGCAGTTCCGGCTGGGTGAAACTTGTACCGCAGTATCTGATGTTGGAGCCGCGGTCGCCGCCCTGGAAGACAATCTCATCATTCTCCCCCTGATAGTAGGGGTGCCAGTCATCAGGATCTTCCTCTGCAACAGGGCCGCCCAGAATTCCCTCACAGACTGCCGGGCTGTACACCGCCTCAAGGTACCGGGTCAGATCGCTGTAGGTGGTATACAGGCCGCCCTCTTTGGTAGTGTACCAGCCGGTTTCCTCGTCATAGTCCGCCGGCCAGATGCCGCCCGACATGCTGTTGTGGTTATACTCAAAATTGTAGGCGGATGCCATGCAGGCCGCCGCCTGGTCGCTGAGCGCCGCCGGCACCTTATAGCTTGCCGTCTGCTCCCACCGGCTGGCCACCCAGGGGGTCGAAATGGTCACCTGCTTGATATCGGGCCGCGGGACCAGGTAGTCATCCCGCAGCTTCAGATTATAATAGTTAACAGCGCCGCTGCCGGGGTCGGTCCAAGTCTCGGGGTCGGGGTTAAGTGCCTGCAAAGTTTCCAGCGGCACCCCAAAGGCCTCCGCCGCCTCCGCCAGCGTCCCCTTCCAGCTGGCAATCCGCAGCGTCACCGGCTGATCCGGCCAGGCCACATAGTCCAGCAGTTCCAGAGGGCCTTCCGTCACGGTATAGCCGGGCTTCTGTTCCGGCATGACAGAAGTCCATTCTTCCAGTGTGGTTTCAGGCAGGGAGGCTTCCTCCACCGGCACAGCCGTTGGCGACGGCGTGGGCGACGCTGCAGGCAGGGGCGAAGGAACCGCCGTAGGTTCCGGGGCAGACGTGGCCGCAGGGAGGACACTTTCCGCCGGGGTGCAGGCTGTCAACAGCAAAAGCGCTCCCAGCACCGGGATCATACGTTTCATACAGATTCGCCCCTTTCCCAAAATTTTCATCCGCTTTTTCTCCAGTATACCATAAAAGCCACATACCGCACATACGGCATGTGGCTTTTGTGAAAAATTTACAATTCAGCGCTTTTTCAGCTGTTCTTCCAGGCCGGGGCGCGGGGTGACGTAGACGGTGGTGTAGACGTTGTACAGCACCATGCCGGGCTTGGCACCGTTGGCCTTCCAGATGTTCTTCACCTCGGTGGTATCCACCGCCACCTTGGCGCCGCCGTTCTGGCTGGAATGGAGCACCGCCAGCTCGGCCGCCTCCTGCCTGGTGGTGTCGGGGATATCCAGTCCCCGGCTCATCACCACACAGTGGCTGCCCGGCGCCTTCTGCACATGGAACCACAGGTCCTTGCCACGGGCGGTGTGCAGCGTCAGCTTGTCGTTCTGCAGGTTGTTGCGGCCCACCAGGATCTCGAAGCCGTCGCTGGAGGTGTACCGCAGGAAATCCGCCGGTTTCTGTTTGCGGTCCCGCTGCTTGTAGTACTTGAGATAACCCTGGCTCTTGAGTTCGGCGCGGATCTCGTTGAGGGCCGCCTCGCCGGGGGCGGATTCCACCTCATAGAGCACGGTGCCCAGATATTCGATCTCGGCTTCGCCCTCCACCAGCAGCTTCTGCAGCATGGTGTGGGCGGTCTGCTTCTTTTTGTAGTCCTTGAAATATTTCTGGGCGTTCTCGTTGGGACCGAGGCGGGGGTCCAGCCGGATGGTCATATCCTCGCCGGTATAGTAGTTCTGCACCGTCACCTGGCGGTCCCCCTTGTGGATGGCCCACAGGTTGGCCTGGAGCAGCTCCCCGCAGAGGCGCAGCGTGTCTGCCTTGGCGGACTGGGCCAGCTCCTCCCGCCGGGCGGCCTGCTTGCGCACGGCGCGCTCGTGCATGTTGTGTACCGCCTTGTACAGTTCCCGGCTCTTCTGCCGCAGCCGCTCCGCCCGGTCCTTGGTGGCGTAGTAATCCTCCAGCATCTCGCTGTAGGTGGGGTACTGGGTCAGGATGGCCTGGGTGCCGTACTGCCGCGGCACAAAGAAGCTGAACTCCACCGGCTTGGCGGTGCCGTCCGGCTGGGGCAGCCGCACCGCCGTGGGCGTACCGCCGGCGGCGTGCTCCTCCTTCAGGGCGTCCAGCGCCTCCGCCAGCATGCGGCGCTCCCCCTCGGAGAGTTCGCAGGCCAGGGCGGGCGTCTCCCCCAGAGCGCGGCAGACAGCCTCCCGCACCACGATGGGCCCCACGCCCGCCACCACCTTGCCCAGGGCCGAGGCCACCGGCAGGTCCTTCTGGCAGGCGGCTGCCACCATGGACGCCGCGCTGGTTGCCAGAAAATCCGGCCGGTTGGGTTTGGGCGGCAGCGTGTAGGGCAGGCCGGGCAGCAGCTGCCGGACCTCGCTGTCCTCGAAATCCACCCGCTTCAGGGCGTCGATGATGCGGCCGTTCTGGACCAGCACCAGGTTGGAATACCGCCCCATCAGTTCCGCCGCCAGCGTGTTGGTGACCAGGTCCCCCATCTCGTTGGTGCAGCGGAAATCAAAATAGACGATGCGGTCCCCCGGTTCCCGGCGCAGGTCGATGAGCCGCCCGCCCGTCAGGTGCTTGCGCAGCAGCATGCAGAAGCCCGGGGGCGTCAGCGGGTTTTCAAAGGTTTCCTTCGTCAGGCAGACGCGGGCGGAACCGCTGCGGGCCGACAGCAGCAGCCGGTGGGTTTCGGTGCGGGTGCGCAGCGTCACCAGCACCTCGTCGCGGGTGGGCTCAAAAATCTTGTCGATCTTGGCATCCAGCAGCGTTGTCTTCAGTTCGTCGGTGACCAGCGCCAGCGTGGCGGCATCCAGAGACATAGTTTCACTCCTTCCGGCCCGCAGGCCGGCATCAAACGTTCAAATAAGTATAAGGGTCGGTATCGGCCGCCGCATGGCGCACCTCCAGCCGGGGGAAGGCCGCCTGCAGCCGGGCCGCCAGCACATCGGCAATGCCCTGCTCGGTGCCCCAGTGGCCGGCCACCACCAGGCCGATTCCTTTCTGCCGGGCCAGCAGCGCAATGTGGTGGGCCGCCTCTCCGGTGACCAGGCAGTCGGCGCCCTCGTCGATGGCGTCCTGCAGGTATCCGCCGCCGCCACCGCTGACCTCCGCCAGCCGGGTGACCGGCTTGCCGCTGTCCACATACTTGACGCCGCTGTGCAGCTTTTCCGCGCAGAACCGGGCGATGGCCTGGGTGGTGGTGGGGGTCACCGTGCCGATGCGGCCGCAGTTTTCCGCAAAGTTGCGGCGGTCCTCCCGGGAGATGCCCAGCAGGTCCGCCAGCGTATCGTTGACGCCGCCGGCGGTGGCGTCCAGGTTGGTGTGCATGCAGATGCCCGAAATGCCCTTTTGCAGCAGCATGGCCGGGACATCCTCCGCCGTGATCTGCGCCATGGGATGGAAGATCACCGGGTGGTGGCTGACCACCAGCTGGCAGCCCGAGGCCGCCGCTTCCTGCACCACCTCCGCCGTGATGTCCAGCGCCGTGAGCACCTTGTCCACCGGGCGGCCGGCGTCCACCAGCAGCCCCACGTTGTCCCAGCTGCAGGCCAGTTCCGGCGGGGCAAAGGTTTTCAGTTCCTGCAAAATTTCCTGTACCGTTACAGACATGAGCGTTTCTCCAATTCTTGTATCAGGGCGTCCACCGCGTCGGCCTCGGCGCCGGGGGCAAGCCCCAGACGGTATTTTTTCAGTTTCACATTCTGCTGGGCGCAGTACGCCCCGAAACCGGGCTGGCCCTCGGTTTTGCCGCAGAGGCATTCCAGGCCGTCCGGTTCATGGGCCGTGCCGGCATACTGCGCATTCATGACGGCATACCACCGCCCCGCCGCCTGGGCCAGCGTCTCGGCAACCAGGGCAAAGCCCCGGCGGGCCAGCCACCGCCGCAGAATGCTGTGCTTGGTGGCCGGCACCAGCACCAGGTTGTAGCGGGCATCCAACACCCAGGGCGCCGCCTCGAGGATCTCGATGATGGTCTCGGCCCCCATGCCGGCGATGATGATATCCTCCACCTCGCCGGGCGCCACCACCGACAGGCCGCTGCCCAGCCGGCACTGCACCTTCTCCCCGTAGGGGGCACAGCGGCGGCGGGCCTTGTCCAGCGGGTCGGGGCGCAGGTCACAAGCCAAAACAAGCGGGCAGCGACCGCTGCCCGCCAGTGCGGCGCTTAATTTGCCATGATCGCAGCCGATGTCCGCCGCGGCATGCCCCGGCCTTACATAGGCAAAGGCAGCCGCCAGACGGGCATCCAGCCGCGGTGGATTACTGGTGTGCAAAGTAATCGTTCAGCTGGGCCACGAGGGCATCGGCGTCCACACCATGGACGGCGCAGGCCTGCTCCACGGTCTCACCGTGGGCCGCCATGCAGCCCAGGCAGTGCATACCGGTGGCCAGGAAGATGGGCACGCAGCCCTGGGCGGGGTCGTGGTTGAGGATTTCGGCGATGATGGTATCTTTCGTAACAGTCATGGGAAGGTTTCCTTTCTGATTTGTTGTATTTTTATGAAACCGGCTGCCAGGAGGTGTAGAGACCGAACCCCTGGAGCTGGGTCAACAAGGTGAGGAGCGCCACCCACAGCGCCGCCCCGTGAGCGGCACTGCGGCGCAGCGCAAGCCGGCGGTTGTGGTGCACCAGCACCAGCGCCAGCGGAAGGACCGGCAGCAGGTAGCGGCCCTGCATGCCGAAGAGTGTCTGGTAATTGATGGGCGTCCAGTTGAGGGCCGCGGCCAGAACCGCCGCCGCCACGCAACAGAGAATGCCCGCCATCCCCCACGCCGCGGGGCGTGTGAGCAGCGTTTTTTCCTCCTGCCGGGGCAGCGCCGCCGCCAGCAGCGCCAGCAACAGGCCGATGGCGATCAGCCAGCTGACATCGATGCGGTAAACGATGGGCTCGCCCAGCGTGGTGCCCAGCAGGCCCTGGAGCCAGAGCCCGCCCTGTTCAGGCAAAGTGCGCAGCAGCAGCTTGACGGTTGCCGGCAGATTGCGGCAGATATACCCGAAGGAGAAGGTCCAGATGGAGTCCCCGTTGGGGTTGACCATCAGCAGCTGGTCGGGGGTAAGCCCCCCGCCCATGCGGGAGAGGGCGAAGACGCCGCCTGCCCCCAGCAGCACCACCGCAGCCGCCACGCCCCGGACAAACCGGCGCCGTGCCGTAGGGGTGCGACAGACCCGCAGGTAGACGGCACAGAGCACCGCCGCCAGCACCACCACCGCCAGACCCCCGGCCGCCAGCACCGCCCGGTTCATATCCCGGGCCGCGTAGGCCAGCTCCGACAGGTTGGCGGCCATCCAGAGCACCGCCGCCAGCAGCAGGATGCCCAGCTGGACCAGGCGTCCCGGGCGGACCGGCAGGCCGCGCAGCGATACAGTAGAATTTTCCGCCGTACGGCGCGGGTCGAGGTGCTCGGCCGGAATGGCCAGACAGAGCAGGATCACCGGCAGATAGATGGCCTTGGCCGGGGCCACCGCCGCCGCCAGCACCGCCAGCAGAACCAGCTGCCAGCGGGCGGCACGTTGGGTGCGCAGCCGCATGCAGAGGGCGGTGAACAGGAAGACCGTGCCCAGCACCCCCGCGTCGGGGGAAAGGCTGGCGGCCAGCTGCAGGGACATGGGCAGCAGCGCCACACAGGCGAAGAGCCCGCGCAGCACGCCGGGAGCCGCTGCCACCGCCGCCACCGTCAGGATCAGATACAAAAGCAGGTTGGCCGTGCGGCCCCAGCCCAGCATGGTGTAGAAGTTTTGGCCATTCAGCCGCGCCAGCCAGATGCCCAGCGCCTGGGCCCAGTAGTTGCCGCTGCCCTGACCGGCCTCCGCCTCGCTGACTTCGGTCAGTGTGTTGGGGCTGCCGGCGTCCTGGGCGGCCGCCTGGGCCTGGGCTTTGTAGGCAAAAATGCCGATCTCGCCGGTTTTGGTGCCGAAATAGGGAGCATCGCAGCTGCGCACCAGCAGATGGCCGCTCTCGTCAGCGGTCTGTTGGCCGCTCCACCGGCCGGCCAGCTCATAGGCCGCCGCCAGATGGGTGTATTCATCAGGGGCTACCAGGGCGGGGGTCACCCGCAGGAAGCCGCAGCCCAGTGCCAGGCCGGCCACCGCCACCAACAGGGCCAGAGGCGCCTGCAGCACCGCCAGCAGCACCGCCCCGAAGGCAGCCACCGCCAGCGGGGCGGCCAGTCCCTGGGCCAGGCGGGAAGGCCAGTTGCCCGAGTAATCCGCCACCAGCTGGATGGCCAGCGTGGCGTCCAGCGGCTCGCCGTCGGCGCCGCCACGGAGCAGCTCCATGCCGTCCACCGCCCCTTCGCTGGCCCAGAGCCCCAGCGGCCCGTCCCAGGGCACCGCATTATAAAGGTGCACCGTCAGCGTTTCTGCTTTCTCGGGTATATAGGGCTCGTCCATCGTGAAGGCGGTAAAATTGTCGTCGAAGATGTTGAGGAAGTTGCCCGCCATCTGGGCGATGAGGGTGCCTTCCTCGTTGGTGACATCCACCATGACCATGCCGGACTTGTAGAGCTGGCCGTGGGTGCTGAAATTCAGCCGCACCCCGTAAAAGGCCTGCCCGGCCTGGAGGGGCACCTCCTGGGTGAGGCCCTCCTCCGGCAGGTCGATGATCTGGGTGTAGTCATCGTTAAGGATCTCAAACACCGGTTGGTTGCCCAGCCTGTCCTGCAGGTCGTAGCCCACCCAGCGGCAGAGCAGCCAGACCGCGCCGGCTGCCACCAGCGCCGCCACCAGGGCGAGCACACCCCGCCACACTCGGGAAGATAAGGACATGGGGATCGCCGCCTTTCTTTCAGGATTTGCGTGGGCCGCTGTTATTATACCGCAACCGGAGCAAAAGCGCAAATGCTTCACGCCCGGCGGTAGAGATACCAGGTCACGGTGCCCTCGCCGCCGTCGTAGGAAGCCTCATCGATGCAATGGTACGAGGGGAACCGCTGTTCCAGGTCATCCACCAGGGCCACCACGTAGGTCACGGCCCCCTCTTCCAGCAGGCGGTTCTGTTCGGTCCACTGGGCTTCCAGCGGCATGTTGGTCACGCAGAAATACCGCCCCGGCGGCAGCAGACCCGACGCCGTATAGAATCCGCCGTCCAGGGTTCCGTAGTTGAGAAGGCTGGCCTCTTCGTCCGCCGCCATCGTCCGGGCAAAGCGCAGCTGGGGCAGGCTTTCCGCCGCCCGGCCGCGCAGCGGCGCGTTGGGGCTGGCCAGCCAGGCAAAGGCCACCGCGGCCGCCATCCCCGCCCAGGGCAGCAGCATCCTCACAGGCCGCAACCCTTCCACCCGGGCAGAAAGGCGGACCAGCGGCACGAGACCCAGCGGTGCAAAGACCGCGAGCACCAGCCCGTAGTAGACAAGATACCCGCCCATCAGGCTGGTGAGGGCCAGCCCCGCCGCCAGCAGCACCACCGAACCAGCCACAGCCCGGCGGCGGGCAGCCAGAGCGCCCACCAGAAAGAGCAGCGTCAGCCCGGCGGCCGGCAGGGCATCCCGCACCGCCCACCAGAGGTGCTGCGGCAGCGCGGTCGCGCCGCCGCTGTTTCCTGTATACAGGAAGAGGTTATCGTAAAAGTAGGCGGTGAACCAGTCGTCCAGCGCCCCGTGCACACCGAAGTAAACCACCCAGGGCAGCGTGGCCAGCGCCATACCGGCCAGATAGGCCCCGCAGCTGCGGGCCAGGGCACGGGTTCTTCCCTGCCGCAGGTAGAGTGCCGCCAGCACCGCCGCCCACACCAGATAGAAGCCCAGCACGGTATATTTGAGCCAGAGGGCACATCCCGCCAGCACCCCCTGCCCCAGCACGGCCGCCAGGGGCATCTCCTGCCGCCGGTGCACTGTGCGCAGCAGCCCGTACAGGGCCACCGCCAAAAAGGGTAGCAGGAATTCCTCGGCGCTGCCCCCGTGGGAGAAGGCCCGGCTGGCGGCAATGCCCGCTGCCGGAAGCACCGCCCAGGCGGGATGGGGGGCTTTGGCGGTAAAGAGGGCGACGGTATCCAGGCTGACGGCCAGAAACACCGCGAAGGCCGCCACTTCCAGAATCAGCACCCCGGTGAAGCCGGTGTGGTCCATCAGCCAGCCGATGCCGTAGAGGAAATACAGCACCGGGCCCTTGTGGTCGAAGACATCCCGGTAGAGCACCCGGCCGCTGAACATGGACTTGCCCATGGTGAAGAAGATGTTGGCGTCCATCCAGTCATTGAAGGCAAACAGAGGGGAAGATTTGCTGCACAAAAACAGCAGTACGGCGGCGATACCTGCGCACCACAGCAGTTTTTTCCCTGTGAGACACCGGGTCACAGGCACACCTCCCAAAACAAACCGCGCCCCAGTCGGAACCGACCGGGGCGCGGAATGGAAATTCAAACTCGTGTTACACGTTTACACGCGCAAAATCAGCCGTTCTCTTTCATCTTGGCAAAGCACTCGCTGCAGTAGACCGGGCGGTCCTCACGCGGCTGGAAGGGAACTTTGCAAGCCTTGCCGCAGCTGGCGCAAACGGCATCGTACATCTGACGCTCACCGCGGGTAGCGTTCTTGCGGGCATCGCGGCAGGCCTTGCAGCGCTGGGGCTGGTTCTCGAAACCACGGCTGGCGTAGAACTCCTGCTCGCCGGCGGTCCAGACGAACTCCTTGCCGCATTCCTTGCATACCAAAGTCTTGTCTTCGAACATAATGGGTATCTCCTCTGTTTGTATTTGCCCGCGGAAGAATCTAAACCAACGCATAACGAACTGATTTTAGGCGCTACTGGGGGCAGGTTGATATATGACCAGGCAAACGCCTGAATCCAAAAGTTTCACCCGCGCAGCTTGCGGCGGGCGCGGGCCAGCGCATTGGCCACTGCCTTGGGTGTGATGCCAAGGTCGCGGGCTGTCTGGGCTACCGGCTGGCCATGTAAACTGGCCACCAGAGCCCGACGTTCCAGCACAGAAAGTTCGGTCTGCATGCGTTGCAGGGTGTCGGCGTAGCGTTCCCCCGCGATGGCCAGTTCCTCCGGCCCCGGCTGGGGAATGTTCTCGGCATCGGGCAGCGGTACACTGAAGTTCAGCGGTGCATGCTTCTTGCGCAGGGCCGCCCGCTGGGCGTCCTGCTGGGCATGATGGATGCAGGCGGCGGCGTAGGAGGCAAAGGGCGTACCGGCGGCCGGCCGGTAGCTCCGCACGGCCTGAAACAGTCCGATCAGGCCCTCCTGCACGGCGTCCTCAAAATCCAGGCCGGGAGCCCGGTAGATCGCCGCCCCCTTGCGGATGGCGGGCATCATACGGGCAATCAGTGCGGCCAGGGCGGTATCGTCCCCCTGCTGTGCGCGCACAAGCAGGTCATCGTCCACTTTTTGCATGAAAACTTCTCCATCCGGCAGATGCGAACACCTTTATAATACCTGTAATAAAGGCATTTGTCAAACATTTTTTATGCAGCCTGCCGAAAGTCTCCCGGCTGATTTTGTGCATCCCGGGTGCTTGTAATTTCCAGGGCAACCTGCTATACTGAAAAATACAGCAAAAGGGAGTAAGCGGCACGGTATGGCAGCGGCCAGCCGTGCGTTCGGCCTCGTCACCACGGGCGTTGTGCACGCCCCGGGGTCCTACCCAAGCACTGAGACTTTTGCCGCAGTCGGTACGCGATTGCGGCAAAGGTCTTTTTTGTTGCTCCCCGTGCAAAATAAAGGAGGAATTCCCATGAACGTTCTGCAAACCTTCGCCGGACTGTTTGCCAACTTCGGCAACCTGACCTGGCAGATGGTGGTCATGTGGATCATCGGCGGATTGCTGGTCTACCTGGGCATCGTCAAGAAAATGGAACCCAGCTTGCTGGTGCCCATGGGCTTCGGCGCCATCCTGGTAAACCTGCCGCTGTCCGGCGCCATCACCCAGGGGGACACCGAAGGGCCCATCACCGCCCTGTTTGAAGCGGGCATGTCCAACGAGCTGTTCCCGCTGCTGCTCTTCATCGGCATCGGCGCCATGATCGACTTCGGCCCGCTGCTGGAAAAGCCCTGGCTCATGCTGTTCGGCGCAGCGGCCCAGTTCGGCATCTTCTTCACCCTGGCGGTGGCCGGGCTCTTCTTCGACCTGCCTGACGCCGCCTCCATCGCCGTCATCGGTGCCGCCGACGGCCCCACCGCCATCTTTGTGGCCAACACGCTGGGCAGCAAATACCTGGGCGCCATCATGGTGGCGGCCTACAGCTACATGGCGCTGGTGCCCATCGTGCAGCCGCCGGTCATCCGCCTGTGCACCACCAAAAAAGAGCGGCTCATCCGCATGCCCTATAAGAAGGGCAACGTGACCAAGACCACCAAGATCCTCTTCCCCATCGTGGTGACGATCCTGGCCGGTCTGGTGGCCCCGGCCAGCGTGGCGCTGGTGGGCTTTCTGATGTTCGGCAACCTGATCCGGGAATGCGGCGTGCTGAACTCCCTGTCCGAGACCGCCCAGAACGTGCTGGCCAACCTGATCACCATCGTGCTGGGCCTGACGGTGGCCGGCCAGATGACCGCCGACAAGTTCGTCAAGCCCGACACGCTGCTGATCCTGGCCCTGGGCCTGGTGGCCTTCATCTTCGACACGGCGGGCGGCGTGCTCTTTGCCAAGCTGCTCAACATCTTCCTGCCGGAGGGCAAAAAGATCAACCCCATGATCGGCGCCGCCGGCATCTCGGCCTTCCCCATGAGCGGCCGTGTGGTCAACCAGCTGGGCCTGGCCGAGGACAACCAGAATTTCCTGCTGATGTACTCCATCAGCGTCAACGTCTCGGGGCAGATCGCGTCGGTCATCGCCGGCGGCCTGATCCTCACCCTGATGGGCATGTAAGGAGGATTGCCGTATGAATATTGCTTCCCTTGCCACCACCCTGCCGATGCTGCTGGTGGGGATGCTGGGCATCTTTATCGTGATTGGCGTCATCATCCTGGCGGTCTATCTGCTGAACCGGGTCACCCATCACAGCGACGAATCCTGATTTCTCCCGCACAAAAAGCCCCGCGGACCGGTCCGCGGGGCTTTTGTATTGCATATCAGACGGTTTCCTTGGCCACAAAGACGATGCCCGCCGAGCGGGGGCCGATGTGGGTGCCGATGGTGGGGCCGATCTGGCAGGTGCGCACACCCTCCAGCATGAGGTTCTGGGTCAGGTAGTGGTGCACCGGGGCCGCCGTGGCCTTGTCGTCGCTGTAGAGCACCACGCAGGGGTAGTTGGTGTCGACGCCGCCCAGCTCATCCAGCTGTTTGAAGAGGGCCACCAGCGCACCGGGACGGCCGCGGCCCTTGCCCGCCAGCCTGACGGTGCTCTCGTACACCGCAATGACCGGCTTGATGCCCAGGGCGCCGCCCACAATGGCCACCGCCGCCGGGACGCGTCCGCCCTTCTGCAGGTGCTTGAGGCTGTCCACCACCGCGATGATGCGGATGCGCTTTTTGAAACGCTCCAGCACCTCCACGATCTGCTGGGCGGAAAGGCCCATATCCCGCAGACGCAGCGCCTCCCGCAGCAGGACGGCTTCGCCCTGGGTTGCGGTCTCGGAGTCCACCACATACACCGGGACATCCACATCATGGGCTGCCATCACGGCGCACTGGTAGGTGCCCGACAGTTTCTGGCCCACGGTGATGACGATGACCTCGTCCCCGGCCACTTCGGCGTCGGCGAAGGCATCCATGAAGGCGGCCGGGCTGGGCTGGCTGGTGCGCGGCAACTTGCTGTCGGTGGCCAGCCGCTTGAAGAACTCGTCCTTGGTCATGCTGCCGTCGTCCTCCACGGAGGTGCCGTCCTCAAAGGTAATGGACATGGGCACCACGCTGACGCCGGGCTGTGCCATCTCCTGGGCCGTCAGGTCGGCGGCGGAATCGGTAATGATACGGATCATGATATTCCCTCACTTTCCAGATGGGTAAAACGGCAACGCGCCGTTCAGGGTTTGGAATCCTGCTGCAGGCCCAGCAGCCCGGCCGCCGTATCGGGGTCCAGCTGCTGCACAGCCTCCAGCTTGCGGGTGATGGCCCGGCTGCGCGGACCGATGAGTTCCTCCAGATCGGAGCCGGTCTGGTTGAGGTGCCGCTGCATCTGCTGCAAACCGGCGCCGAACTTTTCAAATTCCGTCTTGACCGCCCCCAGCACCGTCCACACCTCGCCGGAGCGCTTCTGGATGGCCAGCGTGCGGAAGCCCATCTGCAGGGCGTTGAGCAGCGCTGCCATGGTGGACGGTCCCGCCACCGTGATCTGGTAGTCCCGCTGCAGCGTTTCGGTCACGCCGCTGGAGACCACCTCGGCATACAGCCCTTCAAAGGGCAGGAACAGGATGCCGAAACTGGTGGTGTAGGGCACTTCGATGTACTTGTCGTGAATATCCTTGGCTTCCTGCCGCAGCACGCTGAACAGCGCCTTGCGCATGGCCGCGGTGGCCGCCGCATCGCCCCGCTGCTGGGCTGCCTGCAGATGGGCGTAGGTGTCGCCGGGGAATTTGGCGTCGATGGGCAGCCAGACGGTGCCGCTCTGGCCCGGCAGCTTCACCGCGAATTCCACCCGGTTGTTGCTGCCCGGCACGGTGGCCACGTTGGTGTCATACTGACCGGGGGCCAGGATCTGCTCGAGAATCGCCCCCAGCTGTACCTCGCCCAGGATGCCCCGGGTCTTGACCCCCGACAGCACCTGCTTCAGGCTGCCCACATCGGCCGCCAGGTTCTGCATCTCGCCCAGGCCCTTATAGACCTGCTCCAGCTGGGCGCTGACGGTGCGGAAGGAATCGTTGATCCGCTTTTGCAGCGTATCCTGCAGCTTTTCCTCCACGGTGCCGCGGATCTCCTCCAGCTTTTTGTTGTTGTCCGCCCGGATGACGTTGAGCCCCTGCACCAGCGCTCCGCGCACCCCGTCCAGCCGGGTGGCGTTGGAATCCTCCAGATTCTTCAGCCGGTGTTCCAGCATGGTCAGCTGGGCCAGCAGGGCGTCGTTGGCCGCCTTCTGGCGCGCCGCCCCCGCCCGGTCGATGGACTCCAGCCGGGCAGTGCTGGCCGCGGCGCTCTGCCGCTGGTTTTCCGCCAGCACCGACGAAAAGTCCCGCAGGGTGGCGGTGGTGGTACGGCCCATCTCCCCCTGCATTGCCCGCAGCTGTTCGGCCAGCAGGTCGGTCTCCCCCTGCAGCACAGGGGTCACGGCCCGCACAAAGTCATCCGCCGTATCGCCCCGGGACGGTTTGCGGCCGCTGCGTGCCAGCAGCACCGCCAGCAGCACATCCCCCACCAGCGCCAGGGCCAGCAGCAGATACAAAATCCAATCCATAGTGTCGCAATCCTTCCGGCGGCCTTGCGCCCAGTATAGCACATCCGGCCGTCTGATACCAAGTACATCTGTTCAATCTTCTCGTCGATGGCGCGCGTTTTTCCGCCTTACTGTAAAAGCAGCAGCGCCACGCCGATGGCCGCCATCACCGCCGCCAGCACCTCGGTGCCCAGGCTCTTGCGCTCCAGCACCGGACGGCCGGGGTTATACCACACCAGCACGCTCTTGCCCTTCTGACTGTCATGGCTGAACCAGAAGGAATCATTGGTCTCCAGTTCCAGCCGCTCCCCTCCTGCGTGGATCTCCACCAGATAGCGGTATCCCCCCGCGCCCTGACGCGGATTGGTGCGGTTGGCCTTGCGGCAACCCAGAATGCGGCCCGGCAGCAGGGTGGCCCCCCGCACCGTGCGGTACTTCTCCCACACGGCGGCAGCCGCCATGGCCAGGAGCAGGATGCCCAGCACCCGGTAGACGATCATCAGTGGCATCGGCATGGTGTGTTTCCTTCCCTTTTATACAATATGGTACTATCATACCCTGCTTTGCCCAAAGGTGCAAGAGGGTGGGCGGCGGGTGTCCCGCAAAAGGGACTTTTGCCTTCGGCAGCGGGTGCTTTTCCTGTTTAAAGTATTGACTAAGTTGGGCACATTTGCTAGAATGAATTAAACAACACTCCAATCTTGGAACAATTTTTACAAAAACAGAAGGAGGCGCCTATGCGCCCGCAAACTCCGCAGAAAGAAGAACGCAGCACCGCTCTGTATGAGGCGATTCTGCGGCTGAACACCCTGGATGAATGCATCCGTTTTTTTGATGATCTGTGCGCCGTGACCGAACTGCGCACCCTGGAACAGCGCTATGCCGTGGCCGGGTGCCTGTTGCAGGGCAAGGTGTACAGCGAGATCCGGCGGGAGACCGGCGCTTCCAGCGCCACGGTCAGCCGGGTCAACCGCATGCTCAACTACGGCACCGGCAGCGTCGCCGCCAGTGTCCGGGAAGACCTGGCCCGGCAGAAACCGGACAACGAAGCCTAAGGAGGAACTGTCATGTCTGTTTCCATCACCGATTTCGGCAAAACCGCCGCCGGAGAGAACGTCCGGCTGGTGGTGCTGAAAAACGATCAGCTGGAAGTCCACCTGCTGACCTACGCAGCCCTGATTCACAAGATTCTCGTCCCCGACCGCAACGGCAACCCGGTGGACGTGGTGCTGGGCTACCCCACCGTGCCCGACTATGAGCGCAACACCGACTACATGGGCCGGGCCATCGGCCGTTTTGCCAACCGCATCGGCGGGGCGCAGTTCCCGCTGTATGAGGAGACCGTCCATGTGACCGCCAACGAGAACGGCAACTGCCTGCACAGCGGCCTGCACGGTTTCGGCGCCACCCTCTTCGATGTGGAGCCCACCGCCGGCGAGAACGACAGCGTCACCATGACGGCCAGCAGCCCCGACGGCACCGACGGCTTCCCCGGCAATGTGGAGCTGGAGATCCAGTACAAGCTGGTGAAGAGCGGGCTGATGATCCACTACACCGCCACCACCGATGCCCCCACCGTCTGCAGCCTGACCAACCACAGCTACTTCAACCTCAACGGCCACGCCAGCGGCACCGCCCTGGGCCACCGGGTCAGCGTGGACGCCGACGCCTACCTGGAAACCGACGACGGCAGCATTCCCACCGGCCGGCGCATTCCGGTGGCCGGCACCCCCATGGACTTCACCGAGGAGAAGACGCTGGGCCTGGACATCGGGGCGGACTACCCTGCCCTGAATCAGGGCGGCGGCTACGACCACTGCTACATCATCCGGGACACCGGCCTGCGCCACGCCGCCTGGGTGACCGGCCCCCAGACCGGCATCCGGATGGAGGTGCTCACCACCCTGCCCGGCATGCAGCTCTACTCGGCCAACTCCCTGGCGCCGGGCACCGACTGCAAGGACGGTGCCCACTACCAGAAGCGGGACGCGGTCTGCCTGGAGACCGAGGAGTTCCCCGACGCACCCAACCATCCGGATTTCCCGGACACCACGGTGCTGCCCGATACTCCCTACAGCTCCACCACCATCTACCGCTTCGATCTGGCACCCCAATAAACCGCAAACCGCCTGCCCCATGCCGGGCAGGCGGTTTTTTATGCTTTCGGTTCCAGACGGTAGAGTCTGCCGCTGTAGGGCGGCAGCGCCACCGTGAAGGGCCGGCGGCGGGAGATGGTGCCGGTTTTTTTCTGGTTCTGCTGCACCGTGGTGCCGCCCCAGCACTGCCAGTCAGTATCGAGAAGCAGCGTCCAGCGGCCGGCGGGCAGGTCCAGGGTGTAGGCGGGCTGTTCCTCCGCCCCGAAATTGAAGACGGCCAGCACCGTGCTCTGCCACCCCCGGCGCACCATGGCGCAGACATTCTGCGCCCCGTGGTCGCAGTCCGCCCAGCGGAAGGCCTCCGGGTCGTATTCCCGGGCCCAGAGTGCCTCGTTGTCCAGGTAGAGCCGGTGGAGCAGCGCCCGGAAATGGCGGAAGGCGTCGTGGTTGGGGAAGGAGAGGATCATCCAGTCCTGTTCCCGGTTCTCATCCCACTCCCGCAGCTGGGCGAACTCGTTGCCCATGAAATCCAGCTTTTTGCCGGGATGCACCGCCATATAAAGGTAGAGGGCCCGGGCCTGGGGGAACTTTCCGTCGTAGTCGCCGTACATCTTCTGGGCGATGGTGGCCTTGCCGTGGACGTTCTCGTCGTGGCTGAAGGGCAGGATGAACCGCTCGTTCCAGGCGTAGAGCATCGAGAAGGTCAGCCGGTCCAGGTTGGTCTTCCGCTCGTCGCTGCTCTTGCGGAAATAGTCCAGCGTGTCGTTCATCCAGCCCAGGTCCCACTTGTAGTCAAACCCCAGGCCGCCCCGGGCCACCGGTGCCGTGACCTGGGGGTAGGCGCTGGAATCCTCGGCGATGAGCAGCGCCGTGGGGTGCCGCCGCTGCAGGCCGTCGTTCATGAACCGCAGAAATTCCAGCCCGGGCTGGTTGAGCCCCTGGGCCGGGTCCCCCTGGCGGTAGATCAGCCGGGAGACCGCATCCACCCGCAGGCCGTCGGCGTGGAAGACCCCCAGCCAGTAGTCGGCGCAGGACTGCAGAAAGCTGCGCACCTCCCCCCTGCCATGGCAGAAGTTGCAGCTGCCCCACTCGCTCTGCCCTGCCCCTTGGGACGGGTCCTCATAGAGCGGGGTGCCGTCAAAGTTTTTCAGGCCGTAGCCGTCCACCGCAAAGTGCACCGGCACAAAATCCAGGATCACCCCGATGCCCTGCCGATGGCAGGCGTCGATGAACCGCACCAGTTCCGCCGGGCTGCCGTAGCGGCTGGTGGGCGCGAAAAAGCCGGTCACCTGGTAGCCCCAGCTGCCGTCAAAGGGGTGCTCGGCCAGCGGCATGAGTTCCAGGTGGGTGTAGCCGTTCTCCCGGCAGTAGGCGGGCAGCAGTTCGGCCAGCTCGGCATAGCTGTACCAGCTGCCGTCCGGTTTGCGCTTCCAGCTGCCGGCGTGCACCTCGTAGATGTTCAAGGGCCGGTCAAAGCCCTTGGTGCGGGCGGCCATCCAGTCGTCGTCGGTGAAGCCGCCCGGCATCTGTGCCAGAATGCTGTGGCCTTCGGGGCGCAGCGTCATGGCAAAGCCGTAGGGGTCGCAGTGGCCCACCGTCCAGCCGTCCGCCCCCGTGACCAGGTACTGGTAGGGCCTGCCCGGTTCTGCGCCGGGCACCTCCCCTTCCCACACTCCCGGATGGGTCTGGGTAAGCGCCGCCGTGCCGAAGGGACCTTCCACCTGCACCCGCCGGGCCGACGGCGCCCAGACGGCAAACCGCGCGCCCCCGTCCTTGGGATGGGCGCCGAAAAAGGTGTAGGCATCAAAGGCCCGGCCGGCGTAAAAGTCCTGCAGTTCCATGCGCATTCTCCGTTTCCTGGTGTTGCAAAGGGCGGTAAGCCAAAGATAAAAAAATTGTACCATACCCCGGGGGTATGGTACAAGGACAAATTTGAACACACTGTTCAGGGAATTCAGATTTTCAGCAGGGCCTTGGCGATGTTGAAGTAGACGAGCAGCGTGGTGGTATCCACGATGGTGGTGATCAGCGGCGACGCCATGACCGCCGGGTCGATCTTCAGCTTTTCGGCCAGCACGGGCAGCAGGCCGCCGATAAGCTGGGACAGCAGCACCGTGCAGATCAGCGTCAGGCAGACCACCAGCGCCACCGGGGCGGAGACCCGGTCGAAGAGCAGCAGCTTGCCGAAGTTGCACACCGCCAGCGTCAGGCCGCAGAGCAGCGCAACCCGGCATTCCCGCCAGAGGATGCGCGGCAGGTCGTGGGGCTGGATATCCCCCACCGCCATACCGCGGATGATGGTGGAGGTGCTCTGGCTGCCCGCGTTGCCGCCGGTGTCGGTGAGCATGGGGATGTAGGCGGTGAGCACGGTGACCGCCGCCAGGGCGCTCTCATACCCGCGGATGACCAGGCTGGAGAAGGTGGCGCTGATCATCAGGAAGACCAGCCAGGGGGCCCGGCTCTTGTAGAGGTCCCACATGGACTGCTTGAAGTAGGGTTTGTCCGACGGGCCGATGGCGTTCATCTTGGCGAAGTCCTCGCTGGCCTCGTCCTGCAGGATGGAGATGGCGTCGTCGATGGTGACAATGCCCACCAGGCGCTTCTCGGCATCCACCACGGGGATGGCCAGGAAACCGTACTTCTCAAACAGCTGGGAGACATCCTCCTGGTCGGTGGTGGTGGAAACGCTGACCACGTTGGAATCCATCAGGTCGCGGATGGTCCGCTGGGGGTTCTTTTCCAGCACCAACGCCCGCAGCGAAACCACGCCGATCAGCGTGCGGTCGGTGTCGGTGACGTAGCAGTTGTTGATGGTCTCCTTGTCGATGCCGTTGGCCCGGATGGAATCCATGGCCTGGGTCACCGTCATGTCGGGGCGCAGCTCCATGAACTCGGTGGTCATCACGCCGCCGGCGGAATCCTCCGGGTACTGGAGCAGTTCGTTGATCATGCGGCGGGTCGCAGGCTCAGCCTGGGCCAGAATGCGCTTCACCACGCTGGCCGGCATCTCCTCCACCAGATCCGTCGCATCGTCGACGAACAGCTCGTCCACCACAGCCTTCAGTTCCTTGTCGGTCAGGCCGTCGATCAGGTTCTGCTGGGTCTCGGCGGTCAGTTCGGCGAAAATCTCCGCCGCCAGGTCCTTGGGGCAGAGCCGGAACAGCACCGGCAGCTTCTCCGGCGGCAGGTCCTCAAACACGGCGGCCAGGTCGGGGGCGGGCAGGGTCTCCATCACATCGCGCAGGCTCTGGTACTTCTTCGCGTCGTCCAGGTTGGCCAGCATCGTCTTCAGCGTCATGATTGCAGTATCAGACATAAAAAAAACTGCCTCCTTTTGGGCGGCAGCACAAACTATGGGATACAGGGGCAATGCAAAGCACAGCCCCGCCCGGCGCTCAGATGCGCGCAGGGCTGGACTTTCCCCCATATAACAACAGGATGGCTGCCTTATTGATACATCGGTACACGGGACTGGGACTACTGGGCGTATCCATGGCAACCACCTCACTTTTTCGTTATATTGTAATGTCGGGCTTTCTGGCCCGCCCCTACTTTACCACCTGGACACAGGGTTCGTCAACCCCTGCGGGCGACATTTTTTCACAAAAAAAGACCCGTGCCTCTTTTTGGCACGGAGCCAGGCATTTCGGGGATTCTCCCGCGCTGCTGCGCGGTATTTTTACATGACCAGTTCCCGGAAACAGGTGGTGTTCACGCTCTTGTCCTGCTCGGCCAGCTTGGCAATGCAGCCGTCCAGCGTGTGGGCCACATCGTCCAGGCTCTTCCACTGGGCGGCCTGGGGTTTGACCTCCTGTTCCAGCCAGGGACCGATCTCGGTATGGGAGCAGGCACCCTCGATCAGGTAGGCGCCCTCCCGGGCGGGCTGGGTCTGGGGCACGTACTGTTCGGCACTGCCCAGCGTGGTGAGCACAAACTGGCCTTTGCGGTTGCGGCCGCCCACCAGCAGGCGCACCCCCACCGGCTGCACCCGCACCGAGGGCGCCTTCTGGCGAAGAATCTTGACGACCTTTTCCAGCGTCAGGTATTGGGTTTCGTATTCGTCCAGCGCATTGATGATCTGCACGGCGGCCAGCGTGTCCCCCGCAAAACCCACCAGTACATTCCGGTTGACTTTGCGCACCTTGGGCACATCCTCGCTGATGACCTTGGGCTGGGCACCGTTGATGGGTTCCTCCACCACACGGCCGTCACTGACCATGGCGCAGAAGGCTTCGCCGCAGACGGCTAAAATCGCACTCATAGGGCAACTTCCTTTTCTTCAGGTTGGGCGCAGGCTGCTGCCCCGCCGTAGGCTATTGTACCATACAAACAGGGCGCACCGCAAGGTGCGCCCCGAAAGTTGCCTGTTCTTACTTGGTGATCTTGAGAAGGTCCGCCCCCGGCTCCACACTGCCGGAAGCCACCAGTTCCACGTCCTTGAAGTCGTCGGTGTTGGTGATGACGGTGATGACCACCGCCGGATGGTTGGCGGCCGCGATCTTGTCCAGGTCCATCTCCAGCAGAAGCTGACCCTTCTTGACCTTGTCGCCCTCCTTGACCTTGGGGCTGAAGCCGTCGCCCTTCATCTCGACGGTATCCACACCCACGTGGATCAGCACTTCCACGCCGCCGACGCCCTCGATGCCCAGGGCATGGCCGCTGTCGGGAGCCTGGCTGATGGTGCCGCCCAGGGGCGCGTACACCTTGCCCTCGGTGGGATCAATGCCGCAGCACTTGCCCAGAATGCCCTGGGCAAATACCTCGTCGGGGATCTGGTCCATCGTCAGGACCGTGCCTTTGGCGTCCGCCGCCAGCGTCATCGGGAAAGAGGGTGCCGCCGGAGCTGCCTCCGGCTTCTTCTTCAAAAAGTCAAAAAATCCCATGATGTACAACTCTCCTTTGTCTGACCCGCGGCGCGGGCAGATAGTCTGCGACTATTATAACGCACACGCACACGGAAAGCAACGATATTTTGCCGTTTATAACAGTTCTTTCACCGCGCGGATGGCCTGCCAGGTGATGACCGCCATCTCATCGGGGGAAGTCTGATGCCCCGCTGTCTGCCAGGCGGCGATGGTTCCGAAGCAGCCGTTGATGGCAAAGGCCAGCAGATACTGCTGCCGCGGGGTCCCTCCGTCCGGCGTCAGCTGTCCCAGACAGCGCTTGGCAATCATCTCCTTGGCGCTGCGGGTAAACTCGGACTCCCAGCTCTTGCCGTACAGCGCACGGCAGACATCCGGGTTGTCGTTCAGGTAATGGAACAGCGCCACCAGCGCCGGCGGCACATCGTCCTGGGAGAAATTGGGCACCAGCGCATCCATCAGTTCGCACAGATGGTCCAGCTGGGCTGCCTCCATCTGTTCCATCAACGCGTAAATATCGGCATAGTGAAAATAAAATGTACCGCGGCTGATCCCGGCCCGCTCGGTCAACTCCCGAACGGTGATCTCCCGCAGGTTCTTCGTTTGCAGCAGGCTGATCAACGCCTGGTACAGCCGCTGTTTGGTCATGCGCACACTACGATTGGCATCGCCTTTGGCGTTCATCGTATGCACCACCTTTCCAGGGAACTTCGGGCAGGTTTGTATACATAAAGCATAGCGTTTTTTGACATAAATGTCAAGTTTTTTCGTCTGTATAGCGCTTTTATGTGCATTTTGTCTGAAGTTTTTGGTATGTTTTGCAGTTTTGGCAAATCGTGGTACAATAAAAGAAACAACGTGCTTCCGGGTTTTTCCACCCGTAAAGGAGGTTTTCCGCCGTGTCCCTTGACCGTTCCCGGGCCCTGCAGGCTTTTGCCGAATATGCCGCCCGGTACAATGCCGCCGACCCCAAAATCAAACTGAAAATCGACCACACCTACCGCGTGGCCGCCCTGTGTGACCGCATCGCCGCCAGTCTCTCGCTGTCCCGGGCCGACATCGATCTGGCCTGGCTGTGCGGGCTGCTCCACGATGTGGGCCGCTTTGAGCAGCTGCGGCAGTACGGCACCTTCAACGATGCCCAGTCCATCGACCACGCCGCCATGAGTGCCCGGGTGCTCTTTGAGGAGGGGCACATCCGTGACTACCTGGCGGATGACCGGGAGGACGAACTGCTGCGCACGGCGGTGGCCTGGCACAGCGCCTACCGGCTGCCCGGGGAACTGGACGACCGCACACGGCAGTTCTGCCAGATTCTGCGGGACGCCGACAAGGTGGACATTCTGCGGGTGAACGTGGAAGTGCCCATGGAGGAGATCTACAACGTCACCACCGAAGCGCTGCGGCAGAGCCCTGTCTCCCCCGCCGTGCTGCAGTCCTTCTATGAGCATCACTGCGTGCTGCGCGCCCTCAAACAGTACCCGGCCGACAACGCCGTGGGGCACGCCTCTCTGGTGTTCGAGCTGTGCTACCCCGAGAGTCTGCGCGCCGTGGCCCGGCAGGGCTGGCTGTGGAAGCTGCTGGATTTCCCCACCGAGAATCCCGACACCGCCGCAGCCTTTGCGGCCCTGCGGGAGGAAATGCACCGCTGGCTGGAGGAAAAACTGAACTGAACCCAAACAAAAACAGCCGCCCGAAGGCGGCTGTTTTTTATGTTCAGATCAGACCCTGGACCAGGATCACCACGATGAGCAGGGGCAGGATAAACTGGAAGTAGGGCTTGAACACCCGGGGCATTTTCAGGCCCTTGCCGGTGTTGCATTCCTCCATGTACTTGTCGTAGCCCCAGCCCCAGCGGCTGACGCAGAACAGCAGGTAGATCAGGCTGCCGATGGGCAGCAGCAGGTTGGACACCAGGAAGTCCTCGATGTCCAGCACCTGACCGCCGGAAGGCGCATTGGGCAGCGGCAGCGAGAAGTACCACAGGTTATAGCCCAGCACGCAGGGCATGCTGGCCAGCAGGATGAAGATGCCGCAGATCAGGGTAGCCTTCTTGCGGGTCCAGCCGAAGCAGTCGATGCAGCTGGCCATGATGTTCTCAAAGACCGCCAGCACGGTGGTGAAGCTGGCGAAGGTCATGAACAGGAAGAACAGCGCACCCCACAGCCGTCCGCCCGCCATGTTCACAAAAACGCGGGGCAGCGTCTGGAAGATCAGCGAAGGACCGGCGTCGGGCTCCACACCAAAGGCGAAGCAGGCCGGGAAGATGATGAGGCCCGCGCAGATGGCCACGAAGGTGTCCAGGGCGCAGATGCGGATGGCCTCGCCGGGCAGAGTGTTGTCCTTGGTCATGTAGCTGCCGAAGATCTCCATGGCGGCGATGCCCAGGCTCAGGGTGAAGAAGGACTGGTTCATGGCCGCGGTGATCACGTTGCCGATGCCCACCTCGGAGGCGCGCTCCAGGTCGGGCAGCAGGTAGAAGGCCAGACCCTCCTGGCCGCCGGGCAGCAGGATGCTGTTCATCGCCAGCACCACGATGAGCACCAGCAGGGCCAGCATCATCCACTTGGAGATGCGCTCCAGACCCTTCTGCAGGCCGAAGGAGCAGACCAGGAAGCCGCCCACCGTGATGATGGCCATAAAGATGGTCAGTTCCGCCGGGTTGCCCAGCATGGCGGTGAAGACACCGTCCACAGCGCTGTTGTCGATGCCGGTGAAGGCACCGGTGGCAAACTTGTAGAAGTAATCCAGCATCCAGCCGGCCACGGTGGTGTAGTACATCATGAGCAGGCAGCAGCCAATGATGCAGAACCAGCCGTGGATGTGCCATTTGCTTTTCTTGGGTTCCAGCGCCTTGTAGGCGCCCACCGCGCTCTGGCGGCTGGCGCGGCCCACCGCCAGCTCCATGGTCAGCACGGGCACGCCCATGATGACCAGGAACAGCAGGTAGAACAGCACGAAGATACCACCGCCGTTGGCACCGGCCATCCAGGGGAATTTCCAGACGTTGCCGATACCGATGGCACAGCCTGCGCTGACCAGAATGAAGCCGAGGCGGGAGGCAAAACGCTCCCGCTGTTTTTGAGATTCCATACGTTTCCTTCTTTCCTCACACGAATACGACCTATTATAGCGCAATTTTCCGGTCATTGCAAGGTTTACCCGTCTGTGTTATACTAAAGAGTATGTGATCGAAAGGAGAATCCCAGATGATTCGTTTTGAGTGTGATTACGGCGAGGGCGCAGCCCAACCCGTACTGGATCTTTTGCAGAAAACCAACCTGGAGCAGACCCCCGGCTACGGCGAGGACGACTACTGCGCCGCGGCAGCCGACCAGATCCGCAAGCTGTGCGATGCGCCGGAGGCGGCCGTCCACTTCTTTGTGGGGGCCACCCAGGCCAACCTGACCGTCATCGACGCCGCGCTGAAGCCCTGGCAGGGGGTGCTCTGTGCCGAGACCGGCCACATCCACGTCCATGAGACCGGTTCGGTGGAGGCCACCGGCCACAAGTGCCTGGCCCTGCCCGCCACCGCCGGCAAGATCACGGCGGCCCAGATCCGGGCGGCCGTGCAGTCCCACCGCGCCAACCCCAGCCACGAGCATGAGGTCCAGCCCGGCATGGTGTACCTGTCCAACCCCACCGAGGTGGGCACCCTCTACACTAAGGAGGAGCTGACCGACATTTCCGCCACCTGCTACGAGCTGGGGCTGTACCTCTTTGTGGACGGCGCCCGGATGGCCTACGGCCTGATGAGCCCCGCCAACGATCTGAGCCTGCAGGACTACGCCGCCCTGTGCGATGTCTTCTATCTGGGCGGCACCAAGTGCGGCGCCCTCTTCGGGGAGGCCGTGGTCATCACCAACGACGAGCTGAAGCAGGATTTCCGCTATGCCATCAAACAGCACGGCGGCATGCTGGCCAAGGGCCGGCTGCTGGGCATCCAGTTCCTGGCGCTGCTGAACGGCGAGGACGGCAGCGGCTGCAGCCCCTACTTCCAGATGGCCGCCGAGGCGGACCGGCAGGCGCTGGCCCTGCGGGAGGCCTTCACGGCCAAGGGTATCGACCTGCTGTACGACTCCCCCACCAACCAGCAGTTCTTTGTGCTGCCCGACGACTGGTACGACAAACTGGCCGAGCACTACGCCATGAATGAGATGGGCAAGCCGGATGACAGCCACACGGCGGTGCGCATCTGCATCAGCTGGGCGACCCGCCCCGAGGCGGTGGCACAGCTGGTGGCCGACGTGCAGAAGCTTTCCTGACCCGTAATACAGCAAGAGCCCTCCGGCGGAAACCGCCGGAGGGCTTTTTGCTTTCTATTCCAATGGCGCGGGGCGCCTGATAGGTTGTCTGTGCCGGGCCGGGGCATCCGCCCCTCGCATGGTCCGGCAGCAGTGAATGGGTCTTGGGTTGCTCACCTTGACTTCCCTTATAGTATACGCCCCGATTGTGTCCGAGTTGTCACACCATTTTGAACCTTTTATGAATTCGGAAAATTCTGGAACAGATTCTTCAGCGCTGGATCCGCTTGTCGCAGCGGATGGCCAGCCGGGTACCCACCGTCTGGAGGATCTGCACCAGGATGACCAGCAGCACGGTGGCAAAGATCTCCAGCACCACATTGAAACGGTAGTAGCCGTAGTTGATGGCGATCTTGCCCAGACCGCCGCCGCCGATGATGCCAGCCATGGCGCCGTAGCCCATGATGGTGGTGGTGGCGATGGTCACGTTGGAGATCAGGCTCGGCATGCTCTCGGGGATCATCACCTTGGTGATGATCTGCAGCGGGGTGGCGCCCATGCTCTGGGCTGCCTCGATGACGCCGGCATCCACCTCGCGGATGCTGGTCTCCACCAGGCGCGCCACAAAGGGGAAGGAGGCAATGACCAGCGGCACAATGGAGGCCGGTGTGCCGATGGAGGTGCCCACCAGCAGACGGGACAGCGGGATGACGATGATCATCAGGATCAGGAAGGGCACGCTGCGCAGCAGGTTGATGAAGGCGTTGAGCACGCTCATGACCCAGCGCGGCAGCGGCCGCACGCCGCCCTGCTCACCGGTGACCAGGCAGACACCCAGCGGCAGGCCGATGACCAGCGCCAGCAGGGTGGCCACTGCCGTGGACCAGATGGTCTCCCAGGTCTCAAAGGGAATGGTGGGCAGAATCTGCAGGAAGGTTGCCCACTCTTTGCTTGCCAGGAACTCTGCCATCAGCCGTTCACCTCCTCATAGGTAATGCCGGGATAGTTCTTGATATACTCGATGGCCTTGGCGGCATTCTCGTCGTCGGGCAGGGCCAGCAGCATGCTGCCCAGCGTCTGGCCGTTGACAATGCGGGTATCCGCCGCCAGGATGGAGACCAGCGCACCGCACTGGATGGCCAGGCTGGCCACCAGGGGTTTGTCGGTGGTCTGGGTGCCGTTGAAGGCCACCCGCACCAGCTTGTGCCCGGGCAGGGATTCCGCCTTGGGCGCCCCGGCCGGGTAGACCAGCCGCTTGGCGGCCGCCGAGGTGGGATGGCTGAAGATGGCCTGCACGTCCCCCTCTTCCACCACGGTGCCCTCGTCCAGGATGGCCACCCGGTTGCAGATCTCCTCCACCACGCTCATCTGGTGGGTGATGACCACCACCGTGATGCCCAGCTCCCGGTTGATCTTCTGGATCAGCTGCAGGATGGCGTGGGTGGTGTTGGGGTCCAGGGCGCTGGTGGCTTCGTCACAGAGCAGGACCTTGGGGTCGGTGGCCAGGGCGCGGGCAATGGCAATGCGCTGCTTCTGGCCGCCCGAAAGCTGGGCCGGGTAGGCCTCCGCCTTGTCGGGCAGGCCCACCAGTTCCAGCAGTTCCCGGGCGCGGGTCTCGGCCTTTTCCCGGGGCACTTTGGCCAGTTCCATCGGGAACATGATGTTGCGCAGGCAGGTGCGCTGCATCAGCAGGTTGAACTGCTGGAAGATCATCGTGATGTCCCGCCGGGCGGCACGCAGCTGGGCGGCGGTGAGCGTCTCCATACGGTGGCCGTCCACCGTGACGCTGCCCTCGTCGGGGCGCTCCAGCATGTTGATGCAGCGCACCAGCGTGGACTTGCCGGCGCCCGACATGCCGATGATGCCGTAGATATCGCCGTCCCGGATGGTCAGGTTGATGTCGTTCAGCGCCACCACCGTGCCGCCCTTGGTGGCGAAACGCTTGGTCAGGTGTTGCAATTCGATCATGGGTTTTCCCCCTCACTCTACAATAGGGAACGGGTTTTTGCGCCCGTTCCCTATTGATTGTACCTTACCCGCCGCGCGGTTGCAAGGTATTTCGTTGTTTTTTATCAGAAAAGGGCCACCACGGCGCCGTCGTAGGTCTCGTTGATGAAGTCCTTGACCTCCTGGCTCTTCAGCGCCTTCAGCAGGGCCTGGACGCCGGGATTGTTCTCATTGCCCTCCTTGACGACCAGCACGTTGGCGTAGGTCTGGGCAGCCTCGGAATTGGCGTCCTCGGTGGCCAGGGCGTCCTTGCTCACCGAGAAGCCCGCCTCCAGGGCGTAGTTGCCGTTCATCACCGCGTAGTCCACGTCGGCCAGGGTGCGGGGCAGCTGGGCTGCCTCCAGCTCCTCCACCTGCACGTTGTGGGGATTCTCGGTGATGTCATTGACGGTGGCGGTCAGGCCGGCGTCCTCCCGGATGGAGATGATGCCCTGGGCAGCCAGCAGCTGCAGGGCACGGGCCTCGTTGGTGGTGTCGTTGGGCACCGCGATGACGGCGCCGTCCGCAATCTCGTCCAGGCTCTTGCTCTTGCCGGGATAGATGCCCAGCGGCTCATAATGGATGTCCCCCACGCTCACCAGATGGGTGCCGTTCTCCTCGTTGAAGGAATCCAGGTAGGGCTGATGCTGGAAGTAGTTGGCGTCCACTTCACCGCTCTCGGTGACCATGTTGGGCTGCACGTAGTCGCTGAATTCGATGATGTCCAGCGTGATGCCCTGCTCGGCCAGCAGGTCCTTGGCCACCCCGAGGATCTCGGCGTGGGGCGTGGGAGAGGCGGCCACCTTGATGGTGGTGCCGGCCAGGTCACTGCCGGTCTCGGCGGTGGAAGCAGCCTCCGAAGAGGCGGCGTCCGCAGAAGAGGCAGCGGACTCAGAAACCGAAGCGGTGGAGCCGCAGGCGGCCAGGCTCAGGGCCAGCGCGCCGGCCAGGGTAACAGAAATCAGCTTTTTCATAATTCTTGTGTCTCCTTTTTTTGTGTTGGTGGTGTTTTTTCCGGACAGGGCAGATCCCTCTTTCTGCCGTCACATTCGGACACCGGGCTGTTTGTACACCGGACCACGTTCCATGACAAAGTTCCTCCTTTTCCGGTAGAAGCCAAAACAAAAGCGGGGCGTCGAACAACTTCGACACCCCGCTGTGTTTCTTTCTTCACGCATTCGGATGAGCGCATGAGAAAGCAGGCACAGGCTGCCGAAGCAAACTGCACATGCACATCATCATGCCGAAGCGGTAGCTGCAGTTCATTGTCCGTGTACCCCTTTCTCACTCATTCCGGCAAACCCAAAGGGCTTCCTTGGGTAAGAGTATAGCGCCCCGGTGCAGTTCTGTCAACACTTTTTGCATAAAACAGCGAATTTTCCAGAATATTATACAAAGGTGAGCAAAAATACACAAAGGGGTTGCCAATTTCCTACAAATATGGTATGGTAATAGTAACCTATTACACAGAAAGAGGAACGCTGCATGAAATTTTCGACCCGCGACCGCTATGCACTGCGTCTGATGGTGGAGCTGGCCAATCACGGCGACGGGCTGGTACCGCTCAAGGAAATCAGCGACAACCAGCAGATCAGCCTGAAATATCTGGAACAGATCATCACCCCCCTGGCCCGGGCGGGACTGGTGACCAGTGTGCGCGGCGCCCAGGGCGGCTACCGGCTGGCCCGCCCCGAGGCCGAGATCACCGCCGGGGAAATCCTGCGGGCGGTGGAGGGCGAGCTGACGGCCATCCCCTGTCTGGGCGCCAACATGGAATGCCCGCGGCGGGACCAGTGCCAGACCATCGGGTTCTGGTGCGGGCTGAACGATCTGATCAACCAGTATGTGGACAGCGTTACGCTGGCTGCATTGCGCGCCCAGAAAGGTCCTGCCCTGGAATAAAAGCTGACAAAACGCCCTCTGCGTTCCCATGGGAAGGCAGAGGGCGTTTTGTCAGCTTTGGGCCGTATCCTGGACTTCGTTGGCGGATTCAACCACCGCATTTTCCGGGGCCGTTCCGGAATTTGTCTGGTCGACGGGCGCCGAGGATTCCGGCACCGAGTCCGATGTAGCCGGGACCGGCGTGGGTTCCGGCGTGGCAGGCACGGGCGTGGCCGGGTCCGGGGTCGGTGTGGCAGGCACCGGCGTGGGTTCCGGCGTGGCAGGGACCGGCGTGGGCGTGGCCGGGACCGGCGTGGGTTCCGGCGTGGCAGGTTCGGGCGTGGGCTCCTGCACCGGCGGCGGGGTGGGCTCCGGTGTCTGCACCACGGTCTCCTGGGAGACCGACTCGGACTGGGGCTCCTCGGTGGGCGCCGTGGAGCTGGCCGACGAGGTGGTGGTGACGGTGGATGCCGTGGACACCGACACGTCCTTATCGCCCACATGCTTGCCCACATTCTTTACGGTGGGACGGTCGTCCTCGGTGATGTAGCTGTGGGTGCGCACATACTCAAACAGATCATCCATGGCCGCCTTGGTCAGGTGGATGCCGTCGCTGGCCTCCACATACCCGCTCTTGGCGTAGCCGGTGGAGGAATCCTTGAGTACCTCGGCGCTGTTGAGGAACTTCCAGCCCTGTTTCTGGCACATCTCCACCAGGGCTTTGTTGTACTCATCCACCTGGCTCTGGGTCAGGTTCTGGTTGGAGTGCACCTGCCCCAGCGGCGGGATGGAATTGACGATGATGTCCACGCTGGGATAGGCATCCACGATGGTCTGGATGCCCTCCTGGTAGGCTTTCACGAAGCTGTCCGCCGAATAGCTGGGGCTCAGGTCGTTGGTGCCGAAGGTCAGGATCACCCGCTTGGGCTGCATCATCGCCACCGCCTTGGCCATCGTCACATAGCCGGAGGTTCCCTTCATCTGCACGCAGGCAAAGTCGGCCAGCGACCGGGCACTCATGCCCACCGAACCGATGGCGTTGTCGTAGCTGCAGTAGTCAAACATCCGGTACATCCGGGCGGTGTTGCTGTCGCCCAGGAAAAGGGTTTCGTCCACGTAGGTCTGCCCGGCGTCGTCGCTCTTTTCCAGGATAGTGGAGGTGTATTTCGTCTCGTCGATGGTGTTCTGGTCCTTGTCATAGCCGCTCTCGGTCACCAGGGATTCGCTGTCGGCCGAATCGCTGTCGGCCTCCGTCCCCATCCGGTCCAGTCCGCCCACCAGCAGAAATGAGATCACCACACTGACCAGCAGCATCAGGCTGCATACAGCCATCACAATGTACATTTTGCTGCGTATGTCCAACGGCATTTTTGCCGCCTGCTTGTTCTTTTTGCGTGCCATTGCCTTTCCTTTCGCGCAGAATGTTCCATTTTATCGGTTCTTGGATGCATACAGTGGCTATTGTACACTATTTTTGGCCGAAGCGCCAGTGTTTTCTCAATTTTTACATATTTTAGTGTCAAAAAAGCAGCCCCTCCGCCGGGGCAGAAGGGCTGTAAAAAATCATTCTTTGGGCAGAAGATGGGCACGCCGCAGCGCCGGTTCCAGCGCCAGATAGAGCACCACCGCGCAGACGGTGGAAAGCAGAGAGTTGACCAGCGTCACACCGCCGGTGATCTTGATGAAGACGGTGGCCACCTCCACCGGCTGGCCGAAGATGTACCGGTCCCGGAAATAGCCCACCAGCGGGTCGGTGAAGACATTCACCAGCAGGCCGCTGAAGGCGCTGACCGTGACCATGGCCAGGTACCGCCCCTTGCTGCCCTGCCGCCGCTGACGCAGATGCACCAGCCGGTGGGCCGTGACGCCGCAGACGATACCGATGATGAACTTGAGGATGAAGGTGGTGAAGGCATAGCCGGGATCACCGGCGATCACGTCGGCCAGGGCCAGACCGATGGCCCCCGCCAGGCCGCCCGACACGCCGTCCAGCAGCATGGCGGTCAGCGCCGTGAAGGTATTGCCCAGGTGGAAGGAGGACCCGCCCGCAAAGGGAATGCGGAAAAATTCGTAGGCCACAAAGCTCAGGGCGGCCATCACGCCCACCAGACTGATGCGCTGTACGGTAAACTTGGTTCTGGTCAGCGCCGCAATCAGCAGCGCCACCGCCACCGCCCCGAAGAGCAGCAGCCACATCGTTGCTGTATCCATAGTGAAAACACTCCTTTATCACGCAGCTCGCTCCCCGGCGGGAGGAGTTGACAAATTCTTTCCTGCAGGGTATGCTCCTATTATAGCGTTTTCTGGCTCCGAATAAATGCCCAGTTTTTGATTTTTTTATGGTGCCAGTTTGGGAGGAAAAAGCCGTGATCGAACTGAAGAGTGAGGAGAGGACGCCCCTCTATGAACAGCTGTATGCCGCCCTGGCCGACGAGATCCGCAGCGGGCAGCGCGCCCCCGGTACGGCGCTGCCGGGGCGGCGCACCATGGCGGCGCAGCTGGGGGTGAGCATCCACACAGTGGACGCCGCCTACCAGATGCTGGCAGCCGAGGGCCTGGCCGAGGCGCGGCCCCGCAGCGGCTTCTATGTGCAGAAGACCTACGGCATGCTGCACAGCCGTGGGGCCCGGCGTGCTGCTCCGCCCCCGCCGGAACCGGCGGAGACGGTTCCGGCCCCGCGGTACGATCTGTCCACCGGCAGCGTGGACACCGCCCTGTTCCCCGCCCGGAGCTGGGGCCGCATCCAGCGGGAGCTGCTCTACCAACGGCCGGAGCTGCTGCAGCGTGGCGAGATGCAGGGCGACGAAACCCTGCGGGTGGAGATTGCCAAATATCTTTCCGCCTATCGCGGGGTGGAATGCACGCCGGAGCAGATCGTGGTGGGCGCCGGCATCGAGTATCTGCTGGGGTGTCTGGCCCATCTGTTTGCCGGCGGCCGGGCGGCGGTGGAAAACCCCGGCTACTCCCGCACCCGGGCCGTACTGCAGAACAACGCCCTGCCCTGTACGCTGGTGGACATCGACGCCGAGGGTCTGTCTGCCCAGGCGCTGGAAGCCAGCGGCGCCAACCTGTGCTACCTGACGCCCAGCCACCACTTCCCCACCGGCGTGACGATGCCGGCCCCCCGCCGGGCCCAGATCCTGGCCTGGGCCGCCGCCCGGCCGGGGCGGTACATCCTGGAAGACGACTACGACTCGGAGTTCCGCTTCGACACCCGGCCGCTGCCCAGCCTGCAGGGCATGGCGGGTCCCGACGGGCCGGTGGTCTACCTGACCACCTTCTCCAAGAGCCTGGCCCCCGGCATCCGCATCGCCTGCATGGTGCTGCCCCGCAGCCTGCTGGCCCGGTACCGGCGGGATTTTTCGGTCTATGCCAACACGGTGGGCCGCTTTGAGCAGCAGACGCTGGCAGCCTTCATGGCGGGCGGGTATTTCACCCGCCATCTAGCCCGGATGCGTCTGGTCTACAAGCGCCGCATGGAAGCCTTTGCCGCGGCGCTGCGCCAGGCATTGCCGGGGGTCACGCTGGGCAGTGTGCACAGCGGGCTGCACTTTCTTTTGACACTGCCGGGCGCCGGGGGCGAGGCCGCCATGGTGGAGGCCGCCGCCCGGGAGGGTGTGCGGCTGCGCGGGCTGCGGGAATACTACCTGGCCCGGCCGGAGAGCTGCCCGCCCGACACCGTGGTGGCAGGCTATTCCGCCCTGAAGGAGGACGACATTCCCGCCGTGGCCGCCGCCCTGGCCCGGGCCTGGGTACCATAACGCACAAAGAGGGACGACCCGGTGGGTCGTCCCTCTCTTTGTGTACTGCGGTTTTACTTGGTGGCCGCTGCCCCGGCTGCGCCGCCGGAGATCTCCTGGATGGCCGCCACGGTGGCCGCCAGGTTCTGCATATCGCTGGGCACGATGAGCTTGGTGGCCTTGCCGTCCGCCACCTTCTCCATGGCTTCCATGCTGCGCAGCGCCAGGAAGTTGTGGTTGGGGTTGGCTTCGTTGATGAGCCGGATGGCATCTGCCTGGGCCTTCTGCACGGTGAGCAGCGCCTGGGCCTCGCCTTCCGCCTCACGGATGCGCTGCTGCTTCACGGCCTCGGCCCGCAGGATGGCCGATTCCTTCTCGCCTTCGGCGCGGGTGATGGCCGCCTGCTTTTCGCCTTCCGCCAGCAGGATGGAAGCGCGCTTCTCACGGTCCGCCTTCATCTGCTTTTCCATGGCCTGGCGGATTTCCAGCGGCGGTTCGATGTTTTTCAGCTCCACCCGGTTAACTTTGATGCCCCAGCGGTCGGTGGATTCGTCCAGGCTGGCGGTGATGCGGGTGTTGATGGCATCCCGGCTGGTCAGCGTTTCGTCCAGCGTCATGGAACCGATGATGTCACGCAGGGTGGTGGCGGACAGATTCTCGATGGCCTGGATGGGACGGTTGACGCCGTAGGCATAGAGCTTGGCGTCAAACACCTGGAAGAAGACGACGGTGTCGATCATCATGGTGACGTTGTCACGGGTGATGACCGGCTGGGGCGGGAAATCCGCCGCTTCCTCCTTGAGGGAGACCTTGCGGGAGACACGCTCCACAAAGGGGGTGCGGATGTGCAGGCCGGCTCCCCAGGTGTCCTTGTAAACGCCCAGCCACTCGGTGACGTAGGCGTTGGACTGGGGCACGATGACAATGCAGCGCACCAGAATGATCAGAATCAGGATCAGGATAATGGCAAAAATCAGCAGTGGCATAGGGACCTCCTTCTCTCTTTTCCGTTTTCAGGCGGTGGCCGTCTGCACGGTCACCGGACACACAATCAGAACCGCCCCGTCCACATCGGTTACCCGGCAGGGCGTATCCTTGGGCATGGGCACCTCGGCACGGGCCTGCCAGTCCAGGCCGTCCACCCGCACCCGGCCCAGGTAGCCGGGGTTGATGTCCACCAGCACCACACCCTGCTTGCCGATGGTCAGCGGCGAGCCGTTGGTGACGGGGGCTTTGCGCTCCTTGCGGCGCTTGGCCAGGGTGGGCACCATGAAGAGCAGCGTCACCGCCGACACAACAGCAAACACCACGGCCTGCACCGGCAACGACGGGGTGAAGAAACTGACCACAAGAGCGGCCGCCGCCCCCACCGCGAACCAGACAGAGACCAGGGCCGTGGTGGCGGCTTCCAGCACCACAAAGGCGATCACAGCGATCAGCCAGAACAACGTTTCAGCCGACATAAGACGGAACCTCCTTCCGTATCGTATGCTTTGTCAACACTCTAACATGACCGGCTGGTACTGTCAAGATTTTTACATGTAAAATTTCCGTCCGTTTTCTGCTTTTTCTGTGCAATTTGACGGGGCTTGCTGTCCGGGCGGCGCCGGTTTTCCCGCTGTACCGACAAAAGCTCCGGCGGTTTCCCGCCGGAGCTCTGGAAAGAATCAGTAGATGGAAAAATATCCCACATGCAGGGGAGCGTTGTCCTCCACCAGGACGGTGAACCCGCCGGGGTTGACCTCGGTGGATTTTCCGAAAGCGGTCTCGGCCAGCAGGTGCGGGCCGCGGTTGAGGATGATCTCCGCCGTCTGGGTCTTGCCCACCCGGCGGTAGTGCAGCACATCCCCCTCCGCCCGGACGATCTCGAAGCTGCCGCCGTCAAAGGCGTCGCAGCCCTTGCGCAGCCGGGCCAGGTTCTTCATGGGACCGCGCAGCCGTTCCTCGGTGGAGTTCCAGTCGAAGTAGGCGCGGTTGAAGGGATCCCGGTAACCCTGCATGCCGATCTCATCGCCGTAATAGACGCAGGGCACGCCGGGCAGCGTGAAGATCATAGCGTAGCCCAGCAGCAGCCTGCGCAGCCCCTCGTCCACCTTGGAGGGGGCGATGCGGCGGCCGCTCTGCCAGAAACGGTCCCGCCCGTTGGCGGGTTCGCCGGCAATGGCGGTCAGTGCCCGTTCGGTGTCGTGGGTGGAGAGGAAGTTCATCAGGCAGTGCAGCGCCGGCGGCGGGTAGTTCTCGCAGATGGTCATCAGCTGTTCCGCCACCGCCGCCACGTCGGCGCCCCGGAGGTAGTCCAGCACCGCGCTGCGGAAGGGATAGTTCATGACGCTGTCCAGTCCCTTGCCCCGCAGGTAGGTCCGCCGCTTGCCCCAGGCTTCCTTGGTGGTGGCGTCCTCCCACACTTCGCCCAGGAGGAGTTTGTCCTCCCCGTGGGCCTTGACGGCCTGCCGGATCTTCTCGATGAAGGCATCGGGCAGTTCGTCGGCCACATCCAGCCGGAAGCCGGAGGCGCCCAGGTTCAGCCAGGTATCGATGACGCCGCCCTTGCCGCAGACAAATTCCTCGTAGGAAGGCGAATCTTCCTGTACCTCGGGCAGCGTCTCGAAGCCCCACCAGCAGCGGTAGCCGCTGGGGTAGCCCGAGTCGAAATCGTACCAGCTGCGGTAGGGGGAATGGCGGTCACGGTAGGCGCCGCCGGGACCGTAGCGGCCCTCCCGATTGAAATACACCGAATCCGAACCGGTGTGACTGAACACGCCGTCCAGAATGATGCGGATGCCTTCCTTCCGGGCGGCCTTGCAGAGGGCGGCGAAGTCCTCGTTGGTGCCCAGCAGCGGGTCGGCCTTCAGATAGTTGGCGGTGTTGTACCGGTGGTTGGCGTGGGCCTCAAAGATGGGGTTCAGATAGATACAGGTCACGCCCAGGTCCCGCAGGTAGGGCAGCTTCTGCTGGATGCCCGCGAAGTCGCCGCCGTAGTAGTCCATGTTCAGGTAGCCGTCGTCCTGCTCGGTGGGCCAGAAGTAGGGCTCGCCGGTCTTGTCGGCCCGGTAGATGCGGTCGGCAAAGGGCATGGGCTTGTTGGGCACACCCTCGCAGAACCGGTCGGGGAAGATCTGGTACATGGTGCCGTTGCGGAACCAGTCCGGCGTGGTGAAACCCTTCTCGTAGACGGTGAGCTGCCAGCTGGCACCGCCCGTCCAGCTGAGCACCCCTTCCCCGCCGTTGCCGCGGTAGATCTTGCGGAAGTCGGTGTACAGGTCGAAATAATAGAAGTACAGCCCCGGCGTGGTGGGCGCGATGGTGAAGGTAAAATGGTTGACCTGCGGCGTCTGGCCGGTGAAGGTCATCCGGTAATGGACGGGGTCCTCCTTGTCCTTGGTCAGCACCAGGTGCGGATCCACATAGCCCAGCTGCTCCGGCACCGTCAGCACAAAGGTGACCTCCTGCCCCGCCTCGATGGCCCCGAAGGGCGTCTTGCAGGCAGGGTCAAAACTGTTGTAAAAGGTATGCGGCATACAAAGCCCCCTGTTCAGAAGTAAAAACTGCCGCGGTCAGGCGGCCGCGGCAGCAAAAGTGTACAGGGAAATTATTTGACCGGCGTGGCGCCCCAGATGTCGCGCGCGTAATCCATGATGGAACGGTCGGCGCTGAAGATGCCCGCATTGGCAATGTTCATCAGGCTCATGTGGTTCCACTTCTTCTTGTCCTGGTACAGCTGCTGCACCATCTGCTGGGCACGGCGGTAATCCTTGAAGTCCGCCATGACCATATACGGGTCGGAGTTGCGCAGGTTGTTGGTCACTTCGCTGAAGTTCTCGCCGTTCCAGCCCTTCTCCAGCATGTCGAGAACGGCCATGGCGGTGTTGTCGCCCGAGATGAAGGCGGAGGGATGATAGCCCATGCCCTTCAGCGCGTTCACTTCCGGCGTGAGCATGCCGAAGATGATCTCGTTGTCATGACCGGCGGCATCGGCGATCTCCACGTTGGCACCGTCCAGGGTGCCCAGCGTGATGGCGCCGTTGAGCATGAACTTCATGTTGCCGGTGCCGGAAGCCTCGGTGCCGGCCAGAGAGATCTGCTCGGACACTTCCGAGGCGGGCATCAGCCGCTCGGACAGGGTGACGCAGTAATCTTCCAGGTAGACCACGCGCAGCTTGTCGCGCACGGCGGGATCCTCGTCGATCATCTTGCCCAGCTTGCAGATCATCCGGATCATCTGCTTGGCCATGTAGTAGCCGGGGGCTGCCTTGGCGCCGAAGATGTAGGTCTTGGGCGTAAACTCGGCGTTGGGGTTGTTCTTCAGGTAGAGGTACTCGGCCGCGATGTTCAGCGCGTTCAGGTGCTGACGCTTGTACTCGTGCATCCGCTTGACCTGGCAGTCAAAGATGGAGCTGGGATCGATGACCTGGCCGGTGGCCTTCTGCAGGTAGTTGGCAAAGGTGGCCTTGTTCTCATGCTTGACCTGGGCCAGCTTGTCCAGCACGGCGGCATCGTCGGCGTACTTCTCGAACTTCTTCAGCTCGGAGGCGTCGGTCTTGAAGCCCTCGCCGATGGTCTCCTCCAGCAGGTTGGTCAGGCCGGGGTTGGAAGCCAGCAGCCAGCGGCGGTAGGCAATGCCGTTGGTGACATTCTTGAAGGCCTTGGGCTTGAACAGGTAGTAGTCGTGGAAGACGCTGTCCTTGATGATCTCGCTGTGCAGCTTGGACACACCGTTGATGGCGTGGCACACATAGGCGCAGATGTTGGCGGTGCGGACCTGGTTGTCGCCCAGGATGGCCATATAGTTGATCTTGCCGTAGTCGCCGGGGAAGGCCTTCTCCAGCTCGATGCGGCAGCGGCGGTCCAGCTCGCAGACGATCTGCCAGATACGGGGCAGCGTGCTGCGGAAGATGTCGGCGTTCCACTTCTCCAGCGCTTCGCTCATGACGGTATGGTTGGTGTAGGCGAACACCTTGCGGCAGATGTCGAAGGCGGTATCCCAGTCGTAGCTGCACTCATCCAGCAGGATGCGCATCATCTCGGGGATGGCCACAGTGGGATGGGTATCGTTGAGCTGGATGGCCACCTTGTCGGGCAGGTTGTCCAGCGTGCCGTACTGGTTCAGGTGATTCTGCAGGATGTCCGCAATGGAAGCGGCCGAGAAGAAATACTGCTGGCGCAGACGCAGGATCTTGCCCTCGGTGTGGTTGTCGTTGGGGTAGAGGATCTTGGAGATCAGCTCGGCGGAAGCGGACTGGCTGATGGCGGTGTTGTAGTTGCCGGCGTTGAAGCTGCTCATATCGAAGCTGGGCGCCTTGGCCTGCCACAGACGCAGCTTGGAAACACCCTGGCTGCCGTAACCGGCCACGTACATATCGTTGGGCACGGCGATGACCGAGTTGTAGTTCTCGTACTTCACGTGATGGAAGCCGCCCTCCCAGGTCTCGATGGCCTGGCCGTCAAAGCGGATCTCCTGGGCCTGGTCGGGGTGGGACTTGATCCACACCTGGCCGCCGGGCAGCCAGTTGTCGGCGGTTTCCTGCTGCCAGCCGTCCACGATCTTCTGCTTGAAGATGCCGTACTCGTACAGGATGGAGTAGCCGGTGCCGGGGATGCAGTCGGTGGCCATGCCGTCCAGGTAGCAGGCAGCCAGACGGCCCAGACCGCCGTTGCCCAGGCCTGCATCGGGCTCCTGGTCGTAGATGGTATCGATCTTCACGTCGGCGTCGGCCAGCACGCTCTCGGCCACCTCATTGAGGCCCAGGTTGAACAGGCTGGTGCGCAGGCTGCGGCCCATGAGGAACTCCATGCACAGGTAGTACACCTGCTTCTTGCCCTCGCCCAGGACCTTGGCCTGGAACCGCTTCTGGCGGTCAGACATGATCTGACGGGTGATGGAGGCCAGGCAGCGGTAGATCTGATCGGCGGAAGCCATGTCCAGAGTGACATTGCATTCGCTCATCAGCTTGTCCTTGAGCAGCTTCTCAAACTCACGCTTGGTGTATTTCAAAATCGTTCTCTCCTTACTGTTTTGTTTTGGGATCACTGATTTTTCTGAAAGTTTAACGGCATTCAAAATTGCCATATTATTGATTATAGCCGTGTTTGGCTAAATGCGCAAGGGAAAATTGCCTGTTTATCGGCTTTTTTACACTTTTCCACAAAAAGGGCTTTTGCAAAAGACCGTTTTGTATTATAATATTGGTAAGATTTTTCAATTCCCTGCACCCTGACGCGGGGCTCATTTTGAACATACAGCAGGAAGGAGCACAATTTTTATGGGAATGGCTACCTCAAAAGTGCGGCTGAACATCTGCGGTTCCAGCTATGTGGTCAACACCACCGAGAGCGAGGACTATATGCAGAACCTGGCCGACCGGCTGAACCTGGATATGAACGAGCTGATGGCCTCCTCCAACTCCATCTCCATCACCACCGCCGCCGTCATGACGGCACTGAACTACCGCGACGAGCTGGAAAAGGCCAGCGGCAGCGCCGACAACATGCGCCGCCAGATCAAGGATTACCTGGAAGACGCCGCCAGCGCCAAGATGGCCGCCGAGGAAGTGCGCCGGGAGAACGCTTCGCTGAAGCGCCGCATCGACGAGCTGGAACGCCGTCTGCGCCGTTCGCAGAGCGCGCAGGAGGCTCCGTGAGCCGCCCGCTGGAGATCCTGGCCCCCGCAGGAAATCGTGAAATGCTTGGCGCCGCTGTCTTCAGCGGCGCTGATGCTGTTTATCTGGGGCTTACCGGCTTCAACGCCCGGCGCACGGCGGGCAACTTCACGCCGGAGGAACTGCGGGAGGCGGTGTCCTTCTGCCATGCCCGGGGCGTGCGGGTCCATGTGACGCTGAACACGCTTGTCTACGCCCGGGAACTGGAAGGGCTGGCCGACGCGGTGCGCGCCGTGGCCGAGGCGGGGGCCGATGCCGTCATTGCCGACGACCTGGCCACCGCCCAGCTGATCAAACAGATCGCGCCCACGCTGCATCTGCACGGTTCCACCCAGATGAGCGTGCACACCCCCGACGGGGCGAAGGAACTGGCGGCCCTGGGCTACGACCGGGTCATCCTGGCGCGGGAACTGTCGCTGGAGGAGATCCGGGCCATCTGCGCCGCCAGCCCCATCGAGTGCGAGGTGTTCATCCACGGTGCCCTCTGCATGAGCGTCAGCGGCCAGTGCATGATGAGCGCCTTCCTGGGCGGGCGCAGCGGCAACCGGGGCGCCTGTGCGGGCCCCTGCCGCCTGCCCTTTGATGCCTCGGCGGGGCTGGCCCCCGGCAAACCGGGCAAGGCCTGCCATCTGAGCCTCAAGGACATGGATCATATCCCCCATCTGCGGGAGCTGATGGACGCCGGTGTGGCCAGCGTCAAGATTGAGGGCCGCCTGCGCACGCCGGAGTACGCCGCCGCCTGTGTGGCGGCCTGCCGTGCGGTGCGGGAGGGCCAGCCCTACGACGAAGCCCTGCTGCGGGACATCTTCTCCCGCTCCGGCTTCACCGACGGCTACCTGACCGGCCGCAACGACGGCACCATGTTCGGTGTGCGCACCGAGGCCGATGCCGCCGCCACCCGGGCCGCCACCCCCAAGGCGCGGGAGCTGTTCCGCCGGGAGCTGCAGCGCATCCCCGTGCGGTTTACCGTTTTCTTCGAGGAGGAGGGCGTCAAGCTGACCGCCGCCGATGAGGACGGCCACAAGGCCATCGTCTACAGTGAGGAAGCGCCCCAGCCCGCCCAGAAGGACCAGACCCCCGCCATTGAGCGGGCGCTGGGCAAGACGGGCGGTACGCCGTTCCTCTGCGCGGGCGTCACCCTCACCGGCGCCCCTGGTTTCCTGCCCGGCAGCGTCTGGAACGAGCTGCGCCGGGAAGCGCTGGAGACGCTGCTGGAAAAGCGCTCCGTCATCACGCCCCACCCGGTGCAGCCCTACCTGCCGCCCCATTTTGCCGCCCATACGGTGGGCGCCGTGCCGGCCCTGTCCGCCCGGTTTTCCACCGTGGCCCAGTGCCCCGCGGCCTTTGCAGAACAGCTGCAGTGGCTGATTTTCCCCCTGGACGAGGCCGACAAGGTGCCCGAAACCTGGCGGCAGAAGACCCTGCTGGAACTGCCCCGGGTCATGTTCGGCAAGCTGGAAGAGCGCACCGCCCAGCGGCTGCACGCCCTGCGGGGCGCCGGCTTTGCCGGAGCGGTGGCCAACAACGCCGCCCACCTGCTGCTGGCCAAAGACTGGCCGCTCTACGGCGGGCTGGGACTGAACATCACCAACCCCATGGCCGCCGCCCGCTACGCTGAGCTGGGCCTGCAGGGAATGCTGCTCCACCCCGAGACGGCCGTGAACGCCATGCAGGCCGTGGCCCCCGTCCGGGATGGCCGGGCCATCCCCACGGCGGCCCTCTGCTACGGCCACATTCCGCTGATGCTCACCCGGGCCTGCCCGCTGCGCAACGTGCACAGCTGTGCCCAGTGTCCCGGCGGCGGCACGCTGCGGGACCGCAAGGGCCGGGATTTCACGGTGACCTGCTCGGCCCCCGGCGGGGCGGGCATCCGCACGGTGTTCAACCCGGTGCCGCTGTATATGGGCGACCGGATGACCGAACTGCCGGTGGATGGGGCGGTGGCCGCCTTCACCACCGAATCCCCTGCCCGGGTCGCCCAGATTTTGGAGCTGCTGGCGGCCGGACAGCCGTTTGACAGCGAGTTCACCCGTGGGCTATACTATACCAACAACTGAGAGGTTTTTATGCAAATGACCGTTTTCTGCAAAAAGCTGGACCCCCGGGCCAAGCTGCCCGTCTACGCCACCCCCGGCGCGGCGGCCGCCGACCTGTGCGCCCTGCTGGACGAACCGCTGACCATCGCCCCCATGGAGCGGGTGCTGGTGCCCACCGGGCTGGCCATCGAGCTGCCCGGCGCCGACTGCGTGGCGCTGGTCTATGCCCGCAGCGGCCTTTCCATCAAGTACGGCCTGTGCATGGCCAACGGCGTGGGGGTCATCGACAGCGACTACCGGGGGGAACTCCGGGTGCCCATGATCAACCTGGGCGGCGAACCCTACACGGTCCAGCCCGGCGAGCGGGTGGCCCAGCTCTGCATTGCGCCGGTGTGGCAGGCTGCCTTTGTGCAGGCCGAAACGCTGAGCGATACCAACCGCGGCGCGGGGGGCTTCGGCTCCACCGGCACGGTGTGAGGACAAGCAATTTCCAAAATTTTCCAGTCTCGTGCCGGTGTGGCAGATTTCGACGCCGGAGCGCGACTATAATCGAACACGAAAGGACTTCGCTATGGCTTTGATCCTGGCCTCCGGCAGCCCGCGGCGCCGCGAGCTGATGGCATTGATTGCCCCGGATTACACGGTGATCACCAGTGACGTGGACGAGAGCAAGATCGCGGCCGACACCCCTGCCCATCTGGCGCAGGCGCTGGCCACGGCCAAGGCCCGTGCCGTCGCCGCGTCCCATCCGGAGGATGTGGTCTGCGGGTTTGACACGGTGGTGGAATGCAACGGCAAGGTGTTCGGCAAACCGCGCGATGAAGCCGACGCTTTGCGGATGCTGCGCGCGCTTTCGGGCTGCACCCACAAGGTACATACCGGGGTGTGCATCTGCCGCGGCAGCCGGGCCGCCGCCACGGTGGAAACCACGCTGGTACACTTTTCCCCCATCGACGAGGAGGATCTGCTGGCCTACGTGCGCACGCCGGAACCCTACGACAAAGCCGGAGCCTACGCCATCCAGGGCCACGCGGCGCTGTGGTGCGCGGGCATTGCGGGGTGCTATTACAACATCATGGGGCTGCCGGTGCATCGTACGGCGCAGCTGCTGCGGGAATTCCGGTAAGATGCGGCTGTGGGCGGCCCCCAAGCGAGGGAGCTGTGCATGAGCTGGATCGGACATTTTTTCAAAGGTTTTTTCGGGAGAATACACGCTATGTTTACCAAGGACATTGGCATTGATTTGGGCACCGCCAACACGCTGGTGTATATGAAGGGCCGCGGCATCATCATGCGGGAGCCCAGTGTGGTGGCGGTGGACCCCCGCAGTGACGAACTGCGGGTGCGCTGCGTCGGGCACGAGGCCAAGGCCGTCATCGGCCGGGCGCCGGGGTCCATCGTGGCGGTACGGCCGCTGAAGGACGGCGTCATCGCCGACTTTGACATCACCGCCGCCATGCTGCAGAGTTTCATCCGCCAGGCCTGCGGCAGAAGCCTGTTTGCCCGGCCGCGGGTGGTCATCTGTGTGCCCTCCGGCGTCACCGAGGTGGAGCGCCGCGCCGTGCGGCAGGCGGCCGCCAAGGCCGGTGCCCGCCAGGTCACCGTCATCGAGGAGCCCATGGCCGCCGCCATCGGGGCGGGCCTGCCCACCACCGACGCCGTGGGCAGCATGATCGTGGACATCGGCGGCGGCACGGCAGAGGTGGCGGTCATCAGCCTTTCGGGCATTGTGGCCAGCCAGAGCGTGCGCTGCGCCGGGGATGCCCTGGACCAGAGCATCATCGCCTTCATCAAGCGCAAGTATAACCTCTTGGTGGGCGAGCGCACCGCCGAGCAGATCAAGATCGAGATCGGTTCCGCCTGCCCCCAGGACCCCGAGACCAGCATGGAGATCAAGGGCCGCAACCTGGTGGACGGTCTGCCCAAGGACATCCTGATCCGCTCCGAGGAAGTGCGGGAGGCCATGAGCGAGAACCTGCTGCGCATTGTGGATGCCATCAAGGACACGCTGGAACGCACCCCGCCGGAGCTTTCCAGCGACATCATCGACCGGGGCATCATGCTGTCGGGCGGCGGCGCACTGCTGCGGGGGCTGGACACCCTGGTCCAGAACGAGACCGGCATCACCGTCCATGTGGCGGAAAGCCCCCTGGACTGTGTGGCCCTGGGCGCCGGCGCCGTGCTGGATAACCCCGAACTGGTGGGCAAGCGCAAGGAAGAAATGAGCTATCTTTGATAAGGTAAGGATGCGGGGACGCAGCCGGCAGGGCTGCGTCCCCGTTTTCGTTTTCAGCGCGAAAAATCGGGTTTTCTCTTGCCATAAAAGGGCAAAAGCAGTACAATAAGAATGTATATGTGTACTTTCAGACCGTCCTGGACGGTAACGATAAAGGGAGGCATTCCGTATGTCTGAGTTTATTCCCCTCTCGGTGCCCAACTTCGGGCCCCGGGAAGCCGAACTGGCCGGCGAAGCCATCACCTCCGGGTGGGTTTCCACCAGCGGCGCCAAGGTCACCGAATTTGAGCAGGCCCTCGCCCGCTATCTGGGCACCGACCGCGCCGTGGCATGCAACGGCGGTTCCAGCGCCTTGCACCTGGCCGCCATGGCCGCCGGCATCACCCGCGGGGATGAGGTCATCGTCCCCACCCTGACCTTCATCGCTGCCGTCAACCCGCTGACCCGCTATGTGGGGGCCGAGCCGGTCTTCATCGGCTGTGACGACTCCCTGTGCATCGACCCCGACGCCGTGGAAGCCTTCTGCCGGGATCACTGCGAACTGCGGGAGGGCAAGCTGTACAACAAAGCCACCGGCGCCCATGTGAAGGCGCTGGAAGCCGTGCATGTCTTCGGCAACATGGCCGACATGGTGCGCCTGACTGACATTGCCCGCCGCTACGGCCTGGTCCTCATCGAGGACGCCACCGAGGCCCTGGGCACCCGCTACACCGCCGGGCCCTTTGCGGGCAAGTTTGCCGGTACCATCGGCGACATCGGCTGCTACAGCTTCAACGGCAACAAGATCATCACCACCGGCGCCGGCGGTGCCGTGGTGTCCAACCATCCCGACTGGGCGGAGCATGCCAAGCATCTTTCCACCCAGGCCAAGGCCGACATGCTGCAGTTCCTCCACGACGAGGTGGGCTACAACTACCGCATGACCAACGTCCAGGCCTGCCTGGGCCTGGCCCAGCTGGAGCGGCTGGAAGGTTTCATTGCCCACAAGAAGGAACTCTACGACCGCTATGTGGAGAAGCTGGACGGCGTGAAGGGTCTGCGCATCCTGCCCTTCCGCACCGAAGATGTGCGCCCCAACCGTTGGTTCTTCAGCCTCTATCTGAAGGACGCCGGTCTTGACCGGGATACCGTCATTGCCCAGCTGCAGGCCCAGGGCATCCAGACCCGGCCGGTGTGGGCGCTGATTCACGAACAGGCCGACTACCCCCGCAACGAGGCCTATGCCCTGGACAAGGCCCAGGAGTACCGCAAATATATCGTCAACCTGCCCTGCTCCACCAACCTGTCGCTCGAGGATTGCGAGCGTGTCTGCCAGGCTGTCCTTTGCCTGTAATCCACCGAGAGGGGGATCTCCCTTTGATCCAAGTAGAAGAACTGTTCCTGCCCGCCGACGCCACCGTGCTGGAAGCGCTGCGCAAGCTGGATGAAACCGGCCAGCGCATCCTGTTCATCGCGCCGGAGGGCAAGCTGGAAGCGGCCCTGACCGACGGGGACATCCGCAAATTTTTCCTGCGGGGCGGCACGCCGGACCAGGCTGTCAGCCTGGCCGCCAACTACCACCCGCTGAGCCTGCCCATCGCCGAGCGCGGCCGCGCCCGGGAGGTGCTGCAGAAGCACCGTATCGACGCGCTGCCCATCCTGGACAAGCGGGGCGTCATCACCGACATCGTCTTTGCCTACCGCCTGGACGTGGACAACCGTAAACACACCCACATTCCGGTGGTCATGATGGCGGGGGGGCTGGGCACCCGGCTCTACCCCTACACCAAGATCCTGCCCAAGCCGCTGATCCCGGTGGGCGAACAGCCCATCGCCGAGCTGATCATGGACCGGTTCCGGGATTTCGGCTGCCGCCAGTTCACCATGATCGTCAACTATAAGCGCGGCATGATCAAGTCCTATTTCAACGAGCTGGAAAAGGACTACACGGTGGATTTTGCCGACGAGGAGGTCTTCATGGGCACCGGCGGCGGGCTCTGTCTTCTGAAGGGCAAGATCCATTCCCCCTTCTTCTTCACAAACTGCGACACGCTGCTGGATGTGGATTTCGGCGACATCTACGAATACCACAAGAAAAACGGCAACCTGATCACGATGGTATGCGCCTTCAAGCACTACACCGTGCCCTACGGCGTGGTGGAACTGGGGCAGGACGGCGGCATCGCCGCCATGCGGGAAAAGCCGGAACTGGATTTCCTGACCAACACCGGCGTCTACGTGGTGGAACCCCGTGTGGTGGACGAGATGAAGGACGGCGAGGTCATCGGCTTCCCCGATGTGATCGAGCGGTACCGTGCCGCCGGCGAGAAGGTGGGGGTCTACCCCATCGGAGAGAGCAGCTGGATGGATATGGGCCAGCTGGAGGAACTGGAAAAAATGCGCCGCAAACTGGAAAACCAGTCCTGACGCAGAGATAAAGGAGAAGATCTATGCCCGTTACGATCATTGCCGAAGCCGGCGTCAACCACAACGGCGACCTGGAGATGGCCAAGCGGATGGCGCTGGCGGCCAAGGAGTGCGGCGCCGACATTGTGAAATACCAGACCGCCGTGCCGGAACTGGTGGTGAGCAAATTTGCCGAGAAAGCAGCCTACCAGAAAAAGACCACCGATGCCTCGGAAAGCCAGCTGGATATGATCCGCAAGCTGCATTTTTCCTTTGAGGGCCACCGGGAACTGAAGGAATACTGCGACAGCATCGGCATTCAGTATCTGTCTGCCCCCTTCGACATTCCCAGCGTGCGGTTTCTCGGCACGCTGAACTTGCCGCTCATCAAGATTCCCTCCGGCGAGATCACCAACCTGCCCTACCTGGAGGAAGTGGCGAAACTGCACACGCCGGTGCTGCTTTCCACCGGCATGAGCACCCTCAACGAGATCACCGACGCCCTGGGTATTCTGGATGACGGCGGCTGTCCCGAGGCCACCGTGCTGCACTGCAACACCCAGTACCCCACCCCCTACGAGGACGCCAACCTGACCGCCATGCTGGAACTGTTCGATCAGTTTGGCCTGCCGGTGGGGCTGTCCGACCACACCCCGGGCTGGGAGTGCGATGTGGCCGCCGCCGTGCTGGGCGCCACCGTCATTGAAAAGCACTTCACGCTGGACAAGAACCTGCCCGGTCCCGACCAGCAGGCCAGCCTGGACCCCGCCGAATTCAAGGCAATGGTGCAGGCGGTGCGCCATGTGGAGGCGGCCCTGGGCGACGGGCACAAGCATCTGACCGCCAGCGAGGCCCCCAACAAGGCGGTGGCCCGCAAGAGCATTGTGGCGGCCCGGCCCATCCAGGCCGGCGAAGTCTTCACCGCCGACAACCTGACCACCAAGCGTCCCGGCGACGGCATCAGCCCCATGCGCTGGTACGAGGTGCTGGGCCAGACGGCCAAGCGCGCCTTTGAGGAAGACGAAAAAATCGAACTGTGATACACAGCCGCGGCGGCAAGTTTTTGCCGCCGCGCTCTGCAGAAAGGACCCTGTATGCCTACCATCTGCGTGGTAACCGCCACCCGGGCGGAATACGGCCTGCTGCGCCCCGTCCTTCGCAAGCTGGCGGCGGACGATTCGCTGCAGCTCCGGCTGGTGGTGACCGGCGCCCACCTCTGCCCCTGGCTGGGAGAAACGGTGCGGGAGATCGAGGCCGACGGGCTGCCCATCGCCGCGCGGCTGCCCATCTTTCAGGAGGCGGAGGAGCCGGTGGCCTGGACCATCGCCCGCGCCCTGACGGTGTTTGACGACTATTTTGCCGCCCACCGCCCCGACTGGGTACTGCTGCTGGGGGACCGCTTCGAGATTTTTGCGGTGGCCACGGCGGCCGCGGCCCGGCACATTCCCATCGCCCACATTTCGGGCGGGGACGTGACGCTGGGCGCCGCCGACGAATACTACCGCCACTGCATCACCAAGATGGCTTCGCTGCATTTCCCCTCCTGCGCCGACAGCGCCGCCCGGCTGGTGCGGATGGGCGAGGAGCCTGGGCGGGTCTTCTGTGTGGGCGGCCTGGGGGATGAGAACATCCGCACCCTGCCCAGGATGACCCGGGAAGAACTGTGCGCCTCCACGGGATTTCCGCTGGAACGCCCCTTTGCCCTGGTGACCTACCACCCCGAGACCAGCGCCGATGCCCCCGACCCCGCCGTCCAGGTAAAAGCCCTCTGCACCGCCATGGCGGCGGTGGACGGCGTGTTCTGGCTCATCACCGGCTCCAACGCCGACGCGGGCGGCCAGCTCTGCACCCGAAAAATGCAGGAATTTGCCGCCGCCCACCCCGAACGGGCGGGATTCATCCAGAGCCTCGGGCTGCGGCGGTATCTCTCGGCCATGCAGTATGCCGCGCTGGTGGCGGGCAATTCCTCCTCCGGCGTGGTGGAGACCCCCACCTTCGGGGTGCCCACCGTCAACATCGGCCAGCGGCAGGCCGGGCGGCTGATCTGCCGCAACGTCCTGTGCTGCCCCGCCGAGGCTGCTGCCATCGAGGCGGCCCTGCGCAAGGCCCTCTCCCCCGCTTTTGCGGCAGCGGCCCGCACGGCCGTCAGCCCCTACAACGGGGGCGACACCAGCGGCAAGATCTGCGCGGTGCTGCACCGCTTTGACGGGACAACCGTGAAAACCTTCTATGACGGCCCTGTGCCGGCATTTGATCCGCAAAGGAGCGTTTGATATGAAACTTCTCATCGTAGGTCTGGGCAGCATGGGCAAGCGCCGTGCCCGGCTGGCCAAGGGCATGGACGCCGCCATTGAGGTGGTAGGCGTGGACAGCGCCGACGCCCGCCGCGCCGAAGCCAAGGACCTGGGCCTGGTGACCGACGCCTGGGCGTCCATCGGCGAGGCTGTGGCCGCCGCCCGGCCCGATGCGGCGCTGGTCTGCACCTCGCCGCTGTCCCATGCGGCGATCATCGGCGAGCTGCTGGACCATGACCTGCCGGTTTTCACCGAGCTGAACCTGGTGCGGGACGGCTATGCCGAGAATATGGCCAAGGCCAAAGAAAAGCATCTGCCGCTCTTCCTCTCCTCCACCATGCTCTACCGCCGGGAGACCCAGTACATCAAAAAGGCTGTACAGGATTTCGGCAAACCCGTGCACTACATCTACCACATCGGGCAGTACCTGCCCGACTGGCACCCCTGGGAGAACTACAAGAACTTCTTTGTGGGCAACGTGCGCACCGGCGGCGTGCGGGAGATTTTCGGCATCGACCTGCCCTGGCTGCTGGACGCCTTCGGGGATGTGGAGAAGATGACGGTGCAGACCGATTCCATCAGCGACCTGGGCCTGCCCTACCCCGACTGCGCCACCCTGCTTTTGCGCCACAAGAGCGGCGCCCAGGGCGTGCTGGCGGCGGACGTGGTGTCCCCCAAGGCGGTGCGCAACTTTGAGTGCTTCGGCGATGGGCTGCACCTGTTCTGGGAGGGCAACCCCAAGGCGCTGTACGAGTTCCGGGACGGCGACAAGCAGCCGGTGGACACCTACACCAGCTTTGAGCATGACAGCCGCTACAGCGACAACATCGTGGAGAACGCCTATGTGGACGAGCTGGCCAACTTCTTCGGTGTGCTGAAGGGCACCGAGGCACCGCGCTGGACCTTTGAAAAGGACCTGGCGGCCATCGACCTGATGGACGCCGTGGAACGAGGCTGAGTTACCGGGAGGTTTCCCATGTTTTTTCCTGCCTTTGGTTTCGACCTTTTCTTTCTTCTTTTTGTGATTGTCTTTGTGGTGGTCCTGGTGCGCAATCTGCGGGAATGGTCCCGGAACAATGCGTCCCCCCGCCTGAGCGTGCCCGCCACGGTGGTGGCCCGGCGCCGGGCGCACCATTACAACGGCGGCACCCACACCAGCAGCACCAGCTACTACGCCACCTTTCAGTTTGAAAGCGGCGACCGGCTGGAACTGCGTCTGCCCTGGCGGGATGCCGGCCTGATCGCCGAAGGCGATCGCGGCATGCTGCATTTTCAGGGCACCCGCTATCTGGGCTTTGACCGAGATTCCACCGTCTGACAGGGAGATTTTTTCATGAAAACATTGACTGCCCTCTTTGTGGGGCTGGGCTCCATCGGAACGCGCCATCTGAACAACCTGGCGGCCCTGTGCGCCCAGCGCGGCTGGACGCTGGAAGCCGATGCCCTGCGCAGCGACCTGCACCGTCCCCTGCGGCCCGGCGTGGCAGAAAAGCTCCACGCCCAGTATACCGGGACCGATGCGCTGCCCGCCCGCTACGATGTGATCTTCATCACCAACCCCACCAGCCTCCACGCCGAGGCCCTGCGCACCGTCTACGGCCGGGGAGGGGCGCTCTTCATCGAGAAGCCCATCTTCTCGGCGGAGCAGACGGGGCTGAAGCTCCAGGACTACCTGCCCGCCGGGCAGAAGGCCTATGTGGCCGCTCCCATGCGGTGGTGCGGCACCATGCTGGCCCTGAAGGAACTGCTGCCCACCCTGCACCCCTACTGTGCCCGGGTGATCTGTTCCAGCTATCTGCCCGACTGGCGCCCCGGGGTGGACTACCGCACCGTCTACAGCGCCCACAAGGCGCTGGGCGGCGGCGTGACTATCGACCTCATCCACGAGTGGGACTATCTGGTGGACCTGTTCGGTGTGCCGGAGGCGCTGTACAACTTCAAGGGCACCTACTCCGACCTGGAGATCGATTCCGACGATCTGTCGGTGTACATTGCCCGGTATCCGTCGCTGCTGGCGGAGGTGCATCTGGACTATTTCGGCCGGGGCTACCGCCGTTCCCTGGAGCTGTTCTGCCACAACGGCAGCGTGGTGGCGGATTTCGGCGCCGGGACGCTGACCCTGCCCGACGGCACAGTCCGGCACTGTGAGGAGGAGGTCAACCGCCGGTACGAGCGGGAGATGGCCTATTTTGTGGACTACGCGCTGGGGGATGCCCCGGCCAGCTGCAATCCGCCGGAACTGGCGCTGCAGGTATTACAACTGACGTTGGGAGAGAAATAAGATGAATCGTCTGCTCATCACCATTTGCGGCCGCGCCGGCAGCAAAGGTTTCAAGAACAAGAACCTGAAGGTATTCTGCGGCCAGCCGCTGGTCTACTACTCGCTGAGCGCGGCGGAACTGTTCTGCCGCAACCATCCCGAACTGCAGATCGACCTGGCCCTCAACACCGACAGCGAGGACCTGGCCCGTCTGGTGGCGGCCCGGTACCCCGAAGTGGTCTATCTGCCCCGCGGGGCGGAGCTGGGCGGCGACAAGGTGCCCAAGATGGCGGTCTACCAGGACAGCCTGCGCCGCATGGAGGAGCGCACCGGCGCCCCCTACGACTGGTACATGGACCTGGACATCACCAGCCCGCTGCGCACCGTCACCGACATTGAGAATGCCTTTGCCCTCAAGCAGTCCCGGGAGGACCTGGACCTGGTGTTCAGCGTCTGCGAGGCCCGGCGCAACCCCTGGTTCAACATGGTCAAGACGGTGGGCGACCATGTGGAGCAGGTCATCCACAGCGAGTTCACCGGCCGGCAGCAGGCCCCCGATGTCTACGATGTCAACGCCTCCATCTATGTGTTCCGCCGGGATTTCCTGGCCCAGAACACCGACGGCATGCTCTGGCGGGGCAAGATCGGCGTCAGCGTCATGATGGACACCGGCATCATCGACATTGATTCCGAGCACGACTATCTGCTGATGGAAGCCATCGCCCGGCATCTGTACGACCATTACCCCGAATTCAACGCAGTGCGGGAGAACATCCGTGGCCAGTAATGAATTTGAACAAACGCTGGAGCTGGTCCTGGACGCCGGGCAGACCATGCTGGAGAACGGCGGCGAGGTGTTCCGCGCCCAGCAGACCATGGAGATCATGGCCCGCAGCCTGAACCTGGAGGACTTCCACGTCTATGTGCTGACCAACGGCATCTTCGCCTCGGCCCGCCCCGAGGGCGGCGAAAGCCGCAGCATGGTGCGCCATGTGCCGCTGATTTCCATCCATCTGGGCCGGGTAGAAGCCGTGAACGAACTGTCCCGGGAGCTGGCTGCCGGCCAGCTGGACCTTTCCGGGGCCCGAAGGAAGCTGGAATCCTCCTGGTCCATCGGTTCCACCCCGCCCCGCGCCGAACGGCTGGCCTGTGTGGTGGGCAGCGCCTGCTTTGCCTTCCTGTTCGGCGGCGCCCTGGCCGAAATGCTGGTAGCCGCCGTGGCGGGCCTGCTGGAATCGGTGGTCTGCCAGCAGTTCGGCAAACGGCGGATCAACCGCATCTTCACTGACATTGTGGCCGCCTGCCTGTGCACCCTCTGGGCGCTGGGCGTCAGTTTCTTCCTGCCGGTGCTGGATGTCAACACCGCCACCATCGGTGCCCTGATGGTGCTCACCCCCGGCGTCGCCCTGACCATGGGCATCCGGGATATCATCAACGCGGACTATCTCTCGGGCGCCATCCGCCTGCTGGATGCCGTCCTCGTGGCGGGCAGCATCGCCTGCGGCGTGGTACTGGCCTGGCTGGCCGGGCGCGGATTGGGGGCGATCGTATGGTAATTCCCCTCTGGGCGGACTATCTGGTCCAGTTTCTGGTGGCCATCGTGGCCACCATCAGCTTCGGCGTGACCTTCCGGGTGTCGCCCCGGCATTACCTGGCCTGCGGCCTCACCGGCGCCGTGGGCTGGCTGGTCTATGTGCTGTGCACCGGCCTGGGCGGTCTGAGCGCCCCCGCGGCCACCCTGGTGGCGGCCCTGCCCCTTACCGCCTGCGCCCGGCTGTTTGCCATCCGCCACAAGGCGCCCATCACGCTGTTTTTGCTGTGCGGGATCTTCCCGCTGGTGCCCGGCGCCGGCATCTACTACACCGCCTACTATTTCCTGCGGGATGACCGCTCCCTCTTCGCCAACAAAGGCGTGGAGACCCTGAAGATCGCCGTGGCCCTGGCCCTGGGTATCGCGCTGGTCTGCAGTATCCCCCTCAAGCGCCGCAAATCCTGAAAAACACACCCGCCGGAGGTTCCAGCTGGAACCTCCGGCGGGTGTCCTCATTCTGTGGGATATTCGATCTCGGTCTCGGCCGCAGTGGCCTGGGTGTCCTCCTGCTGGGCGGCGGCTGTCTCGGCGCTGGCCTTGGCCGCCGTGATCAGCCCCGTCACCTCCCCGGAAGGCTTCTGCAGCAGATAGGCGCCGATGGCCTTCGCCTTGTACACCAGCAGCACGCAGTAGGTGTCCTGGTCCCCCGTGGACAGCGCCGGGCAGAGCAGCGTCCATTTTTCCACCGTCTTGCCCTTGTAGTCCGACAGATCCAGGTCACTCTCCTGCACCACCTGGTTGAAGGCGGCAAAGCTGTCGTCCCATTTCTTGGGGATCTTTACCTTATCCACCGCCGCGGTGGAAAGGTCGGTCTCGAAGCCGTACCCCGTGAAATAACTGCCGATGTCCTGGGTGGTCTCGATGCCCGGCGCCGCGTCGGCCGCCGCCGTCACCGCATCGCCGGAAAAATGTACCGCCGCCGCCACTGTGCCGCACAGGCACACCGCACACAGGGCAAGCGCGCCCGCCTGCCGCAGCCCGGGTTTGGTCACCGTAAATAAAAACATAAGCGCAGCCCCCTTGTCATCATTCCATGCAAGGATATGCGCGGGCTGCGCTTCGTATGCTTATTTGAATTTGGGGTCCGCCTGATACCACTGGAAGATCACCGCATCGTTCTCCCGTTCCAGCCGGGCAATGTCGTACTCCGGCACTGCCGTCCACATGACGGTCATGGCGCCCAGCGCCGCACAGAGCCGGATGGCCCAGTTGCGCTTGTCCGGGCACCAGGCAATGAAGTCCGGCCGGGCCAGCAGATTGCCGAAGCAGTGTGACAGAAGATAAGCCGCCACCCGCGGCGTGCCGATGCGGCGGTGGTTGCGGTAACTGTCGGCCAGCTGGCCGCGCACCACACCCGGCGCCAGAATCCGCACAAGGCGCACCACACGGGGGTCAAAACTTTCGATGCAGTAGGGCCCCGGGTACTGTTTCAGCGCCGCCAGCACCGTGCGGCAGAGTTCCAGCAGATACCGTCCCCGGTATTCATACCGGCTCTTGATCTCCACAATCAGCGGCGTGGCGGGATTGGCCTTTGCCACCGCCTGCAGCACTTCGGAAAACAGCGGCGCGTGTTCCCCGCTGCCCGCCAGCGGCAAGGCCGAAACCACCGGCCACGGCGTAACGTTGACGCCGCCCCTGGCCGGGGTCATCCGGTCCAGCGTGTCGTCATGGAAGACCACCAGCTGGCGGTCCTCGGTGAACTGCACGTCCAGCTCGATGCCGTACCCGCCCCGGGCCGCCGCGGCAAAGGCCGGCAGGCTGTTTTCGGGCGGGCGCTGCTGGGCGCCGAAGAGGCCCCGGTGGGCGTAGCTCCGGCCGCAGAAAGGCTGCCGCAGCCGTCGGCGGGGCGCTCCCGGCCACACCAAAAACAACACCAGCACGACAAACAGCACCGGCACAGCCGCCAACACCAGCAACCACCACAGCATAGCATCACCTCTTGTTTCTGATTGTACCGCACCGCGGCGCAAATTGCAATTGCCCCGGCCGGTGTCCCGGGCACCTGCAAGGAAATTTTATAGTTTTTTTCAAAAGTTTTCACAATTTCGCCACGCCGGGAGGATATTGTGTTACAATAGAAAGTGTGATAAAAGGAGGCCGACTGTATGGCAAAAATTTTGGTCGTGGATGATGAACCGCGGATCCGGGACCTGATCCGCGAGCATTTGCAATATGCCGGTTTTACCTGTGAGGAGGCCGGGGACGGCGCCGCCGCCCTGAGCGTGCTGACACAGGGCGGGATCGATCTGGTGATCCTGGATATCATGATGCCGTTCATGGACGGCATGACCTGTCTGCGGGAGATGCGCACCCGCAAAATCATGACGCCGGTGATCATGCTGACCGCCCGCAGCGAGGAATACGACAAGCTGGCCGGTTTAGAGGGCGGCGCCGACGACTACGTGGTGAAGCCCTTCTCCCCCCGGGAGCTGGTGGCCCGGGTCAAGGCCGTGCTGGCCCGCACCATGCCCCGCCCCGAGGAGAGCCAGAGCAGCTACGTCTTCGGGGATCTGAGCATCGACACCGCCAGCCACACCGTGAAGGTGGCCGGGCAGGAAGCCCCGCTGACCCCCAAGGAATTCGATCTTTTGGTCTTTCTTGTGAGCAACAAGGGCATTGCCCTGAGCCGGGAAAAAATCCTGCAGAAGGTATGGAACTATGACTACTACGGCGAGGACCGTACCGTGGATACGCACATCAAGATGCTGCGCAGCCACCTGGGGCATTGCCGCAACTATATCGTGACGGTGTGGGGCATCGGCTACAAGTTTGACCCCGACACCCTGTAAAAGGAGTGCAGGCGTTGTGAAACAACACGCCCAGAAAAAACCGCACCGCTTTGTGCTGAGTATCCGCTGGCAGCTGATGATCTTCATCACCGTCATGACGCTGCTGACCCTGGCCCTGGTATGGGGGGTCATCACCTACGCCCTGGTGCCCCAGTACAACCGCACCATCCGCGGCAAGCTGGAAAACAAGGCCGAGGCCATCGTGGCGATGATCGACCAGAGCGATGTGCCCATCGCCAACCGGGATTTCGGCGTACTGGTGCTGAACAGCACCTTCTGGGACAAGGTGGGCGACGCCTTCATCCAGAAGACCATCAACGTGGACGGCTGCTGCGTGGATTTCAGCGACACCACGCTGCGGTGCCTCAAGGCCTACGAGAGTATGTATCCCTGCCTGCTCCACGAGAGCACCGGCGCCTTCGGCGGCGAGTTCGTGACCAACGTGAACACGGCGCTGGTCATCCGGATGCGGCAGAAACTCTTCCAGGACGGCTCGCTGTACGAGATCGTCCACTCCAGTTCCAGCCAGCAGATGCTGGTGGGGCATCTCTCGGCGGACGGCCAGTACGGCGTCATCGTCTCGGCCAGCCTGGCCCAGATTTCCACCGCCGCCGAGGTGCTGCGGTCCATCCTCATCCCGCTGGCCGTGCTGCTGCTGGTGCTGGACCTGCTGGTGGCCATCCTCTTCAGCCGCTGGTTCACCCGCCCCATCGAGCGGCTTTCCACCGGCGCCCAGGAGATCGCCTCGGGCAACTACGACGTGCAGATCTCGGTGGTGCACCACGATGAGATCGGCCGTCTGGCGGAGGATTTCAACCACATGGCCGCCGAGGTCAAGCGCAGTGCCCAGCTGGAAAAGGACATCCTGGCCAACGTCAGCCACGACCTGCGCACCCCGCTGACCCTCATCAAGGGCTATGCCGAGACGGTGCGCGACCTGACCGGCACCGACGAAGAAAAACGCACCGAACAGTGCAACATCATTGTGGATGAGACCGACCGGCTGTCGGCGCTGGTGAACAGCGTGCTGGAACTCAGCAAGGTGCAGAACGGCTCCGAGAAGCCCAACCCCATCGACTTCGACATGAGCGAACTCTGCTTTGAGGTGGCCGGACGGTACGACGCCCTCTGCGACCAGAACCACTGGACGCTGCAGCTGGAAGCCGACCATGCCGCCCCCGTTCACGCCGACCCTGCCATGATGGAACGGGTGCTGCACAACCTGCTGGGCAACGCCTTCCACCATATCGGCGCGGACGGTCTGGTGATCCTGCGGGTGATCCCGCTGGCCCATGGCTGCCGGGTGGAGGTGGCCGACCACGGCCCCGGCATCGCCCCCGAGGACCTGCCCCACCTGTTCGACCGCTACTACCGCGCCCGCCAGGACGCCGGCAAGACCGGCACCGGACTGGGACTTTCCATCACCAAGGCGATCCTGCAGCAGCACGGTTTTGCCTTCGGTGTGGACAGCGCCCTGGGCCAGGGTTCCACGTTCTGGTTCACCATGCAGGACACCCGTACCCGCCCCAATCCCTGAACCGTTGGAGGAGAACGCGATGGATAAACTCAACCGCGAAATGGATGAACAGCTCAAGCGCCGGGTGGCCGACCTGGCTTCCCACAACGACGAGACCGGCGACGGCAAGCTGGACGCCGCCGACCTGAAAGCCCAGCTCAACCGCATCGAGGCCCAGCTGGAACTGCAGGACCGGCAGAACCGCAACATCATGCGCAACCAGCGTCTGCGGATGCTGCTCACCGTGGTGGTAACACTGGTGCTGCTCATCGCCCTGGGCGTCTTCTGGTACTATGCCAGTGACGCCTACACCCAGGTCATGCAGTCCACCACCCATCTGAACCAGCTGGCCGAGACGCTGCAGAAGAGTCTGGGCACCGTGGACCCCGAGGCGCTGGATTCCATGATGCAGGACCTGCCCGAGATCACCGAGCAGCTCAAGCGCATCGACACCGACGCCCTCAACCAGGTGCTGGACGGTCTGCCCACCCTGATGGATAACGTCAACAAACTGCAGCAGCAGGTGGAGGCCATTGCCGGCCTCTTCAACGGCCTGGGAACGGTCTTCCGCTCCTGACCGGGAAACTGAATACAACAACAAACCGGGGCGCAGGAAATTCCTGCGCCCCGGTTCGCACTGTGCACCGTCCGGTGCTCAGCGCTGGCGATAGCTCTGGCAGTAATGCGGGTTGTCGATGCCCTGGGTGCCGTTGTCGGAATGCTCGGTGATCTTGATCGCATCCAGATTGCAGGTGCAACCGTTCTGGTTGTACGCGCAGGAGCAGACATCACAGGTAACATTGGTGTTCTCCATCTTGGCTCACCTCCTTGTCCCCTAGTATGGCCCACCCCGGACAATTTTATGCGCCCATGCCTTGCACTGCCCGCCCTGCCTGTGGTATACTCCCTGTAAGGGACGCAACCCGTCCCGCGGAGGTAACCCTGTATGAATCTTGGAAGTATCCTGGTTCTTGTCGTCATCTTTGTGCTGCTGGCGCTGGCGATTCTTTTCATCAGCCAGAACGGCGGCTGGCAGGGCGGCTGCGGCGGCAACTGCGCCAGCTGCCACCATAAATGCGCCGACCCCAAACCCAAAGACGACTCCAAAACCTGAAACCACCCTCCCCCGTCCGGGGGAGGGCTTTTTGCTGTCCGCCTTGCACAAATGCCCAAAAAAGGGTATACTATATTATGTATATCAACTGGCAGGAGGGGTTGCGATGAAGGCCGATCGGTATCGCTTTGACGGCACCCACCCGTGCGATCTGCGGGCACTGCCCTGCGACGGCAAACGGGATGATCTGGACAAACAGAAGATTCTGGAAAAGACTGCCCGCAACCTGCAGGAGATGGCCGCCTTACAGGACGGCCTGTATGCCGACGGCCGCGAGGGGGTCATTTTTGTGCTGCAGGCCCTGGACGCCGCCGGCAAGGACAGCACCATCAAGCATGTGATGGGCGGGCTCAATCCCCAGGGCGTGCAGGTGACCAGCTTCAAGCAGCCCGGCAGCGAGGAACTCAGCCACGATTACCTGTGGCGCATCCACAAGGCGCTGCCGCCCCGGGGGTCCATCGCCATCTTCAACCGCAGCTACTACGAGGACGTGCTGGTGGTGCAGCTCCACGATCTGCAGAACACCTACAAGCTGCCGCCCCGCACGCTGGATGAGGGCAAGAAGGCCTTCTTTGAGAAGCGCTATCGCCAGATCCGCCACTACGAGGAATACCTGTACGACAACGGCTACCGCATCGTCAAGATGTTCCTCCATGTCTCCAAGGATGAGCAGCGCAAACGATTTCTGGAGCGCATCGAGAATCCCGCCAAGAACTGGAAGTTTTCGATGAGCGACGTGAAGGAACGGGCCTATTTCGAGGAATACCTGGGCCTGTACCAGGACGTGATCAACGCCACCGCCACCAAAGAAAGCCCCTGGTACGCCCTGCCGGCCGACCAGAAGTGGTATACCCGGTATCTGGTCAGCGAGATCGTGGTGGACACGCTGCGCCGCAGCTGCCACGACTATCCCCGGCTGCGGGAGGATGCCAGGGCGGAACTGAAAGACTGCCGCACCCGGCTGGAAGCGGAGGAATAAACATGGCTCCCATTCGTGTATTGCAGGTCATGCCCGCCATGGACGCGGGCGGCATGGAGACCTTCGTGATGAACGTCTACCGTGCCATCGACCGGGAACAGGTACAGTTTGATTTTCTGTACCACTATAATAAATCCTGCTTTTTTGACGACGAGATCGCCTCGCTGGGCGGCCGGATCTTCAAGACCACCGTCCGGCAGGACAACAACCTGCCCCGCTATCTGCGGGAACTGCGGCAGCTGTTTGCCGCCCACCCCGAATGGCGCATCCTGCACGGCCATTACAGCGGCTTCGGCATGTTCTACAACACGGTGGCCCGCCGGGCTGGTATCCCCGTGCGGGTGGGCCACAGCCACAACACCGCCTACGAGCACAACCTGGTGGGGCTGCTGGACCGGCTGATGAGCCTGCGGTTTTCCGCCGGGCTGACCGACCGCTTTGCCTGCAGCGAACTGGCCGGCAAAATGCTCTTCGGCAACGCCCCCTTCACAGTGCTGCCCAACGGCATCGACACCGCCCTGTTCGCCGCCCGTGACCCCCAGCGACGCGCCCTGCTGCGCGGGGACCTGGGTGTGGCGGACAATGAGATCCTCTTCGGCCATGTGGGCCGTTTTACCGCCCAGAAGAACCATCCGGGTCTTCTGCGCATCTTCGCGGCGGTGCGCAAGCGGCTGCCCAAAGCCCGGCTGGTATTGCTGGGCGGCGGCCCCGCCCCTTACATAGAACAGATGCAGGCGCTGGCCCGGGAACTGAACCTGGGGGACAGCGTGATCTTTGCCGGTGTGCGCAGCAACATCCAGGGCTTTTACGATGCCATGGACGCCTTTTTGCTGCCCAGCCTCTTTGAGGGGCTGCCGGTGGTGCTGGTGGAAGCCCAGACTGCGGGCCTTCCCTGCTTTGTGTCGGATACCATCGACCGCGGGGCAGCCTTCACCGACCGGGTGCGCTTCCTGCCGCTGCAGGACCCCGACGCCTGGGCCGGTGCCATCGCAGCGGCCAGCTTCCGCCGGGACCCCCACGCCCGCCAGAAGGCACTGGACGCGGGCTACGACATCCACACCAGCGCGGCCATTCTGCAGGAATTCTACCTGCGGCGTTATGCGGAGGTGACATCATGACCTCCGATACGCCCCGCTGCGAGATTGCCGTCATTGTGCCGGTGCACAACGCCGAGACCTTCCTGCCGGACTGCCTCAACGCGCTGGCGGACCAGCGGTTCGACGATTTCCGCTGCATCCTGGTGGACGACGGCTCCACCGATTCTTCCCCGTCCCTCTGCGACGACATGACCCTCAACGATCCCCGTTTTCTCGTGATCCACCAGCCCCAGAGCGGGGTCAGCGCCGCCCGGACGGCCGGTATGCGCAAGGCCCGGGAGCTGGGTGCCATCTGGTTTGCCTTCTGCGATGCGGACGACTGCTACCACCCGGATTTTCTGCGCACGCTGCACGCGGCGGCCCAGGACGCGGCCCTGCCCCTGGCCTGCTGCCGGTACGATACCTTCACCGACACGCCGCCCGCCGGGACGGCTGCGCCGGAGGACTACCGTGTTTTTCCCGCGCCCCAGCATCTGGAGGCGCTGCTCCACGACCACGCCGTGGACTACGGCCTGTGGAACAAGCTCTATGCCGCCGGACTGCTCACCGAAGCCATGCTGGACAACGACCTGGCCTACAACGAGGACCTGCTGGCCAACTGGCAGGCCTTTCTGCGGGCGCCCGGCTGCGCCTTCTGCGACTTTGCGGGCTACCATTACCGCCAGCACGCCGACAGCGCCACCCACCGCGCCCTGCCGCCCCAGAGCCTGGACGACCAGCGCCGGGCGGCGGCCACCATCCGGGGCAGCGTGCCCGAACAATGGCCGGAACTGCAGCAGTCCGCCAATGCCTTTTACTATGAGAAGCTGGTGTATCTGGCCAGCATGATCCTGCGCCGGGCGGACGCCGACGACTACCGCGTCCAGCTGGGCGAGCTGAACATCGGCATCACCGCCGGGCTGCGGGACCCCCAGCTGGGCCGCAACCCCAAGCTGCCTTTTGCCATCCGGGTGGCCGCCTGGGCCACCGTGCGGATGCCCAAACTGTGGCGGCGCATCTGCCGCAAATTCTTGAAGGACAGGCAATGACCCATGCGATTTCTGCTGATTCTTGACCGGGTGGAGAACCCGGCCAGCGCCAACGCCCTGCTGGGCTGCCGGCTGGCGGCCCAACTGCTGGCCCAGGGCCACTGCGTCCATCTTTTGGAACTGTGGGACGGCCTGCATACGCCGCCCGCGCCCCCCGAGGGTACCGTCCAGCACACGCTGGCCTTTGCCGACGAACGGCTCATGAACACCGCCCTGGAAAACGGCGTCCGGGGCGGCACGCCGGTGCCGCTGCGGCTGCTGCGGCTGGCCGCCCATCCCACCGCGGTGGCGGCGGCCTTCCGGCAGCTGGTCCTGCATGCCCCCCGCCGCACGGTGGACAGCCGCCGTGCCGTGGAACGGCTGGATGCACAGTTTCATTTTGACGCGGTCTGTGCCGTCTGCGCGCCCTACCGCACGGCCTTTGCGCTGGAAGGGGCCCGCATCGGCGGCAAAAAGCTGCTTTGGCAGCTGGACCCCTACGCCAGCAACCGGGATTACACCGCGCCGGGCGGTTTTGCCCGGGAGGGCCAGCTGCTGGAGGCGGTGGACGGTACCTTCGTCACGCCCCAGGCCATGCCCGACTACACCGGCGGCCCCCTGAGCCCCTGGCGCAGCAAGGTGCACCTGCTGGGGTTCCCGGTGCTGCTGCCCGCCCCCGAAACGCCCGCCCATACCGGGACGCGGTGTGTTTTCTGCGGCAGTTTGTACCCCACCGTGCGGGAGCCGGATTTTGCGCTGGAACTGTTCTGCCGCCTGAATGCCCACGACCTGACCCTGACCATGGCGGGGGGCGGCTGGCAGCGCTTTGCCGCCCAGGCCGAGCGGACCGCCACTGTATTGAAAGACCGTTTTGTCCGCCCCGGCCCGCTGCCGCCCGCCGATGCCGCGGCCCTGGAAACCGGCGCCGACATTCTGCTCAGCCTGGGCAACGCCTACGACAACCAGATGCCCAGCAAGCTGTTCAGCTACTTTGGCACCGGCAAGCCGGTGCTGCACTTGGCCGTCAGCGAGACCGACCCCACCCTGCCCTATCTGGCCCGCTACCCGCTGGGACTGGTGCTGCAGAAAAAGGACGGCGTGACGCCGGAGGTTCTGGACCGGCTGTCCCGCTGGCTGGCGGAGGTTGCGGGCCAGCGGCTGCCCTACGAGCAGGTGGCCGCCCTCTACCCGGAATTCACACCCCAACAGGTGGCACGGGATTTTCTGGCCGCCCTGTCATAAACCACGAAAGGAGTGCCCGCCATGCACGTGCTTTGGCTCGTGAGCATGACGTTGCCCCAGGCCGCCCTGGCCTGCGGGCTGTCCCACGCCAGCGATGTCAGCGGCGGCTGGCTGACCGGCCAGCTGACCGCCCTGCGCGGCCAAGCCGATCTGCAGCTGACCGTCGCCTGTGTGAACGGCCAGTGCAAAGAGGCCTTGTGCGGGGAACACGGCGGTGTGACCTACCGCATCTTGCCGGGCGGGGGGGATTTTTCCCGGCTGCTGCAAGCGGTTCACCCCGACCTTGTGCATATCTGGGGCACCGAATATGCAGCGGCGGCCGCCATGGACCAGGCGGCCCGGGCGCTGCAGCTGCCGGTGCTGGTGGGCATCCAGGGCATCATGGAGGACTGTGCAGCCCATCTCTGTGACGGGGTGCCGGAAGCTTATCTCCACTCCACCCCGCTGGACCGGGCGCTGGACCGGCTGATTCCCGGGGCCCTGCTGGACAAACTCCAATCCAACTTTGACGCCCTGGCCCGCAGCGAGGCCGCCCTGCTGGGTACGGCCCGCCACGTCACCGGCCGCACCGGCTTTGACCGCCGGGCGGTGGAACGGCTGGCCCCCCTGGCCCGGTATTACCCCTGCAACGAGACGCTGCGCCCGCTGTTTTATGAAGGGCCGCTGTGGCAGCCCAGGGATTTCGGCCGCGGGCCGGTGGTGCTGCTCTCCCAGGGGAATTACCCTCTCAAAAATCTGCACACCGTACTCCAGGCCATGCCCACCATTCTGCAGCGCTGGCCCGACGCCCGGCTGCGCATCGCCGGCTGGCCGCCCCTGGACAAAGGGCCGCTGCTGCGGCCGCTGATCGCCCGGCTCTTCCCCTACCAGCGGTACTGCCGCCGGCTGGCCGAGGCCCTGGGGGTGGCCGGTCACATTAAGTACACCGGGCCGCTGGACGCCGCCGCCATGCGCCAGGCCTATCTGGACGCCGACCTTTTCCTGCTGCCCTCCTCCAGCGAGAACAGCCCCAACAGTCTGGGGGAAGCCATGCTGCTGGGTCTGCCCTGTGTGGCCAGCCGGGCGGGCGGCATCCCCGACATGCTCACCGACGGCACCGAGGGCCGGCTGTACGGCCAGGCGCTGGATGCCGACGGCCTGGCCCGCACCGTCACGGCGGTACTCTCCGCCCCGGACAGCGGCGCCGCCCTGGGGCAGGCTGCCCGCCGCCGGGCGCTGCACACCCATGACCCAGCCGCCAACGCCGACGCGCTGTGCGGCATCTACCAGACCATTCTGCAGGAGGACGCCCGGTGAAAGTCAGTGTCATTATCCCCTGTTACCGTGCCGAGGCCACTTTGCGCCGGGCGGTGGCCAGCGCGCTGGAAGGCGCCCCCGCCGACCTGCAGCTGCTGCTGGTGGAGGACGGCAGTCCCGACGGGACGGGTGCCCTCTGCGACCAGCTGGCCGCCGGGGATGCCCGCATCACCGCCCTGCACCGGCCCAACGGCGGCGCCGGCGCGGCCCGCAACACCGGCCTGGAAGCTGCCCAGGGGGACTGGGTGCTCTTTCTGGACGCCGACGATGAACTGCTGCCCGGCCTCTGGGCGGCACTGGACGCCCTGCCCGTCACCGACGAGGCGATGATCCTCTTCGGTTTGCAGCGGGCCAGCACCGGCGAATCGGTCACGGTAGCCCCCCTGGCCGAGGGCCGGTACGAGGGCCTGGCCGCCCTGGAGCCCCGCCTTTCGGCGCTGCTGTTCGACACCGGACTGCTGGCGGCCCCCTACCCCAAACTGTTCCGCCGCTCCGCCATCGGGGCGCTGCGCTTTGACGAAAACCTCAAAATCAACGAGGATGTCCTTTTTAACATACTTTTTTTACAAAAAACGACTGCCATTTATTGCCTGCGTGGTGTATACTATAAGCAAAATGATGTGGGCAGCGGCAGTTTGTCCCGCTCCCTGCGGGGCGATCTGCTGGACGCCGAGGCGGTGACCCGCCCGGCCCTGGAAGTACTGCTGCGGCAGAACGGTCTGGACCCGGCGCCCTATCTGTATACCAGCCGGGTGCGGGCCTGCCTCAACCAGTACGGTCTGCTCACCGGCTGCCGGGGCAGCCTGTCCTTCGGGGCACGCCGGGCACTGTTCGCCCGCATCCTTAAAGACCGGGATGCCCGCGCCGCCCTCACCGCGCGGCTGCGCCGGGACCCCAACCGCCTGCTGGCCATTCCCTACCGCATCGGCGTGGCCTGCCGCTGGCCGGGCTTTCTGGCCGCCTACACACTGGCCAAACAACGATTTCTGTGACCAAGGAGCACCCCATGGGCAAATCCCCCACAATCAGCATCGTCTCCACCGTGTACAACACACAGCCCTTCCTGGAACAGGCTGTGCGCAGTATTCTGGCCCAGACCTTCCCGGATTTTGAGCTGCTGCTCATCGACGACGGCAGCTCGGACGATTCGGGACGTATTTGTGACGCGCTGGCGGCGGAGGATGCCCGCATCCGGGTGTTCCACCAGGCCAACGGAGGTCCTGCCAGCGCCCGCAACAAGGGGCTGGACAACGCCCGCGGCCGCTACATCGGGTTTGTGGATTCCGACGATGTCATCGAGCCCACCATGTACGAGGTGCTCTACCGGGCCGTGCAGGCGCCCGGCGTGCGGCTGGCCGCCTGCAGCGGCGACTGCATCGACGAGGCCGGCCGTCCCCTGCCGGGACGGCGGGTGGCCATCCGGGAGCACGGCATCCGCCCCGCCGAGGAACTGCTGCTGGAAACTTTCCAGACCGGCAGCTACTACGGGCCGCTGAGCTGGAACAAGCTGTTTGATCTGCGGCTGTTCCGGGACAAGGGCATCCACTACGATGAAACGATGCTCTTCGGGGATGACGCCAGCGTGCTGCACCGCGTCTTTGAGGGCGAGCAGTGCAACTGCCTGCCCGACATTCTGTATCATTACCGCACCCGCGCCGGGCAGATCACCAGCACCGCCACCTTTTCGCCACGCAAGCTGGACGATCTGCGGATGTACTGGGACTGGCTGCAATACTTTGCCAGCCGTCCGGGGCGGGAGGAATACCGCCGATGGGCCACCGTATGGTACTGGCGGGTGTTTTATCAGTTCTGGTGCCAGTCCGGCGCAGCCGGAAACCTGGCCGAACTGAAACCGAAATTCAAGGCCCACAAAAAGCATCTGGACGCCGTACTGCCGGACCTTGTGCGCAGCTCCCTGCTGCCCGCCGGTGAAAAGCTGCGTGCCGTCTTGTTTTGCGCCAACCCCGGTGCGCTGTATGCCGCAGCCTCCGCCTGGGGACGCCTGGCCGCAAAAAGAGGAAGGGGAATTGATTGATGGAGCGTATTGCAATCAGCGTGATCGTACCGATCTACAACACCAAAAAGTATCTGGAGGAATGCCTGGACAGCATTCTGGCCCAGGATTTCCAGGAACCCTATGAGGTGTTGCTGGTGGACGACGGTTCCACCGACGGCTGCTCCGACATCTGCGACGCCTACGCCGCCAGGGACAGCCGTGTGCGGGTCTTCCACCAGGAGAATCAGGGCCTTTCCGCCGCGCGCAACACCGGCATTGATGCCGCCCACGGCCGCTACTACGCCTTTGTGGATTCCGACGACGTGGTGCTGCCCGCCTACCTGCGCACGCTGTACAATGCCTGCGAGGAGCACGACGCCTATATGGCCCTGTGCGCCGTGGAGGATGTGCAGGAAAACGGCGAGAGCTGCGTGCCGCCCCACTCCACCCATCCCGCCCAGGAGGGTGTTTTCTGCGGCAAGGACCTGCTGAACGAGTTCTACACCCCCAACGGCACCGTCTACACCGTGGCGTGGAACAAGCTCTACCGCGCCGAGGTGTGGAAGCTGCTGCATTATCCCGAAGGCCGCCTGCACGAGGACGACTTTGTGGCCCACCGCCTGTTCTGGCGCTGCGACAAGGTGGTCTGTGTGGACACCATTCTCTACCATTACCGGCTGAGCAGCGGCAGCATCTGCCGTTCCTCCATCAAGCCGGAGGCCTTCGATGCCGTGGACGGTCTGGCGGACCGCTACCGCTTCTATGTGGAGAACAACGCCGACCGATCGGTGATCGATTCCGCCTATGCGGCCTGCTGGCGGCGGTATCTGTTCCTCTGCGCCAAGGTGCGGCAGAACCCCACCCCCCAGCTGGTGAAGGCCATCAGCAAGGAGCAGTTCCTCATGCAAGGGCTCATCAGCTACCTGCCCAACTGCCGCCACATGAAGATGACCGAGAAACTTTCGGCCGCGCGCTGGTCCATGATGAGCGCCGAGAGCCTTTGCCCCATCAAGAAGTAAAGATGCCCGGTTTGCGGGCAAATCCATCACAGAAGGAGCCGACCGTTGGCCATCCTGAGACCCGATAAAGACAAGGAAAAGAACAAGCGTCCCCGCGTGCTGCTGGTGCCGCCCCCCGATCTGCCGGTTCCGGCGGTGCAGGGCGGCGCCGTGGAGACCCTTCTGACCCATCTGATCCGCGAAAACGAGCGGGAGGGCCAGCTGGATCTGCTCTGCACCAGCGTTCCCGACGAAGCCGCCCGCCGCGCCGCCGAGGGACTTAAGCACACCAAGATGCTCTATATTCCCCGGCCCCACGGCCATCGCCGGTACTGGCCCATGGTGTTTGTGGAGCGCTGCCTGGGCATTGCGGCCCCCTACGACCCCTGGTACCAGAAGGTACAGCTCTCGCTGGCGCTGGAGCCCCCCGGCCCCGACCTCATCGTGGCGGAGGGTGGCAACCTGACCCAGTGCAGCGCTATCAGCCGGATGTTCGGCCGCAAGCGGTGCCTGGCCCATCTTCACGGGCAGACCGCCTGCAGCCCCGTCATGGACACCATCTACGGCGGCATTCTGGCGCTGAGCGAATTCATCCGGGAAGACTATCTCAAGACCAGCACGCTGGACCCCAAGCGCGCCTATATCTGGTACAACTGTGTGGACACCAAACGGTTCCGCCCCGGTCCCCCGCCGCTGGCGCTGCGCACCCGGCTGGGCTTCGGTGACCGGGACTTTGTGGTGCTCTTCTGCGGGCGCCTCGACCCCGACAAGGGCATCCACAAGCTGATGGAGGCCCTGGCCCTGCTGCCGGTGCCCCAGATCAAACTGCTGATCGTGGGCAGTCCCTTCTTCGGCCGCACCCAGCAGAGCAGCTTCCTGCGCCGGCTGGAACAGCAGGCCCGCGCCCTGGGCAACCGGGTCCAGTTCACCGGCTACATCCCCAACGAGGACCTGCCCGACTACTACCGGCTGGCCGATCTGGTCTGTGTGCCCACCCTGGTGGAGGAGGCCGCCGGTCTGGTGGCCGTGGAGGCCATGGCCTGCGGCCGCCCCGTGCTGGCCACCCGCAGCGGCGGCATGCCGGAGTACCTGGAAGGCAGCCAGGCCGTGCTGGTGGAACGGGGCGACAACATCGCCGACCAGCTGGCCTGGAGCATCCGCATGCTCTATGAACACCCCGCCCTCTGTGCCGAGATGGGCGCCGCCGGGACCAAGCGGGCGCAGGATTTCTCGGTGGAGCGGTATTACAAGGAATTTGTCCGCATCGTGCAGGATGTACTGCAGAACGGAGGTGCCCTATGAGCCAGGCTGCGATCTGCGTTGTGGTGCCGGTCTACCGCGCCGAGGCCACCCTGGACCGCTGTGTGCAGAGCATTCTCTCCCAGCAGGTGGAGGGCGGTGTCCGCTGCGTATTGGTGGACGACGGCAGCCCCGATGCCTGCGGCGCCATGTGCGACGGCTGGGCCGCCCGGGACGACCGGGTACAGGTCATCCACCAGGATGACTGCGGTGTGTCCAGCGCCCGCAACGCGGGGATGGCCGCCGCTGACAGCAAATATCTGGTTTTCCTGGACTCCGACGATGCGCTGCGCCCCGGCGCCCTGCAGGCCGCTCTGGACGCCCAGAACGCTGCCCCCGGGGATTTTATCCTGTGGCACTACACCACCCGCCAGGAGGACGAAACCCCCGTTTGCAGCGAGGCTTCGCCCCGTCCCCGGCAGGCGCTGGCCTCCCTCTGGCTGGACTGTCTGCTGGCCATGCCCTGGAACAAGCTCTACCGCACCGACCTGGCACAGCGGGTAAAGTTCAACACGCAGTATACTTTGGGTGAAGATTTACAATTTGTACTGGATTACATCGCCCTGCTGGCCGCTGAGACCCCGGATTTTGCCTACCGGGTGGTGGAAAGTCCGCTGACCTTCTACGATTGCAGCCGCACCGGCACGCTGTCCACCAAGTACCACGCCAACTACTGCGAGATCTGGCCCCAGCATTTTGCCAAGCTGAACGCTGCCTGCCAGGCCGCCCGGTGTCCGGCGGAGGACCTGCGCCAGCTGCACCGCGCCGAACTGACGGTCTTTGCGGAAGGGGTGGCGGACATCCTGCGCCGTGACCCGGCCCCTTTGTCCGGCATCCGCCAGGACAAGGCCGCCGCCGCACTGCGCACCCCCTGGCTGCGGGCTTTGCTGGACCAGATGCGCGCCGAGCGCTGCTACAGCGCCTACTATCTCCCCTGCCGCTGGCGCAGCACCCGGCTGGTGTATGCCCTGGCGGAAGCCAAGCGCACCGGTTCGCCGCTGTACGGCAAACTGGACTGGGCCGGCTACTACCTGCTGCTGGGCCGCCTGAGCCGCAGCTGAACACTCCCCTTACAACCAATCACGCCCTTGCCGTTTGCGCGGCAGGGGCGTTTTGCGTATGGGCATAAAAATGCCCCACCGTCCGGAGCAGAAAACGGTGGGGTTGGCAGCAGACCGCTTACAAAGCGCAGAGCAAGACGCCAAAACGGAGGCGCGGTCCGCAAGGTTCAGAAGCCCGGTCCGGCAGAGGCGCGCCGGTGGCTTCAGGTTGGTTATGGTTAGTTATTTCTAACCACGTGTATACTCTACCATAAAACCAGGAATTTGTCAACCATATAACGAAATTTTTTCGGTCATTCCTGGGGAGCGTCGGGGTAGTCCCGCACATGCAGAAGGTCTTCCGCCGTGCTGACTTCCTCCTCGGTGGGCACCCGCACGCCGTCCAGCGGGTACGGAATGCCCAGGTTCTGCCACTTGAACAGGCCCAGGGTATGGTAGGGCAGAATCTCCACACGGCGCACCGTGGGCAGCGTCTTGATGAAGGCGTCCAGCTGCCGCAGTCCGTCGGCGTCATCGGTCAGGCCCGGCACCAGCACATGGCGGATCCACAGCGGCACGCCGTGGTCGGCCACATACCGGGCCATGGCCAGAATGTTCTGGTTGGTGTGGCCGGTGAGCGCCTTGTGCTTATCGTCGTCGATCTCCTTGAGGTCGAGGATCACCAGGCTGGTGTTTTCCAGCATAGCGTCAAACCGGCGCATCCAGTCGGCATTGTCCGGCGCAAAGGGCTGGCCGCTGGTGTCCAGCGCCGTGTGGACGCCCTTGGCCCGGGCCAGGCGGAACACCTCGCTGACGAAATCCATCTGGAGCAGCGGTTCCCCGCCGCTGATGGTCAGGCCGCCGTTGTCCCGCCAGTAGTTGCGGTAGCGCAGGGCTGCCGCAAAGGCCTCCTGGGGCGTTTTTTCGGTGTCCCGGGTGAAGGCCCAGGTCTCGGGGTTGTGGCAGTACTGGCACCGCATGGCGCAGCCCTGCAAAAAGATGATATACCGTACCCCCGGCCCGTCCACCAGGCCGAAGGTCTCCACCGAGTGGACGTATCCCTTGCATTCTTGTTGTGACATCTTGGTTGGCTCCTTTTACAAAAAGATCCGCGGCCACAGGGCAGCCGCGGATCTTGGTACATCAATTCAGCTGATTACAGCACCTTGTGGCAGGTACGGGCAATGACATCCAGCTGCTGCTCGCGGGTCAGGTCGATGAACTTGACCGCGTAGCCGGAAACACGGATGGTGAAGTTGGCGTACTCTTCCTTCTCGGGATGCTCCATGGCGTCGATCAGCTTCTCCTTGCCGAAGACGTTGACGTTCAGGTGATGGGCACCCTGATCGAAGTAGCCGTCCATGACCTGGACCAGGTTCACCACACGCTCCTGCTCGCTGTGACCCAGGGCGTCGGGGCTGATGGTCTGGGTGTTGGAAATGCCGTCCAGCGCCCAGTGGTAGGGCAGCTTGGCCACCGAGTTCAGGCTGGCCAGCAGGCCGTGGGTCTCGGCACCATAGCTGGGGTTGCCGCCGGGGGCAAACGGAGTGTATGCCTTGCGGCCGTCCGGCATGGCGCCGGTGGCCTTGCCGTACACCACGTTGGAGGTGATGGTCAGGATGGAGGTGGTGGGCTCGGAATTACGGTAGGTGTGGCGGCGCTTGATCTTCTCAATGAAGGTGCGCAGCAGATTCACCGCGATGTCGTCGGCGCGGTCATCGTCGTTGCCGTACTTGGGGAAGTCGCCCTCGATCTCGTAGTCGGTGACCAGGCCCTGCTCATTGCGGATGCACTTGACCTTGGCGTACTTGATGGCGCTCAGGGAGTCCACCACATGGCTGAAGCCCGCAATGCCGGTGGCAAAGGTGCGGCGCACGTCGGTGTCGATGAGGGCCATCTCGGCGGCTTCGTAGTAGTACTTGTCGTGCATATACTGGATGAGGTTCAGGATGTTGACGTACAGACCGGCCAGCCAGTCCATCATCACATCATACTTCCGGATGACCTCGTCGTAGTCCAGATACTCGCTGGTGATGGGCGCGTAGTGGGGACCCACCTGCTCGCCCAGCTTCTCGTCCACGCCGCCGTTGATGGCGTACAGCAGGCACTTGGCCAGGTTGGCGCGGGCGCCGAAGAACTGCATCTCCTTGCCGGTCTGGGTGGCAGACACGCAGCAGCAGATGGAGTAGTCATCGCCCCAGACCGGCTTCATGACATCGTCGTTCTCATACTGGACCGAGGAGGTCTTGATGGAGATGCGGGCGGCGTAGTCCTTGAAGGTCTTGGGCAGGGCGGAAGAATAGAGCACCGTGATGTTGGGTTCCGGCGCGGGGCCCATGTTCTCCAGCGTGTGCAGGAAGCGGAAGTCGGTCTTGGTGACCATGGAACGGCCATCCATACCGATGCCGGCCACTTCCAGGGTGGCCCAGACGGGGTCGCCGCTGAACAGCTGGTTGTAGCTGGGGATGCGGGCAAACTTGACCATGCGGAACTTCATGACCAGATGGTCGATGAGCTCCTGGGCCTGCTCCTCGGTGAGAATACCGCGCTCCAGGTCACGCTGGATGTAGATATCCAGGAAGGTGGAGACACGGCCCACGCTCATGGCCGCGCCGTTCTGGGTCTTGATGGCGGCCAGGTAGCCGAAGTAGAGCCACTGGACCGCTTCCTTGGCGTTGGCGGCGGGCTGGGAAATGTCGTAGCCGTAGGCGGCGGCCATCTCCTTCATGCCCTTGAGGGCGTTGATCTGCAGGGCCAGCTCCTCACGCTGACGGATCACATCGTCCAGCATGGTGCCGTCGCCGCAGTTGGCGAAGTCGTTCTGCTTTTCCTTGATCAGGAAGTCGATGCCGTACAGCGCCACGCGGCGGTAGTCGCCCACGATGCGGCCGCGGCCGTAGGTGTCGGGCAGACCGGTGACGATGTGGCTGTGGCGGGCCTTGCGCATCTCGGGGGTATAGGCATCAAACACCGCCTGATTGTGGGTGCGGGTGTATTGGGTGAAGATCTCATGCAGCTTGGGGCTGGGCGTGTAGCCGTAGGTGGTGCAGGCCTGCTCCGCCATCTTGATGCCGCCGTAGGGCATGAAGGCGCGCTTCAGGGGCTTGTCGGTCTGCAGGCCGACGATCTGCTCCAGGTCCTTCAGTTCGGGGTCGATATAGCCGGGGCCGTAGGCCGTCAGGCCGGAAACCACCTCGGTCTCCATATCCAGAACGCCGCCCTTGGCACGCTCCTCCTTCTGCAGGACCTGCAAAGCGCCCCACAGCTTGTTGGTTGCCTCGGTCGGGCCGGCGAGGAAGCTCTCGTCGCCGTCGTAGGGTTTATAGTTCTTCTGAATGAAGTCACGGGTGTTGACTTCTTCCTTCCAGATGCGGCCTTCAAAGCCTTCCCACTGCTTGAAATCTGTCATAACGTACTCCTTCTGTTGGTCACTGTCCATATGTGGTGTATGCGCAGATATTATGATACCATATCTGCAAAAAAACGCAAGTGGTAATTTGCCAATTTCCGGCAGGCATTGCCCTCCCGTTTTTTATATCATACCAATATTCTATAGTTTTGTATGTTGTCAGGGCAACGTTTTTGCCCCTCGGATGCCATGGCTGAATCCGGAGGCGCCGGAAGTTAGTATACACTAACTTTCAAAAGTATGCTACCACATCCCCGCGCCCTTGTCAAGCCCGGGCAGACAAAAAGCGGCGGCCCCTTCCCTTGAGGAAAGGACCGCCGAAAATTCAGAAAAAGAGAAAATGATAGGTGGCAATGGGGATGTTGTAGGATTTGCCCTCCATCAGCAGCACCAGGAAGCATAACCCGCTGATGACATGCCATGCCAGCGCCGCACCGCACAGGCCCAGGCGAAGGCCCAGATACCCTTCCCGGGTCCCTGCCTTCCAGGCCGTACAGCTGCGCAGCCACACCGACACCGATTCCAGCAAAAACAGCCAATAGCAGATGAAAGGCCCCCACCACAGGTTGGCGTGGTACAGCCGCTCGCCGCTTTCCACCAGCAGCAGCGCTTCCGCCATGGCCACACCGAACACCAGCAGGCTGAACCGATAGCGGAAGCCGGACCAGGCCCGGTGCCCCAGCAATATGCCCACCGCCGCCACAAACACAAGGGAGCGCACCAGCCCCAGGAGGGCCGCCTCGTTGAAGGGCCCCCACAGCATGGCGTGGCGGTCAAAGTCCACCGTGAAGATCAGCTTCATGCCGCTGTCCGCCTCGGCAAACAGCACGTTGGCCTGGATCAGGCAGAGGGCGATGCTGGGCAGCACGCTGCAGCCCATGATCACTTCCTGCCACAGGTTCCGGCCGCGGGTGCGCACCAGATCGGCGATGAGCAGCAACAGCAGTGCCGGAGCAAAGGCGAAGACCAGGCTGGCCTTGAAGCTGGTGGCCACCGTGAGCAGCACCGTGTAGACCAGCCAGGCCCGCAGGTCCAGCTTGCCGGTCATGCTGCGCCAGGCCCGGTAGAAGGCCAGCACCGCCAGCAGGGCAAAGGGGGCCAGCATGATGTAGGTGGTGTTGTGATAGACCGTGCCGATGATGGTGCCCTGGTACCAGTAGCCGCCCCGGGGAATCCATACCGCCTGGGCCAGGTTGATGACAAGGCTGGCCAGCAGCCGGGCCGGACGGGACCAGGCGGGCACCGCCGGGCGCAGCGCCCGGGCAAAGAGGGCCACCGCGGCCAGGTGGAACAAAGCCAGCAGCACCGCGATGCCCCAGCGCCCGCCCAGGGCGTAGGCGGGACCGATGAGCAGTGAGGTGGTGGAGTAGATCATTCCTTCCCGGGCAAAGGCCAGGTGCTGCCCCAGATCGGAGGTATAGGGGTCGTTGCCGCCGCCCGGGGAGCAGAGCTGCTGGTAGTGCAGCCAGGCCATGGCCACGGCAAAGACCGCCATCGCCAGCAGGGACGCCGCCCACAGCCAGCGTTGTTTTGCAGTTTTGGACAAAAGGGTTCCTTCCCTTCCGGCGGCAAGCCGCCCGAAATTGTTTTGCGGGTAAAACCGTATTGTATAATGATACCATACCCTTGGCAAAACGCAAGTCCCCGGCCGCTTTTTGGGCAGGGACACCAAAAACAACCTATGAAGCACCGTGTTTTTTTGCTTGCCAAACCGGCGGTTATCCTGTATAATAGAGCCTGTTCTGTATATGAAAAATTGACACTGTGAGGTTTCACGATGCTGACAAGTTACCTGTATGTTTTCTTCATCTCGATGGTGCCCCTGATCGAGCTGCGCGGCGCCATTCCCGCCGGTGTAGTGCTGGGACTGCCGCTGTGGAGCGTCTATGTGGTGGCCATCATCGGCAACATGCTGCCGGTCCCCTTCATCTTCTTCTTTGCCCGCAAGGTTCTGGAGTGGGGCGCCGACAAGCCGGTCATCGGCAAGTTCTTCACCTTCTGCCTGCAGAAAGGCCATCGCGGCGGTGAGAAGCTGAAGGCCACCGCCGGCCGCGGCCTGCCCTGGGCGCTGCTGATCTTCGTGGGCATTCCCCTGCCGGGCACCGGCGCCTGGACCGGTACCCTGGCCGCCAGCCTGCTGGATATGGACTTCAAGTCCAGCGTGCTGGCCTGCATGGGCGGCGTGCTGCTGGCCGGCTGCATCATGGGTGCGCTGAGCCTGGCCGGCGTTTCTGCCCTGGGCGCTGTGGTAGCGTAAATTTTTTCTGTATGTAAGTCAAAAATCCCGGCCCCGCGATGCATTTCGCGGGGCCGGGATTTGTTTTATGCAGGCCGGCAGCTTTTTGCTGTCAAATTGCTGTCACAACGAGCTGTACATCACGCAAAAGACACAATATATAGCGTCTTTTCTTTTTCAGAATGTCTATATAATGCGTTTTTACTGGTCGATGGGCTTCATAGTCGGAAAGAGCAGCACATCACGGATGGAGGCGGAGTCGGTGAGCAGCATGACCAGACGGTCCACGCCGAAGCCCAGGCCGCCCGTGGGGGGCAGGCCGTACTCCAGGGCGGTGACGTAGTCGTAGTCCACCTGGGCCTTGCTGTCCGGGTCGATCTGCTTGCGCTCGGCCACCTGGCGCTCGAAGCGGCCCTTCTGGTCGATGGGATCGTTCAGCTCGCTGAAGGCGTTGCCGAACTCGGTGGCGTTGATGAAGTACTCGAAGCGCTCGGTGATGGCCGGATTGCTGGGCTTGCGCTTGGCCAGCGGGCTGACTTCCACGGGATAGTCGTAGATGAAGGTGGGCTGGATGAGGTTCTCCTCCACGAAGGCATCGAAGAACTCGGCCAGGATGGAGCCCTTGGTGGGAATCTCGGGCAGCTCCACATGATGCTCCTTGGCCAGGGCGATGGCATCCTCGTCGGACTGGACGGTGTCGAAGTCCACGCCGGAATACTTCTTGACGGCCTCGGTCATCGTCATCCGCTCCCAGTGGGAGAGGTCGATCTCCTTGCCCTGGTAGGTGATCTGCAGGGTGCCGCAGACCTTCTGGGCCACCGTCTTCATCATCTCCTCCACCAGGTCCATCATGCCGTGGTAGTCGGTGTAGGCCTGGTAGAGCTCGATGGTGGTGAACTCGGGGTTGTGCTTGGGGTCCATGCCCTCGTTGCGGAAGATGCGGCCCACCTCGTAGACACGGTCCATACCGCCCACGATCAGCCGCTTGAGGTAGAGCTCGGTCTCGATGCGCAGCACCATGTCCATGTTCAGCGTGTTGTGGTGGGTCAGGAAGGGCCGGGCCGAGGCACCGATCTCAAAGGGGGTCAGGATGGGGGTCTCCACTTCCAGGAAGCCCTTGCCGTCCAGATAGCTGCGCAGTTCCCGCAGGATGGCGCTGCGCTTAATGAAGGTCTGCTTCACGTCGGGGTTGACGATCAGGTCCACATAGCGCTGACGGTACCGGGCTTCCCGGTCGGTGAGGCCGTGGAACTTTTCGGGCAGGGGCAGCAGGCTCTTGGACAGCAGCGTCAGCTCGCTGACCCGCACCGAGATCTCGCCCATCTTGGTGCGGAACACTTCGCCCTTGCAGCCGATGATGTCGCCGATGTCCAGCTTCTTGAAGGCCGCGTAGGCCTCGTCGCCCAGCAGATCCCGCTTCACAAAGATCTGGATATCGCCCTTCTGGTCCCGCAGATGGGCAAAGCTCGCCTTGCCCATGACACGTTTGGACATCATGCGGCCGGCCAGCGTGACGATCTTGCCGGTCTCCGCCTCGGCGGGCAGATCGGCAAACTCGGCTTTCAGGTCGGCTGAGTAGGCGTCCTGGGGGTACTTGGTGATGACGAAGGGGTCATGACCGGCGGCGCGCAGGTCGGCCAGCTTCTGACGGCGGACAGCCGCCTGCTGGCTCAGGTCCTGCTCAGTCTGGGGCTTGTTCTGCTCCATGAGAGATCTTCCTTTCTTGTTATCATGCAAAAAGGGGCAGGTATTCCCCGCCCCTGCCTTGTTTTACTTCGAGCGCGAAACGGCCAGCACCTTGTACACGATGATGTTGCCGTTGGGCAGGGTAACGTCCACCTCGTCGCCGGCCTTGTGGCCGATGAGGGCAGCGCCCACCGGGCTCTCGTCGCTGATGCGGTTGAGGTTCATGTCCGCCTCGGTGGAGCCGGTGATGTCATATTCCTCGGCCTCGTCGGGATCGTCTCCCTCGGCGAGGATCTTGACGCGCATACCGATGGAAACGGTGTCGTTGGACAGTTCGCTGTCATCGATGATGCGGGCCACCTTCAGGGTCGCCTCCAGGTCGGCGATGCGGGCCTCCACGATGGCCTGCTCTTCCTTGGCGGCGTCATACTCGGCATTCTCGCTCAGGTCGCCGTAGCCGCGGGCGACCTTGATCTTGTCTGCCACCTCTTTACGTTTGACGGTGCGCAGTTCGTTCAGATCCTGTTCCAGCTTTTTGTAACCCTCACGGGTAACGACGACTTCTTTAGCCATGCTCGATTCTCCTAACTGATACGCGATAGTAAAAGTTGTGCGGCCCGCAAAATGAGCCGCACCAATTTAGTTATTATATCGGCTCAAAGCCGATTTGTCAAGGGTTTTGCGCTGGGTCGCGTTATTTGTCCAGCTGCAGAAGCCCCACCTTGCGGTACACCTTGCTCACCGTCCGGTTGGCGATGCGGGCAGCCCGCTGGGCGCCGTCCTTCAGCACGCCGTCCACGTAGGCCTTGTCCGCCAGGATGCGGTTGTACTCGCTCTGGACCGGGACCAGCGCGTCGGCCGTCACCTCGGCCACCGCCATCTTGAAGTCGCCGTAGCCCTTGCCGGCGAACTCCGCCTCGATCTCCTCCATCGTCTTGCCGGTGAAGGTGGAGTAGATGGCCATCAGGTTGGAGACACCGGGCTTGGTCTCCCGGTCAAAGCGGACCACACCGTCCGAGTCGGTGACGGCGCGCTTGAACTTGCGTACGATGGTGTCCTTGTCGTCGGTCATGAGCACAAAGGAGTTGACGTTGGTGTCAGACTTGCTCATCTTCTTGGTGGGCTCGGCCAGCGACATGATCTTGGCGCCGGATGCCGGCACGTAGCCCTCGGGCAGCGTGAAGGTATCGCCGTAGACGCCGTTGAAGCGGTTGGCAATGTTGCGGGCCAGCTCCAGGTGCTGGGTCTGGTCCTGCCCCACCGGCACCAGGTCGGCGTTGTAGATCAGGATATCCGCGGCCATCAGCACCGGGTAGGTAAACAGACCGCCGTTGACGTTGTCGGGATGCTTGGCGCTCTTGTCCTTGAACTGGGTCATGCGGGACAGCTCACCGAACTGGGTGTTGCAGGCAAGAATCCAGGACAGCTCACAGTGGGCCGGCACGTGGCTCTGCACAAAGAGGATATGTTTTTCCGGGTCGATGCCCACCGCCAGCAGCAGCGCGGTCAGTTCGCGGGTGCGGCGGCGCAGATCGGCGGGGACCTGGCGCACCGTCAGGGCGTGCAGGTCAGCGACCATATACAGGCAGTCATAGTCGGGCTGCAGCAGGGCCCAGTTGCGCACCGCGCCGATGTAGTTGCCCAGCGTCGGCGTACCGGTGGGCTGAATGCCCGAAAGAATCCGTTTACGTTTTTCTTCTGCCATAATTTCCACCTTCTATAAAATACACGGGCCGAAGCGGTCCGCTGTAGTATCTACTATTCAATCACACGCCGGGCGCTTTGTCAACAGAAATTGCCCGCAGCACAAAAGACTGCGGGCAGGGTTTTGATTCAGGACAGCGGCACGGTAAATTCGGTCAGCACTTCCCCGGTGCCGGGCTGGGTGGAATAGTCCATTTTGTAGACCGTCACCGTCACGGTGGGGCTGTTTTCCGGCACGGTGTCAAAGTAGTAGGTCCAGAGATAATCGCTGTTGCTGTCATTTTCGTCCAGATGCACGCCCTCGCCCCGTTCGGCTTTCAGCAGGGTGCCGTCTGCGGCGGTGAGTTTGACCTGGGTGCTGTACTGGCTGGGCAGCTGGATCTCCAGTCTGGCGGCGGCCGGGGTGGCGGTCAGGCTGTGGAGCGTCACGCCGTCCCGGGTCAGCGGCCCGGTGAAGGAGCGGATGCCCTCGGTGCCGGGCTCCGGGATGGTAAAGGTCAGGGTGTAGTCCCCTGCCAGCGGGGTCTCGTCGTGGTATTCCCAATGGCTGTACTGGCTGCCCCACTCGCTGGTGCGCTCCTCCAGCATCTCCACATTGCAGGCCACCAGGTCATGGAGCTGCAGCGTCACCGTCCGGCCGCTCAGGGAGCCATCCGTCTCATAGAGGAAGAGGGGATAGTTGAGCCCCATCACGAAGGTGCGGTCGTCCTGCCGGGTGAACCAGCCATCTCCTTCCTCCAGGATGGCGGCGCCGTCTTCGAGAAGCAGCGCCCCCGAAGCCTCGGCGGTATCGGCGGGCATGGAGCCGCCGGCATCGGCCCGGATGGTATCGAACCCGGCCAGGCTGTCGTCTGCGGCGGTGAGCACCAGGCTCAGCCGCATCCAGTCCTCGTCCCGGTAGATCTGCCCCAGCGTCACCGTGTAGGGGCTGGCGGCACTCTCGGCGGTTTTTTTCACCGTCTGGGCGTAGCCGTTGAGCTGCTCGCTGCGCAGGCGGGTGTCGGCGTCCCGGTTGATGCGGCTGAAGAGGGTGCCCACCAGCGGCAGGCTCTCGGCGAAGGCGGGGTTGGCCAGGTTCACGCTGCCCAGCAGCACTACACAGGCCGCGGCCGCCACCGCTGCGCTGCGCACCAGCCGCAGCAGGGGGCGGGAACGCCGCGGTGCAGGGCGGCTCTCGGCGTGCACCTGCCCGCGGGCCGATGCCAGCACCCGGTCCCACTCCCCTTCCGCCAGCGGGACGGCGGGCGGGTCCAGGCGGTTCAGTTCGTCCAGCAGCGAGCGGTCAAAGTTTTCTTTACGCATGGCAGTGCACTCCCTTCTTTTGTAACTGGCGGCGCAGCCGTTCCCGGCCGCGGCTTAAGCGGGTGTTGACGGTGCCCTCGGTCATGCCCAGGGCGCGGGCGATCTCTTTACTGGACTGTAGCAGATAATACTTGCGCAGGAAAATCTCCCGGTCGGGCGGGTCCATGGCCGCCACCAGGCCCCCCGCCCAGTCGGCAGCGTCCGAGGTGGCGCGGTCAAATTCCGCCACCTCCCCCAGGGTCTGCCCCAGTTCTTCGTCCAGCGATAGTGCCGCGTGCCGGCACAGCGCATGGTAACGGTCAATGCCCTTGTTGCGCGCCGTCACCAGCAGCCAGGGGCGCAGCGGTGTTTTTTGTTGTTCCAGCGCGGCGGCATGGCGCCACAGCGATACAAAGGTATCGGCGATACACTCCTCCACATCCCGCGGGTCCCGCGGCAAAATGCGCAGCAGCACGGCTTTGACCAGCGAGGCATAGGCCTGCATGGCAGCCTGCAGCCCGGCGTCGGGGTCAGTCTGCAGCAGGCGGGTCAGGTCCCGGTCATTCACTTGGATTCCTCCCTGTTGTTGTTCTGGAAGCGCTTCTTATCTATCCAGACGGGACGGCGGGGCAAAATCTTACAGCCAGCACAAAAAAAGAGGACGCACGCCGGTGCGTCCTCCCCGTCATGGTTTTATTTTTTCCTGCCCAGCAGCTGGGTGCGGATGTAGGCAAAACAGGCATCCTCCCCCTGGTCCCGCAGCACCTGCAGGCAGGTCTCCAATTCGCGGCGGGTCTCGGGGTGCAGGACATAGTGGTCCTTGCTGTGCTCGTAGTACTCCCAGGCGGTGGCGTCGGTGTAGTCGGCGCCCTTGTAGTTCTTGCTGGCGGCAATGCGGTCGCAGACCATCTCGGCCACATAGCGGGCCGGCATCCGCATGCCTGCCAGGGCGTGGTCCCCGTCGGGTGCATAGTCGATCCAGTATTCCAGATGGTGTTTGTTGCGGCCCTTGTGATGCAGCCAGGCGGCGCTGTAGCCCTCCGCCTTGCGCTGGGCGTTGTTGGGGCTGCAGGTCCCCTGCCAGTACCTGGCCCCGGCCCAGAATTCCACCGGGGACAGCTTGCTCAGATCGTGGGTCAGTCCCTGCCAGTAGAGCCCGCAGCGGAAACAGTGTTTCATCACCAGCATCTTGTGGTGATGGATGGTTTTATAGTGTTTGATCGGATGCCACAAAGTTGGCGTTCCCCCTTCGGGACAAAATTTCGGGACGATTCAGCGGTCCCACTTGTCGCACAGGCTGGCGATCTGGCTGGCGAACTTGGCCAGGTCCTTGTTGGCGCCGCCCTGGTTGTGCTGGATGACCGCCATCAGCCGCTTGCCCATGTTGACCAGACGGTCGTAGGCCGCGCTGCTGCGCACAGTGGCCACGCCCGGCGTCTTGACGATCTTCCGGGTGTTGCCCACCTCGGCGCAGGCCACCCGGCCGTCCCCCACAATCCAGATGGACCCGTTGTAGGGCGCTTCCGCCTCGTAGCCTTCCTCCTGCAGCCGGTGGGCCCAGTGGTCGGCCACCGCGTCCTCGCCGTGGTTCACAAAGACAAACTTGGGCTTTTCGTCAAAGGCGTGGAGCCAGTTGGCCAGCCCGTCCTGGTCGGCGTGACCCGACAGGCCGCTGAGCCGGTGGATATGGGCCTTGACCTGGATCTCGTCGCCGAAGAGCTTGACCTCGGTGGCGCCGCCCAGCAGCACGTTGCCCAGCGTACCGGGGCTCTGGAAGCCCACAAAGAGGATGGTGCTCTCGGGCCGCCAGAGATTGTACTTGAGATGGTGGCGGATGCGGCCGGCGTCACACATGCCGGAGGCCGAAATGATCACCTTGGGCGTGGGGTCGCTGTTGATGGCCATGGATTCCTCTTTGGTCTCGCTGACGCAGAGGCCCGGGAACCACAGCGGGTTTTCCCCCCGCTGGACGATGGCCATGGCTTCCTCGTCGTAGCATTCCATGAAGTTTTCCCGGAAGATGGTGGTGGATTTGCTGGCCAGCGGGCTGTCCACGAAGACCTGGAAGTTGTCGTGGCCGTGGATGCGCCCCTCCTCCTTGATCTGCCGGATGAAGTAGAGCAGCTCCTGGGTGCGGCCCACCGCAAAGCTGGGAATGACCACGTTGCCGCCCCGGTCGAAGGTGGTCTGCAGCACTTCGGTCAGCTCGCCCAGATAGTCCGGCCGCGGGCCGTGGCTGCGGTCGCCGTAGGTGGATTCCATGACCAGATAGTCGGCGTGGGGCGGGATGGCCGGGTCCTTGATGAGGGGCTGGTGGGTGTTGCCGATATCGCCGGAAAAGACGATGACCTCCGGCTGGCGCTCCGGCTCGGTGACGCGGATGGAGATGGAGGCACTGCCCAGAAGATGCCCCACATCGGTGAACAGCACCTCGATCTTGCCGCCCTCATCCTCGAAGAGGGTCTGCCAGCTGCCGTAGGGGCAGGGCACGAACTGCTGCATGACCTTCTCGGCATCCTCCACCGTGTAATCCGGCTCCACCATGGCGGCACCGCTGCGCTGGGCCTTGCGGTTTTTCCACTCGGCCTCCTGCTCCTGGATATGAGCGGAGTCCCGTAGCATGATGCCGCACAGGTCCATGGTGGCGTCGGTGGAGTAGATGGGCCCCCGGTAGCCGTTTTTATAGAGGTAGGGGATCTGTCCCGAATGGTCGATGTGGGCATGGGTGAGCAGCAGCGCCTCGTAAGTGCCGGGGGCATAGGGCAGGTCGGCATTCTCATACACGTCCCGTCCCTGCTCCATGCCGCAGTCCACCAGCAGCCGGTGGCCCGCCGCTTCCATCTGGGTACAGCTGCCGGTCACTTCCCGGGCAGCACCCAAAAAGGTAAGTTTCATACAGTTCGCCTCCCTGCCTTGACCTGCCTTACTGGTTGCGCCCCACCCCGTAGGTGGGCGCTTCGGGCAGGACAAAATCTTCTGTGAAATTGTTGGTGTTGTCGTTGATATTCATACGGACATCCCAGAACAGGTCGCCGTAATCCCGCAGGATGGTGTAGTTGCCCTCCCCCAGGGCTGCCGCCGTCTGGGTGTCGGTCACCAGCAGCACGGTGTCGCTCTCCGGCTCGTAGGCCGTCAGGCTGGCCTGGTAGGTGCGGGTCACATTGCCGCTGTCCACCAGCGCCTGGGCTGCCTCCGCCGTGGTGGAGAGCAGCACCAGCCGCTGGGTCGCCGGCAGCGAGGAGATCAGCTGCTGCCGGGTGATGTCGCCGTATTCCAGCTCGGTGACACCGCCCGCCACACCGGTGACCTCGGCATCCGCCCAGCCCTCCGGCCAGTGATCCCGGTCATTCTCGGCGATTTCCTCGTAGAGGGTGGCCAGATAGTTGGCATAGCTGATGGTCTTGCTGGCGTCCGGGTTCTGGGCGTAGGTGAAGAGCGGCGTGTTCAGGATGCTGGAATCGTCGGTATCCAGCCCCTGCAGTGCCTGGGAAGCGTTGCTGTAGGCCGCTGCCGCCTGACGGATGGCATCCTCCGCCCGCTCGGTGGGCGCCGTGGGGTCGGCCCCGTCCGCCGCCACATTCTTGTCGGGGTCAGCGGTATCGGTCACGGTCAGGCTGCCGTCCTCGCCAGTGGTCAGGTACTGGCTCCACTGGTCGTTGAGAGCCGTTTCCAGATCGCCGGCCGTCACCTTGCTGGCCAGTTCCACCCGGCAGCTGCCGCCCTGGGTGAAGACGAGGTTCAGCCGGGCCACCTCCTCGGTACCCTGGCCGGCGGCCAGCACCGGCAGCGCGGCGTTTTCCACTTCGGTGCCGCTGCCGTTGATCACCGCCGTGACCCCCAGGTCCGCCAGCGTGTCGGCCAGCGCCCCCACATCTACGCCGGGCGTGGCGATGCAGAGGATGACATCGGCTCCCTCGGCCTGCAGTGCCGCCACCTGTTCGCTGGCGGTCTGGGCCAGGTCGTTGGCCATGGGGGTTTCCTCATTCACAAGTCCCACCTGGCCGGTCACCGTGGCGGTGTCGGCCAGCGAGAAGAAGCCGATCTTGTAGCCGGCCCGCTCCAGCAGATAGTTCATACCGTTGGTGATGCGGTTGCGGCTCCAGCTGGTGGAACGGTAGAAGATGGCCGAGCCCTCGGCGTCCCGTAGGTTGGCCGCCAGGGAGGGCCCGGAGGCCATGTTGGCGTCGCTGCGCAGCCGCTCGATGCCGAAGGCAAGGTCCTCCGCACCGATGGCCTGCAGGTCATACCCGGCCGCCGAGAAGGCGCTGAACATATCCATGCCGCCGGTGAGGCTGGAGCTCAAGCTCCCCTGCAGGCTGCCGCCGGCGTCCAGCAGGATGGCGTCGGGCGCCGAGGCCTTGAGCCCCGCCACATAGGCCATGTTATCCCGCACGCCGTCCAGGTTGGCGGTGGCGAAGACAGGCACCGTGATGTCGCCGATGCGCACAAGACAAGAGACGCTCTCGGTGCCGTCGGCCAAGGTGGCCGTGATGGTGCACTCGCCGCTGTCGGCCCGGGCACGGACCACGCCGTGCTTATCCACCGTGGCCACGTCCTCGTTGCTGCTCTGCCAGAAGATTTTCTGGCCGCCCTCCTCCTCGGCGTTCTGGTTGGTGGTCAGGGTGGCGCGGGCATCCTTGGCGTCCAGATGCAGTTCCATCTGGTAGGTATCGTTCACAAAGACCGGGTCGGCGGCCTTGCCCATGCCGTCGGCGATGCCGGTGATGGTGAAGGGACGCATGATGAAGTCCACGTCCACCGTCTCGCTCTGGACGCCGTAGTCGGCGCCGGGCGCCTGGTAGGTACACTGCCACATATCGTAGGTGCCGGTGTAGCCCAGGGAATCCGAGAAGCGGGCGATCCACAGATTGTCCCGCCAGGGGTCGAAGGCCGGGTCGCTGAAACGCGCCCGCACCCAGTTCAGCGAGGCATAGATGCCCTGCTCCCCGGTGTAGCCCAGCTCCACCAGTCGGTCAAAGAAGGCCTGGGTGATGGCGGCCATCTCCTCGGGGAAGATGCCGCTGATGCTCTTGTCCTCCAGGTCGTAGTACACCGGGTAGGATAGCTGGTAGGGCGAAGCGGTGTAGTCGGCCAGGCCCTCCTGGGGCGGGGCCACCAGACCCAGCAGCCGGGCCACATGGTCGGCCTCGGAGCGGGCCTCCTCCACCGTGGTGGCGTAGGAGTAGAGATAGACACCGAAGGGGATGCCCAGCCGGGTGCACTCGTCGGCGTTGCGGCGCCACTGGTCGTCGTCCTGGGCCCAGTCGGCCTCCTGGCCGTCCCACTCGCCGCCGTAGCCGCAGCGGATGATGGCAAAATCAATGCCCGCGGCCTTGGCCTTCTCCCAGTCCACTTCCCCCTGGAATTTGGACACGTCGATGCCCTTGAGCACCGCCGCCGGGATGGCCTCCCCGCTGGAATTGAAGTAATAGCCCAGATCATTCTTCTGCCAGGCGGCCGCCGGGGTGCCGAAATCTGCCTGGGCGGGCCCGGTGGGGCCGGAAGTGCAGCGGGTCAGGGCGATGCAGACCCCCGTCACCACCAGCAGGCAGAGCAAACACAGCGCCAGCACCAGACGGCTGCGCCGGCGGCGGCCGCCTTTGCGGCGCCGGGGTTTGCCGCTCCGCGGCGGCTGGGGCCGCCCCTGCCCGGAAGGCGGCGGGGCTGCGGGTTGGGGATTGGGTGCAGCCCGCCCGGGGCTGCGATAGATCTTGCGTTCTTCAGACACAGTCGTAAACCTCTCCTTGCCAAGGTATGCAACAAAATTCAAACAATATAAGTAAGAATAGTGTAACATTTTGCCGAATAAATTACAATGCAAAACGGGCGGCAACTTCTGTAAAATTCCACAAAAAAATGCACTCCCAACGGGGAGTGCATGGCTTATCTGTTCATTTCGGAGCGGCCGGTGCCGGCGCGGCGGATCAGGTCCTTGACCACCTCGCCGCCGCAGACCAGCCCGCAGGCCGCCGGCACAAAGGCATTGCTGGCCGGTACGGCCCGCCGTCCGTTGGCCGGGGTTTCGGTCAGTTCCGCCGTGAGGGGTGTCAGGGGTTCCTCGGTGGAGAAAACCACCTTCACCTTGCCCAGCCGCCGTTTGCGGCACTGGATGCGGATGACCTTGGCCAGCGGGTCCACGCTGGTTTTCTCGATGTCCGCCACCCGGAACGCCGTGGGGTCCAGCTTGTTGGCCGCCCCCATGCTGCAGAGGATGGGGGTGCCCGCCGCCTTGCACCGCTCAATGAGCAGCAGCTTGGCCGACACCGTGTCGATGCAGTCCAGCACATAGTCAAACTGCCCCAGATCGATGGTATCGGCGGTGTCGGCACCGTAGAACAGCCGGTGGGCGTGCACCACGGTGGTGGGGTCGATGTCGGCAATGCGGGCCGTCATGGCATCCACCTTGTACTGGCCCAGCGTGGAGTGCAGCGCGATGAGCTGACGGTTCAGGTTGGATTCCGCCACCCTGTCACTGTCGAAAAGGCTCAGCTCCCCCACCCCGCTGCGGGCCAGCACCTCCACGGCCTGGCCGCCCACACCGCCGATGCCGAACACCGCCACATGGGCGGCGCGCAGCGTTTCGAGAGCAGGGGTGCCCAGCAGGGCGCGGGTACGGGTATAGATATCAGGCATAGGGTAAATCCTCCGGGGTGTTTCTGTGGGGCGGCTGCCCGCCTTTTATTATACCCGGTTTTCCGTCTGCGTCAAGGAAGCCCCGGTGCAGCACCAGCGGTCGTCAAAGGTCATGGTCAGCAGCCAGTCACCGTCCAGCTTGACCCGCCGCGTTTCTCCCAGGCCGGGGCCGTCCACATCGTATAGCTCCTGCAGGTCCCGAATGGACCGGTTTTCAAACCAGCCGGCATCCAGCAGCCAGCGGGTATAGGTGACCACGTCGGCCTGTTCCCTGCCCCGGGTCCAGTAGTTGAGGCCGCAGTCCTGCAGCACATCCAGGTCCAGGTCGGCATCCACACCGGCGTCGTAGCGGTCCAGATTGGCGCGGACGATCCGGCTTTTCATATCCACGCAGGAGAGCAGCACAAAGGTGACCGCCAGCACGGCCAGTCCCATGCGGGCCGCCGGTATGCTGCGGAAGACCCGCACCAGCAGCAGCACGGCCCAGACCGCCAGCACGCCGAGGAACCACCCGGCCACCACCCGGCGGGGCGTATAGCCGAAGAGATGGATGTAAACCGCCAGCTTGGCCCCGGCCAGCAGGGCGAAGGCGATGCCGTAGAGGCAGAAGAGGGCTGCCAGCGTCTTGGGCAGCGGGCGGCGGCCGAGAAACCGCACAGCCGCCAGCACGCAGAAGTCCAGCAGCAGAATCCGCAGCAGCTCCCAGAAGCCGTCCACCGCAAAGTCCGAGGCGGCGGGTGCCGTCAGGCCCAGGGGCGCGGCGGCCAGCCATTCGGCCGCCTGGAGCCCGAAGAACAGCGTGTAGATGGCGCACAGGGCCCCCACCGCCGCAATGGCCGTCACCCGGGGCAGCAACCGGAAGGGCTCCAGCCCTGCGTAGAAGCGGTCCGCCGGGCAGGGCGGGTTTTCCCGGCGCAGCGAGCCCGCCACCAGGCCGTAGAGCCAGGCGCCCACCGGCAGGGAGAGCAGGAAGTATACAATGTAGGAGACCAGTTTTTCACTATTGAGAAGGAGGGCCAGCCAGTCGTTCCACGCCCGGCCCAACGCCGCGAAATGGGGGTCAGCCGCCGCCAGCAGGTTCCAGGCCATGGCGCAGAGCAACAGCGTGACCAGCACGGTCACCGCCCCCACGGCGGTCCCGCGCAGCTTGCGCCGCTGCTGCCCCACACTGCGCACCCCGGCCCAGACCGTGCCGACCCTGCGGAAGAAATTCCCGAAGGGCAGCACCACAAAGCCCGTCAGACCGTCCAGGAAGCATAGGCTGCCGCTGTACCCTTGAGCCAGCATGCCGCACCGGGCCAGCACGAACCAGACGGCAAAAATATGCCACACCAACGGCTGCCAGCCGCCCAGCACAGGCTGTTCACCCCAGAACGCCATAGCACCGGCCAGCACCAGCCAGCAGCCCGCCCAGAGGGGTGTTTCGGCGGCTGCCCGGCGGTGGAGCGCCCGGGCCATGGCCTCCACACCGGCCACAAACAGCACGGTGAAGACCGGCAGGCCCCAGCCCGCAAACCGGCGGGCAAACAGAATCTCTTTCACATACAGGTAGGCCAGCGGGTAGCTGAGCACCGCGCCCCATAGATAGGGAGTTGCCGGCACCGCCAGCTGAATTTTGGGCGCACTTTCGTAAAGGGGACGCCCGGCGCCCTCTCTGGGTAGTTCTGTCATGGAGAACCTCCTGTTCAGTTGTGAATCCGGCAGAGCTTACCGCTCGTCGGGAACGTATTCCAGCAAATCGGCGGGCTGGCAGTCCAGCGCCTTGCACAGCGCTTCCAGCGTGGAAAACCGCACCGCTTTGGCCTTGTTGTTCTTGAGGATGGACAGATTGGCCGGGGTGATGCCGATCTCCTCGGCCAGCTCCCCTGCGCCTTTATGGCGGCGCGCCATCATCACATCCAGATTGACCACGATGGGCACGGCGGCGCACCTCCTTTATATGGTATAGTCCAGTTCGTCCTTCATCCGCACGGCCTGGGCAAAGGCGTTTTTCAGCACCCGCACCAGCAGCGCCATGAACCCGGCCGCCACCGCCAGAAAGGCGAAGGGCAGATAGATCCAGATGCCCACCGGCAGGCAGAGCACCGCCGCCCAGGTGCAGCACCAGCTGATTCGCCGCAGCGCCAGCACCGTCTGGGGGACGAAGACCTCCCCCTGCTCCAGCCGCCCCAGAAAGCGGTAGAGATTGTACAGCATCCAGAAGGCCAGCGCCGCGCAGAGATACCCCAGCACCAGCAGCACGACCTCCACGGCGGGGCCGTCCTGGTTCAGGTGATGGGTGGTCATCAGCCAGCGCACCAGCCAGGGCCCGCAGACCGTCATGACCGCGCTGCCCAGGATGGCCAGCGCCACCACATACCGCGTCAGCGTAATACTCTTGTGATCGTCCCATTGCCAACATTTCATCTGTGCAGTCCCCCGTTCTGTTCAGGTTAGCAGCAGTATACCACAGGTGTTATCGTTTTGCAAGTATTTTTTATCGTTTTTCGATATTTTTATCTTGTTATACAAAAAATTCCTTTCGGAGAAAATCCGAAAGGGATGGCAGGAATCACAATATTCTGATCAGGCGGGCCGGGGCGTGCTGCGCTCCATCACGGTCTCCCAGGCGGAGGACATCTTGTCCGCCAGGCAGACCAGCACCGCTTCCCGGCAGCGCGGAAGCCAGGCGGGGGTCAGCGGCCACATATGGCTCTGGATGATGTTCTTCTCGGTGGCGTTGAGGCGGAACACCGTCTCGGCGTTGTAGCGGGCGATGAGGGGATGCTTGAACCCGTGCCAGTGGGTAATGTCGTGGCAGGCATGCCAGTCGTAGAGATAGAAGTCGTGCAGGAACGCGCCCCGCACCAGGCTGGCCTCCCGGGCCCCGCAGCCCAGCCGCAGATTCAGCCAGTAGGCAATGCGCGTCACCCGCAGACAGTGCTCGTAGGTGGTGACGGTGCCGTGCTGGATGAACTGCTTCATCACCAGCGCGTTGGGGTCGTCCGCCACCCCCTGCAGCAATTGGCGCATCCGGGTTTCCTCCGCCGGGGTCAGTTTACAGAACATAGGCACGCTCCTTTGCGGTTTCCTCGCTCCAACGGTTCCATTATAGCGAATCGGGCGGGCCGCCGCAAGCGGTTCGCAAAAAATTTACACCTTGTGCCGTATTTTTTTACACAACCGGCGGATTTTCCAGCCGTTTGTCCTTCGGGACGGCGATCTCGTTGCCGGGGTAGCGCTCCACCTCGGTGCCGGACAGGCTTTCCAGTTCCCGCAGCACGGCCTCGTTGTCGTCGTAGACCATGGGCAGGAACACCCGGTGGTTGCTGCGGATGATTTTGCCGAAGCCTGTCCAGTAGTTGGTATGCTGCACAGCCGCCCCCGACGCATCGTAGACGGTATCGACGCCGCCGCACCACAATACCAGAAAGTTGCGGTCAGGGAAATAGAGGATCCGGTCCAGCAGCGAATAGGGCACCGAGGATTCATACCGGGGGCCGTATCTGCCTTTCCGCCGGTCCCGGTAACTGTAAATCAGACGCTTGGGCTGCAGGTCCAGCCTGTCGTCATAGCGGCAGATTGCCATACCCCGGCAGGTGAAGAGGTCGTTTTTCCAGCTGAGAATGGCAACGGGAAACAGAGCCATGCAGGACAGCGCCCACGCGGCCATGGCAGACTCCATGCGCAGGAAGGCGTCCCTGCCTGCCATGGCCAGATAGCCCAGGACGCCGCACACCAGCGGCACCACCACGGCCAGCACCGTGCGCCGGATGCGCACCGGGCGCCGCTGAATCCAAAAAGGATGCTGACGGTAATCGGTGCGGTCATACCGCCGCAGCTTATCCGGATTGGTGTGGTAGATCATGGCCGGGCCTCCTGGCGGGTGAGCAGCGCCACCGTCTCGATATGGCGGGTATGGGGGAACAGATCCACCGGCACAAATTTCCGGGCCTTGTAGCCCTGCCGGGCAAACAGCGCCACATCCCGGGCCAGCGTTTCAGGGTCGCAGCTCACATACACCACCCGCCGGGGTGCCATCCGGCTTACCGCCCCAATACAGGCCGGCGTGCTGCCCGCCCGGGGCGGGTCCAGGAACACCACGTGGGGGCGCAGGGCCTCCCGGGCCGCCTGCTCCATCCAGGGGGTGGCGTCGGCGCAGGTGAAACGGGCATTGTTCACCCCGTTGCGCCGGGCATTGGCGATGGCGTCCCGCACGGCAGCCGGGTTGCGCTCGATGCCCAGCACCCTGCCCGCCGAAGCCGCCGCGCAGAGCCCGATGGTGCCGATGCCGCAGTAGGCATCCACCACCGTCTCCTTGCCGGTGAGCTCCGCCAGGCTGATGGCCGTTTGATACAGCACCTCGGTCTGGAGCGGGTTGACCTGATAAAAGCTGCGGGACGAGATGGCAAACCGCAGTCCGCACAGGGTGTCCAGCACCTGCCCGGGGCCGTGCAGCACCTTTTCCCGGTTGCCCAGCACCGCGCTGGTGGCGGTGGGATTCACGTTGTGCACAATACCCGCCACCCAGGGGGCCGCCCTGCGCAGCGCCGCACAGAAATTCCGGCTGCCCGGCAGGGCCGGGCTGGGGGTGACCAGCGTCACCAGCACCTGCCCCTCCCGGGTGCCCCGCAGCACCACATGGCGCAGCAGCCCGGTGCTGCGGTCCTCATCGTAGGCCGTCCAGCGACAGCCCCGGGCCGCCTGGAGCACGGCCTCCAACGTGCGGTTGAGGGCCTCCTGCTGCAGCAGACAGTCGGTGCCCGGCAGCACCCGGTGGGTGCCCTCGGCATACAGGCCGCAGACCAGTTTGCCCTGCTGCATGGCGAAGCTGGCAATGGCCTTGTTGCGGTAGTTCCAGGGGTTTTCCATCCCCCGCACCGGCTCCACCGGCGCAAAGCCGCCCAGCAGTTTTTCCAGGCGCTGCTGTTTTTCGGCCAGCTGCCGGGGATAGGGCGTTGCCAGCAGCGGACAGCCGCCGCACTGGCGGGTAAAATTGGGACAGGTCTTGGGCATATCGGTTCTCCCTTTGCGCGGGACTTGCGCGGTGTGTTACAATGGATACGGAGCATGAGGCTTCTGCGGAAGCCATACATTGTGTAAGAACGGCAAACGAAACGGAGGCAATTCCATGAATGTTCTTCTGATCAACGGCAGCCCGCACAAAAACGGCTGCACCTATACGGCCCTGACCGAAGTGGCTTCTGCCCTCCAGGAGGCCGGTATCGAGACCACGATTTTCCACATCGGTTCGGCGCCGGTGGGCGGCTGTGTGGGCTGCGGCGGCTGCCGCAAGGCCGGCAAGTGCGTCTTCGGCGGCACGGTGGCCGACGTGCTGCCCCTGGTGGAAAAGGCAGACGGCATCGTCTTCGGCGCGCCCGTTCACTATGCCACGGCGGCAGGCAGCATGCTGGGCTTTATGCACCGGCTGGCCATGAGTGCGGGTAATCTTTTGCGCCACAAGCCGGCCGCTGTGGTGACCAGCGCCCGCCGGGCCGGTACCACCACCGCCCTGGAGGCCATGGAGAAGGTGCCCCAGTTTTTTGAGATGCCGCTGGTAAGTTCCACCTACTGGCCGATGGTCCACGGCGGCAATGCCGACCAGGCCAAGCTGGACGAGGAAGGCTGCCAGATCATGCGCAACCTGGGCCGCAACATGGCCTGGATGCTGCGCTGCATCGAGGCGGGCAAGGCCGCAGGCATCGAGCCTCCCCAGGCGGAAAGCGGCAAACAGACCAATTTCATCCGCTGATGGGCAAGAGCCGGACGTGTATGCGTCCGGCTCTTTTTGTGTTCAGAGCATGGTCGGCAGGAGCAGTCCGAAGAGCTGCCAGCCCACCAGCGCCGTGCCCGCGCCGAAGGCAAGCCCGGCCAGAACGTCGCTGATATAGTGCACGCCGGTGACGACCCGGGACGCAGCGATAAGCACCGCCAGCACGGTCAGCACCGCCCCCAGCGGGCCGCTGCAGTGCCAGGCCGTCACCGCAATGGCCGCCGCCGAAAAGCAGTGCCGGCTGGGCATGCTGCGCCCCGTCTCCGCCTTGGGGAACAGCGGCCGGTAGCCCAGCGCCGTGTAGGGGCGGGGCCGGTTGATGCGGGTGCGCAGCGCGCTGCCCGCCCAGAAGATCACCGCCGGGACCACCACCGACGGCAGCAGCCGTTCCCGGTACCACACCGCCAGCCAGAACAGCAGGACGGCGTAGAGCAGATAGACGGCAGCCACCGCGCCCCGGCTGACAAGATAGAGGGCGCGCCGGGCGGCCGGGTGCGCCTGAAACCAGCCGATGACGGCACGGTAGCGTTGTTCGTTCATGGATGGCTCCTCCCACAGTTGATGGTATAAGGATAGCACCCCGCAAAAGGCTTGTCAAACCGCCGTGCTTATGTTTATAATAAAGGCAGTTTTATGATACGGAGGACCTGCTTTTGTTTGGTTTTGCAAACGGATTGCTGCTGGCTCTGTTTGCCGCGGCAGCCGTGGATTTTGTGCTGGCCTGGCGCAGAACCGCCGCACCGGCGGCCGCCCTGCGCACCCTCTGGCAGCAGGAACACCTGCTGTTCGGCGGCTGGGGGGCCGGCTGGCGTCTGCGCGCCGGTCAGGCGGCGTTCTGTCTGGGGCTGGCACTGTACGAATTCACCGTGGTGTTCTGCAACAGCATGGCCCGGGAACAGTGGCCCTGGCTGCAGCAGCAGCTTTCCCCGGTGCTGGACACCCTCATGTACCTGGCCTTTTTTGCCAAGATTTTGCTGGGCACCCGCTACACCTGGCGCAGCCTGGGCACCGCCGGGGCGCTGTATTTCATCGCCCGGTGGGTCTATTTCAACGGCCAGAACATCTGGTTCCTGGGGCTGGCCGTTGTGCTGCTGGCGGCCAAGGACGTGCCGCTGGGCCGCGCCATGAAAGCCTTCCTTGCCTGCGGATTGCCCACCCTGGCCCTGGTGGAGCTGCTCCACTTTGCGGGCATTGTGGCACCGGGAGCCACCAGTGAGCGGGACGGCAGTTTCCGGCTGATGTTCGGCTACGGGCACCCCAACACCTTCGGCGGCATCGTATTCGGGCTGCTGCTGGCCTGGGTGCTGCTGCGCCGGGCCAGACTGCGCTGGCTGGAGATTCTGGCCGTGGGCGGCGTGGCCGTCTTCCTGTATGTGTGGCCCGCCTCCCGCTCGGCTGCCCTCTGTGCTGCATTGCTGGCGTTGCTGCTGGCGGCTGCCAAACTGCTGGGTTCCCGCCCCGCCGGCCCCAAAGCTGCCGCCCTGGTGGCCGCACCGGTGCCGCTGGTGCTGGCTTTCAGCCTGATCTTGCCGCTCTTTGTGGTAAAGGTAGGTCCCTGGTCCAACGACGTGGGCCCCGCCTGGCTGGAACGGCTGGATTCCCTGCTGACCTGCCGCATCTCCCTTTCCTGGGCGGCCTATCGCGTGCTGGATATCAAAATTGCCGGCCAGATGCTGCCCGAATGGCCGGTGCTGGACAACATCTTTGTCTATCTTCTCTATCAGTTCGGGCCAGTACTTCTGGTGCTTGCAGTGGTTCTGCTGACGCTGGCCCTCTACGGCCACGCCCGGCTGGGCCGCTGGCAGGAGGTGGCCTGTCTGCTGGTGGTGCTGTTCTACGGCTACATGGAAACCCAGGTGCTGCACATCACCAGCGACCCCGCCGCCCTGCTGTTCTGCGGTGTGATCTTTGCACAGCCGCTGCGCCGATGGGATTTTTCCTGAAAAGCATACAAAAACGCACATCGCAAAAGCGATGTGCGTTTTTTCGTTAAAAGGGCCAGAATCGCCAGGTCGCGATGGGAATGTTGTAGGAATTGCCCTGCAGCAACAGTACAAGAAAGCAGATGCCACTGACGATCTGCCAGACAAGCATTGTCCCGCAAACGGTCAGGCGGGCCCCCAGCCAGGCCCGACGTTCCCCGCCGAACCAGGCGGCAGTTGCACGCAGAAGTGCGCAGAAGGATTCCAGCAGAAGGACCCAGTAACATATAAAGGGCCCCCACCAGAGATTGGCATGCCCCATCCGCTCGCCGCGCTCCACAATCAGCAACGCTTCCGCCATGGCCATACCGAAGGTCAGCAGACTGAACCGGTATCGGAAATGTTTCCAGGCGAACCGGCCCAGCAGAACCGCCGCTGCCGCCACAAACACCAGCGAACGGAGCAGACCACGGCGGGCAGCCTCGCTGAAAATGCCCCAGGAGATTACACCGTTCTCAAAATTGATCGGATCCACCGAGAAGATCAGCTGCAATCCGCCGCCGCTCTCCGGAGTGAAGAGGATGGTTGCCTCCAGCAGGCAGAGACCGATACTGGGCAGTACGCTGCAACCCATGAGAATTTCCCGCTTAAGATTTTTCCCGCGGGTTTTCACCAGATCGGCGAAGAGCAGAAGCAGCAGGGCCGGGGCAAAGGCAAAGACAAAACTGGCCTTGAAGGCCGTGGAAAGGGTGAGCAAAACCGTGTACACCAGCCAGGCACGCACGTCCAGCCCGGTATCCATCCCCTGCCAGGCTCTGTAAAAGCACAGCATGGACAGCAGGGCAAACGGCGCCAGCATGATATAGGTGGTATTGTGATAAATTGTGCCGTTAAGAGTGCCGATGTACCAGTATCCCCCGCGGGGAATCCAGGCCGCCTGGGCCAGGTTCACCGCCAGGCTCAGCAGCAACCGCGTTGCCGCTGAAAGTTTCGGGGCGGCGGCGCGCAGCCCCCAGGCAAACACCGCCAGTGCCGCCAACTGGAACAGCGCCAGCAACACGGCCATGCCCCACGCACCCGCCAGGGCATAGACCGGCAGGACCAACAGAAAGGCGGCCGTATACGTATTACCGCTCTGGGCCGACTCCAGATGGGCCGGCAAGTCCGACGCAAAACCGTCCGTCACACAGAGTTGCTGGTGATGCAGCCAGCAAAGGACCGCAAAATAAACGATATACCCCGCCAGTGTGATGACCGGCAGCGCTTTTTTCTCAAAACGAGTTCTCAATATGCTTGTGCCTCCTGCAACGCCGGGTTTACTCAACGGCCAGCCGGATGCTGTCCCCCACCACGGGGTCCTGCGCCTCGATCTGCAGCCATTGGCCGCCGTTCTCCGCCGGGGTCAGGTTCAGATTAGCCACCGCCGCCGCGTAGTCGTTCTCGGTGCCGTCCGCATTGCGGGTAGTGTAGAAAAGGGTGGCCTGAGCATCGGCCCGGGCCGGCAAGTATACCGTCACCCCGGTGACAGTCTCCAGTGCCTCATCCGCGCCCAGTCCCAGCCAGGCAATGTCGTAACGGTTGTTTTCGCCGCGGTTAAAGCCCAGCCGGTAGGCGTTCTCTTCCTCATGGGATTCGCTGCGCCACACCTGCAGCGCATGGGCGTTGGTATCGGTGTCGGCATAGCGCTGGAAGAAGGCCTGCTGGGCCGTCAGATTGCCGCCCCAGATCATATAGTCGCAGACCACCGGGTCTTCCGTCCCGGCAATATCGGCAATGCCGGCCTCCACCGCCTCGGCAAAGACCGTGTAGGCCCGGCCGCCGCCCTCATAGGCCGAGCGGGTAGCCGCCCGCTGCCAGACCACCGAGCCTGCCATGCCTGCCGCCAGCACCACGCTGACCACAGCCCGCCAGCGGGGCCACCAGCCTTTGCTGCGCGCCCAGCGCAGCAAAGCGATGAGCAGGGCCACCGCCATCAGGCCCACACCGAAGGATTCCACCGTCTGGGGAATATAGCCGTGGCGCCAGTCCACGTTGCCGGCCTTCTGGTATTTGGGGGAAACGGCGATCATCAGCGCCGGGGCCGAAAGCATGGCCAGACCCGACAGGAACAAAAGAAGGGTGGATTTGCGGTCGGGCAACGCCCGCAGCGCCGCCAGCACGGCGATCACTGCCGTTGCCAGCAGCACACCGCATGCCACATCGGACCAGGCGATCTGTCCCGGGCGCATCTTGCCGGCAATCATGGCATTGAGGGGGAACCCTGCCGACATCTGCATGACCCAGGTGCGCAGAATGGCCACCGGGTCCAGGTTGGGGGAAACCCCTCCCAGGTCAGCAGCCTCCCCGGCCAGAACACCGGCGGCCCGCAGGGCGTTCACCACACGGGCCCCCAGGTTGAAGGCCAGCGTCACCGCCTCGCCTGCCAGCACCGGAATACACAGGCGCAGCGCCGGGCGCACCCGGCCGGTGTACATCCAGAAAAGGCCGAACAGCGGCACAAAATAGACAAAACCGATCTCAAAGGTGGCGCAGGCGTGGAACATGCAGTATCCGCCCAGCACTGCCCAGCGCTTGTGGCCGGTGTCCTGCCAGCGCAGCACACACAGCCCCGCCAGCAGCACCGGCAGCAGCGCACTCTGCACCAGGGCGCCGTAGGAATACAGGCTGTTGCCGGTGGAGTCCTGCCACAGGGAGAACATCATGGGCAGCGTGCAGAAGCACAGCGCCCCCACCTTGGCGTTGCGAGCCGCCTTGCCCACCAGCCAGGCCGCCAGCGCAATATCGGCGTAAGTCCAGGCCAGGATGTAAAGACGATACCCCACCAGGTCGCCCAGGAAATAGCTGGTCCAGCCAATCTCCGGCGGGGAGGAAAAGGGGCGGAACCGCCCCACCTGCAGAAGGAACTGGGGCAGAATGGATTTCCAGTTGGCCGCCAGCACCTCCCAGAAGGTGTGATGGGTGGCATAATAGTAGTTCTGCAGGTTGATGATCTCGTCATCGCCGCCCAGCGGCGCACAGGTGATGATGCTGAGATACCACCACCCCGCCGCCAGCGACAGCAGACATACCGCCGGCCAGAACCAGCGGGTTTGGGTCCAGGTTTTCCGTTCCATACGTTCTCCCGTCGCGTTACTCCAGCGGGATGTAGTAGATCATACCGCTTTCGTGCTCGATCACATCGTCCTCGCTGCAGCCGGCCGCTTCCATCAGGTCCGCCAGCGTCTGCTGCTGGTCCTCCACGGCATAGCCGTCCAGATTCAGGTAGATGCCCGCCACACCCTGGGCGCGCAGTTCCGCCACCATCTCGTCGGGAGGCAGCTCACTGGTTTCCCGGTACCAGACATCATTCTCGGTGCCATAGCCTGCGCCGTAGCTGAACCGCAGCTTGTCGCTGTGCAACGGCGCCCGCAGCTGGGTGTAATCCCACATATTGTTCACCGAGCCGTTCTCAAAGTTCTTCATATAGGGCAGCTGGAAGATCACGTCCCCTGCCTCGGTGACCTCTTCCACCTGGTCCATGAACGCCTGGTCCTGGTACCACATGGTCTGGACTTCCTCGTACTTGGGCACAAACAGGCCCTGCTGCTCCCAGTAGCCGTAAGCCAGAACCAGAGCCAGCACCACGGCAAAGATCTGCCGGCGGCGGCTCTTGTGATTCTGCAGGAAATGCTCGGCCCAAAGGCCCACCGCCAGCAGCGCAAAGAAGGCAATATAGGGGCTGATCCGGTTGTAGCCCCGGATATACCGCACCAGAATGCCGATCAGTCCGCCGAAGCTGGCGATGGAGGCCAGCAGCAGCGCCGCCACATTCAGGCGGCCGAGCAGCCAGAGACGGTCCCCCAGCCGGGGTGTCTCCGTCCGGCCGGCCTGCCAGGGGCGGTTATGGAACAGCAGCACCAGCAGCGCCAGAAAGCCCGCGATGCCCACAATGCCCAGATAGCCGTAGGAATTTTCGTTGTACATGGGGCCTTCGTCGGTGGCCAGCAGATGGAAGTACCGCTGGAGCCAGTTGGCCAGCTTGTCCCAGCCGTAGCCGTTGGGCGAAAGCAGCAGGCTGCTGATGCGCAGGCTGTAGATGTCCGCCCCGATGGGGCTGCGGTAGACGCCGTTGGTCAGCGTGCTGCCCTGCCCCGACAGGATGCCCAGCACCATGGGGAAGAAGTCGGGAATCATCCAGGCGACGATCTCGCCGATGGTGAGGAAACAGGGCACGCCAGCCGAGAGTTTCCGGTCCCGCAGCATCAGGCAGAGGGCCGTGATGCAGAGGAAAAAGCAGGTAAAATAGGGGTAGTAGGCCGCACCGTTGTTGGCGATGCCCCAGGCAAAGGCGATGGCCAGCCAGTTGCGCGGCTTGCGGAAGAATCCCTTGCCGGGCCGCCCGAAGGTGGGGTCCTCGGCGCACCAGAGACAGAGCAGCACCGAGAACGGCACGAATTCCACCGCGGCCAGCATCATATGGCCGGCCAGCCGCTGCTGCACGTAGGGGCACAGCCCGAAGGTCAGACCGAAGGCGAAGGCGAGCCAGCGGCGCATGCCGGTCATGCGGAAAACCGCATACCCGGCCAGGGCGTTGGCAAAGGGGATGACCAGCACATACAGATTGAAGACCGTGCCGGTATCCTTGGTGAACAGCCCCACAAAGGCCACGAACAGATCATAGATCAGATCGTAGTTGGGATCATAGGGGCTGGGCGGCTGGTAGAAGGGCCAGCCCAGGGAGCCGGTCAGCTCGCCGTAGCTGCGCTGTACCTGCCCCACCCAGTAGATGCCGTCGCCGCCGTAGAGCATAGGGGCATGCCAGTCCAGCCGCCACAGTTGGAAGAAGAAATATTCGGTGGCCGCTACCGCGGCCACCAGCAGCAGGACGGTCAGGATCTCCCGCCCCATATTTTGCTTGATTTTCTGTGTCATAGAACTCCTTATTCGCCGCGCTGCATCGCTGCCACATAGGCGTCACAGACTTCCTCCGCCGGGCCGTCACCCCGCAGATGCCCGTGGTCAATCCAGATAGCCCGCTTGCACAACTGCTTGACCTGGTTGATGTCGTGGCTGACGAAGAGCAGCGTAGTGCCGCCCGAGAGCATCTTCTCCATACGCTGATGGCATTTTTGCTGGAACATGAAATCGCCCACCGAGAGGATCTCGTCGCAGGCCAGGATCTCGGCCTCCACCTCGGTGGCGATGGAAAAGCCCAGCCGGGCAATCATGCCGCTGGAATAGTTTTTGACCGGCACATCCACGAAATCCCACAGTTCGGCAAAATCAATGATGTTTTTGAAGTGCTGCTCCATGTAGTCACGGTCATGGCCCAGCACCGCACCGTTGAGGAAGACGTTTTCCCGGGCGGTGAGTTCCAGGTCAAAGCCGGCGCCCAGCTCGATAAGGGGCGCAATCTCTCCGTTGACCCGCACCGTGCCGCGGGTGGGATACATGACCCCGGCGATGAGCTTGAGCATGGTGCTCTTGCCGCTGCCGTTGCGGCCGATGAGGGCCACCGACTCTCCCTGCTCGATGGAAAAGGAGACATTCTGCAGCGCGTAGAATTCATTGAAAAAAAGCTGGTGTTTGAGCAGCTTGACGGCATACTCTTTCAGTGTCTCGGTTTTTTCCTGCGCCAGGTTGAAGCGCATCGAGACATCTTGCACCTGAATGATGGGCATAACGGGCGGCTCCTTACAGATACAGAATAAAGTTGCGCTGCAGTTTGCGGAAGGCCGCAAGCCCCAGCACCATCATGATGACCGCGCAGGCAATGCAGGCGAACCAGGTGTTGGGCCCCGGCACAAAGCCGTACATGACCAGGCAGCGCAGGCAGTTGATGTAGTGATACAGCGGGTTCAGCTTGACGATCTGCTGCATAAAGCCCGGCAGCTGGGACAGCGGGTAGAACAATGGCGTGGCGTACATCCAGGCCATGGTCAGAATACCGTAGAGATACTGCAGGTCCCGGAAATACACCGCCAGGGCCGACAGCAGCAGTGCCATACCGCAGCAGAACAGAAACAGCAGCACCAGCGGCGCCCAGACCAGCAGCAGCGTGGGATAGAGGGGCGACCGGGTGATGAGCATGACCAGCAGGATGGCCGCCAGGCTGAACAGCAGGTTCACAAAGCTGGACACCACCCGGCTGATGGGAAAAATAAACTTGGGCACGTAGACTTTTTTAATGAGTGAGGAGTTGCCCAGCACGCTGCCCATGCCCATGTTGGTGCTCTCGTTGAAGAAGTTGAACAGTGTGTTGCCGCAGATCAGATACAACGGATAGTTAGGGATGTCGAAGCGGAACATGTACGAAAAGACCAGCGTCTGGAGCAGCATCATAAGCAGCGGGTTGAGAATACTCCACACGTAGCCCAGAAAGCTGCGGCGGTATTTGACCTTGAGGTCACGGGTGACCAGCTCCCGGATCAGCGGGCGGTATTTCTTGAAGTGGCCCCAACTGGTGCGCAGCTGGCCTTCGGATTGGTGTTGCATGGGTTTGGTTCTCTCCCCTGTCTTACAGTTTGAACGGCGTGTCCCCGGTCAGGCCGTCGGCACGCAGCATGTTTTCCATCACATCGATGTCAGCACTCACATCCAGCGCGTCCTCCTGGAACAGCTTGTCCAGCTGGGTTTCAAAGGCGTGGACCAGCGTGTCCATCGTCTGCTCGATGCGGCGTTTGGATTCGGTGATGTTCTCCCCTTCCACGCCCTGGGCCTCCAGTTCGGCGTAGGTCTTGAGCAGCTTGAGGGAGGTGGGCAGGTAGTAGTCCAGGAATTTGCGCATCCGTGGCAGTTTGTCGGGGTCGGACTTGGCCTGGGCAAAAATCTTGGCCGAGACCGTCTCCAGGCGGCTGATCTTGTCGCTCATCTCCTCGTCGGGGATGGCGTCGTTGACGCTGCGCAGCTCATCCAGAATCTTCTGGTACTGGTCCTTCTCGGGTGCAGGCTCCACCACAACCGGCTCCGGTGCGGGCGCCGGGTCGGGTGCCTTGCCCTCCACCACTAAACAGCGGCGGCGCATGTCCAGGTAGGCCTCCGGCCCGAAGACACCGTCGTCGATGCAGTTTTCCAGGTGTTTGCAGCAGGTCTCATAGCTGCAAGGGATGGCCGCCGCAATATCCTCGATAGACATGTACCGGGAATCCCCCACGATATTGTCGATCTTTTTGCGCATCCGGCGGTTGGTGCGCACGATATGCGCCCCCGCCAGGCAGCCGATGCCGCCGGTGAGCATCATGAGCACCGGCATGGATTCCTCCAGCAGCCAGCCCCAGTAATACCCACCCTGCATCAGGGCATCGGGCAGCCAGTACAGCGCATCCGGCATGGCCAGCAGACTGACCGCCGTCAGCGCGATGCCCGTAATGAGAAGTCCCATGGGCAGACCCTTGCCTTCGGCGTTCTTTTTCCTGGACTTGCCGCGCTGTTTTGCCGGCTTTTTCCGCGGTGCGCTCTCCGTCTTGGGCGGAGCATACACCGGGTTCGCATTCCAGGAACCTGCCTGGGTCCGCTGCCGGGCCATCTGCTCAAAGCCGCCCAGTTTGCCGCTGCGCATGGCAGTATTAAGGCCAATCAAAATAAACCCCAGTGGCCACCACACCACAAACCCGATCACAATGACCCACCAAGGAAACTGAAACGGGCCGTCGCCGGGGTGGTATTCCTCCCGGCTGTAGCGGTTCTGGTAGCGGTTGCCGCTGCCGCTGTAGGGGTGTTCGGGGTCGGTATAACGGGGTCGTTCCTCCTGTTTGGGCATATTTTTTCCTCTTTCCCTCAGGGAATGTCGGCCAGCAGCTGTTTAACGTCATCGCTCAGGTAGTAGGTGCTGCCGGCCTGGTAGGGATTGTTCTTGTTGTAGGGCACATGGGTGCACAGATAACTGACCCACTTGTTGTACCCCGAAACGGTCAGGTGCACGCCGTCCGGCTGGGCGTAATCGCTGAGCAGGTAGCCCTCCTCATCCCGGAACTCGGCGTTCAGGTCGAGGAAATAGCAGCCCTTCTCGGCACACATGCTCTGCAGCGATGCATTGATGGTGGCCAGCCGGTCGGGCGCAAGGCCCGGCAGATCTGTTTCCACCTTTTCCTTGGTGGCTGCCAGGATAGACTGTACATAGAATGCGGTGTTGGGCAGCGCCGTGCGCAGATCGTCCAGCATCTTGGCGTAATAGTTAAGGAAACTCTCGTCGTTGCCGGTGGCCACCAGCGCGTTGGTGCCGATGAGGATATACAGCTTGGCCGGCTGGGCGTTGGTCAGCACGTCCATGGCGACTTCCTCACCCCGGTCAGGACTTTCCACCGTGGTGCGGTTCACCACCGTGTTGGGGCTGATGCCCTCATAGCCGCAGATCAGGGCACCGCCCACGTCGATGTTGTATTCGTTCACGCAGAAGCCCGCCGTCAGCGAATCGCCCAGGAAGGCCGCATCGGCAAACCAGGAAGTGTCCACCCGGCCGAACTCCGGCAGGGCCGCCGGTTTTTCCGGCACCGCGGTATAGGTGTAGCCGCTTTCCTCACTCTGCTGCACAGGTCCCACCGTACCCCAGTTCAGCGTCTGGGCCTGGGGGGAGGACGCGGGGCCATCGCTGCCGCCGTAGGGCAGCGGGGCCACCAGCTGCGTGCTGCCGGTGACGACGGACTCCGCCGTCTCGCTGCCCTGGGTCACGCTCTTGGGCAGCAACAGTGTGATGATGCCGGACAGCACCAGAATACCGCCCATCGTGCCCGCCAGAAGGGCGCGGCGGCGGCGACGGCGGCGTTCCCGGCGGCGGCGCGCCAAAGCGCGCTGCTGTTCCGGCGTCAGGGGCGGGCGCTCCCCCGAGCGACGCGGCGGTTCGGGATGGGCCCAGCCCCCCTGCCAGGTATAGTCATTCTGTATCCGGGACCGGCGCGGACGGTCGGAGCCGGGTCGTTGCGGGGTCGGCATGGACGCCCCTCCCTTCTGTGCAGCAAAAAATGCATGGAATCAGTGGTATTATAGCACATTTCCGCCGATAAAAACAGAGCCCGCGGCAAGATTTTTGCCGTCTCAACCACCCAGCTTGCGCCGCTGCTGGTGTGCCGTCAGGCGGATCAGCAGCGGGACCGGCACCAGGCGGCTCAAAGCCATGGCTGCTGCCATCCCCCGCCCCGGCACAATCACCGTTTTACGGTGGCGGACGCCCGCCAGCGCAGATGCCACGCAGCGCTCCGCCGAAAGGCCCGGCAGGGCGTGCCGTACCCCGGCCACCCCGTTGAACTCGGTGTTCACCGGTCCCGGGCAGAGGCATCCCAGATACACCGGGCTGCGGGCGGCGCGCAGTTCCGCCGCCACCGCCCGGCTCAGGCTGACCACATAGGATTTGGTGGCGTAGTAGGCCGCCATGTAGGGCCCCGCCGGCAGCAGCCCGGCGCTGGAGCCCACATTGAGCAAAGCCCCGCCGCCCTGGTGCTGCATCTGCCGGACCATCGCCTTGGTCAGCAGGTGGACGGCGCGGACGTTGAGGTCCACCATGGCCAGTTCCCGGTCCAGGTCCAGCTCGGGAAAGGCCCCGCACGCCCCGAAGCCGGCGTTGTTCACGAAGAGGGCCACCCGCCGGTCCCGGAGGGCCTGTACCAGCCGCCGGCACTCCTCTTCCCGGGCAAGGTCCGCCGGGAAGATCTCACAGGGCACCGGCAGGCTGTCGGCCAGGGCCTGCAGCCGGTCGGCACGGCGGGCCACCAGCATCAGGCTGTACCCCTGCGCCGCCAGCTGGCGGGCAAACTCCGCACCCAGGCCTGCGCTGGCCCCGGTGATGACTGCAAACTGGGACATGGGAAGATGCTCCTTTCCACAGAAAAGGCGGCCCGCACCCGGCGGACCGCCCAGTTGTCTTTTGGAATCAATGACGGCGTCCCACACCGCCGCCGCGGCTGGAACCACCGCCGGGGCGGAATCCGCCGCCGGGACGGCCGCCCATGCCACTGCGGGGACGGGGCGCACCGCCGAAACCGCCGGGGCGCGGGCCACCCGGGCGGGGACCGCCAAAGCCGCCGGGGCCGAACCCGGGACCAAATCCCGGACCGAACCCGGGCGGCGGACGGCGGGGCCGACGGGGACGGGAAGCAAGGCCCAGACCGAACCAGAACAGTCCGTTGCCAAAGCCACCACCACCGCGGGGCGGCCGCGGACCGGGACCCCGGGGCCGCAGGAAGCTGCCCACCAGGGCGATCACCAGCAGCACCGCCACCAGGACAAGCACCACCGCCATGGGATTGAAGCTGTCCTTCTGCGGAGCGGCCGCGGTCTGATCGGCGTTGTCCAGCGTGGAGGCAGGAATGCCGTAGATGGTGCAGAGTTCCTCGGCAAGGGCACGCACGGTCTTGCGGGTGCCGGTGTCGTAATCCTGCTCCACCCAGCTGGGTTCCAGATCCTCATCCAGGATGGTACCCATCTTGCTGATGGTCAGCTGGGTCTCCAGCCCGGCACCCCGGGTGAGGTAGTAGTCATCCTCCCCCGGGACCAGCAGCAGCAAGACGCCGTTGTCCTTGTCCTCGGCGCCCAGCCCCCAGGTGTTGAGGACATCGTAGGCATAGCCTTCCATGGTGGAGTTGCCGATATATTCCGTCGTATACACGCCGATCTGGGCCCCGCAGGTGTTCTGCAGCGTCACCGACAGGTCTTCCACATAGTTCTCCGTCTCGGTGGAAAGAATCCCGGCGTAATCGTTGACCGCCCGGTTGGGGTCCAGCTCCGGCGCCGCCTGGGCGGTGACGGTCCCTGCACCCAGCAGGCAGAACACCGCCGCGGCTGCCGCGGTGCGGCGAATCCATTTGTTCATTTTCCGTTTTCCTTTATCCGTTTCCGGTCGTACCCGCGGCGGCATCCGCCGGGGCAAAGGTCTGCAGTCTGCCGGCGTCCCACAATCCGGCCAGCAGGTTGGCCGGAAACGCCGCAATCTTCTCGTTATAATCTTCCGCCGCGGTGTTGTAGTCCGCCGCTGCCCGTTCGATGGTGGCCTGGGCCGAGGTGAAACTGTCGTGCAGGTCGTCCAGCTGTCCCCGGGCTTTGGAATCTGCCTCGTCATAGGCGGAAGTATATACCAGGTCCACCGCCCCTGCCAGGGTGGTATTCAGCTGGTACTGCACGGCGGGCCGGGCGGCATCGGCTTCGGCGTTCCAGGCGTCCAGGGCAGCCTGGGCGTTCTGCACGTCGGCATCCTGCTCCCCCAGCACATTGCCGGCCACCCGGATGAGACTGGCCACCGCATCGGTCTGGGCGGCGAAGTCCCCCTGGATGCTGTGACCGTATTCGTCCTGCTGGGAGGCGTACATCCGTTCGGTGCGGCTGCGCAGCCCCTGCAGGCGCGCCCCGCCGATGCCCACCACCGATCCCAGCGCCAGCACCGCCAGCACCAGCGCGGCCACCGGCCGCTTGCGGGCGGGCGGCGGCAGTCTGGATTCCACGGTGCCCAGCACTTCCAGCTGCGGGCCCTGTATCACAAAGGTTTCCTGTTGTTCCAGCTGCATGGCGGTTCCTCTGAATCAGTGTACAAAAAATCAGTTGTTGATTTCCAACAGTTTGGTGCGCAGCTCGCCCTCGATGCGGCCCAGCTCCTCCTCGGCGCTGGCGCGCTTGGCCTTGCCCTCGGCGCGGATCTTGTTCAGCTCGTCCAGCGTCTCGATCAGTTGCTTGTTGGTCTGCTGCAGCGTCTCAATGTCCACAATGCCCCGCTCGGACTCCTTGGCAATGTCGATGGTGCCCTGCTTGAGGGTGGCCGCATTGCGCTTGAGCAGCTCGTTGGTGGCATCGGTGACGGCCCGCTCCGCCTTCATGGCCTCCTGGCTGTGGGCAATGCCCAGGGCCAGCACCATCTGGTTCTTCCACAGCGGGATGGTGTTCACGATGGTGGTCTGGATCTTTTCGGCCATGATGGTGTCGTTGGACTGGATCAGCCGGATCTGGGGGCCCATCTGGATGGAGACATTGCGGGTCAGTTCCAGATCGTAGAGCTTCTTCTCGAATCGGTCGCAGAGATCCGCCAGGTCCCGGGCCGCCTGGGCATCCTCCGGCAGCTGGGTGCGCTGGGCCTTCTCCTGGGCCGCTTTCAAATCGCCGGCACGCACCGCGTTCAGCTTCTTCTTGCCGGCCAGGATATACATGGTCAGCTCCTTGAAGTACACCAGATTCAGCTGGTACATCTTGTCCAGCATGGTGATATCCTTCATCAGGGTGACCTGGTGGTCCTCCAGCTGGGCGCGGATGCGCTCCACATTCTTATCGGCGCTGTCATACCGGGTCTTGAGCTGCTCGATGTTGCTGCCCGCCTTCTTGAAAAAGCCCAGGATGCCCTTGGGCTGCTCGGCGTTGGCGTCAAAATCCTTCAGTTCGGTGATCAGGCTGGTGATCAGCTCGCCGGTCTCCCCCATGTCCTTGGTCTTGACCCGGGAAAGGGCCGTCTCGGAGAAATCACTGAGCTTCTTCTGGCTGGCGGCACCGTACTGCAGCACCAGCTGGGAGTTGGTAATATCAATTTTCTCGGCGAAATCGTCCACCATCTTCTGCTCTTCCGGGCTCAGCGGGGTGTCCTCCACACGGACAGGTTCCGCCTTGGGGGCTTCCTCCTCCGCCTTTTCCTCCGCCATGGGGTCCAGCGTCAGACTGGGGGCGGCATCCAGCGTCAGCGACGGGGCCGCCGGTACGTTCAGGTCCAATTCCTTGTTCAGGTCAGCCATTGAGGGTCCTCACTTTCTTGTATGGTCTTTATTTTGTCAGGTTCTGGCTCTTCAGGATGCTGTCCAGCACTTCCATGTCGGTGGACAAGTCCATCACCTCGCTGCTGTACAGCGATTCGAGAAGATTGTCAAAGGCGTTGGCCGTGGTGACGGCATTCTGCCGCAGCTCCGAAAGAATCCCGTCGGAGGCACCGTTTGCCTCCAGCTCCACATAGCCGCTCATCAGCTTGATGATCTCCGGCAGATAGTACCGCGCAAACCGGTCGATCTGACGGGCCTTTTGGGGGTCATGCTCCACCGTCCGGACGATCTTGCGGCCGGTGGCCTCCATCTGGTCCATGGCGTCCGACAAAACCTGGTCGGGGATGGCATCGTTGAGCTGGTGCAGCGCATCCAGGTTCCGTTCGATGCCGGTGAGCATGGCGTCCACATCCTCGCTGCCGGTGGCAAAGGGCATCAGGGTGCGCACCACCCGCATGGGACAGAGCACCCGGGCCACGCCGTACACCACAGCGCTGCACACCGCCACCAGGACGAGATTGCCCAGCGAATAGGGCGGAAACACCAGCGATGCCACCGGCCAGGCCAGCGCCGCCAGATAGAGCGGCAGAACGGGCCGGACCTGTTTTTCCTTCCATTTGCTCATGGCGTGTCCTCCCGATGGAATAATAGACTTATTATAGACCAAAAACGGGGTGGTTTCAACCGTCGGAATGTAAAAACGGCGTCAGCGCCGCGCCCCAGGCGGCCCGCAGTTTTTCCATCGACCAGGCCGCGTTGGCGGGGCTGGTGCTGGGCAGCACGGTGGCGGCCAGGCCGGTCAGCGGCTGGGCGTACCGGGCATAGACCCGCCCCGAGGCAGCCCCGTTGCAGAACACCGCCCGCACCCCCAGCCTTCGGATCAGCGCCGCCACATCGTTGGGTTCCACGTTGCGGATGGAGGCATCCGACGCGCCGCGGATATCGCAGGCGCCGATGGTATCCCACACCGCCATGCCGTGGCGCAGGATGATCTGCTTTTTGGCTTCCAGGTCGGCCCAGTCCGGCACCGGTTCCCCGGTGAGGGAGGCCAGCAGCGGCCAGAACCGGTTCTGCGGGTGGCCATAGAAAAAGCCCTGTTCCCGGCTCCTGGGACTGGGAAAGCTGCCCAGGATCAGCGCATTGGCCCGGGCCCCGTGGAGCGGCGGCAGGCCCGGCCCCACATGGGTGTAGGCCGCTTTGGTGGAGGCCATCTCAGAACGCCTCCGGCCACAGGCTGCGGCAGAGGTCCGCCACCCCGTGGGGCGCGGCGTCGGGGCCGGTGCGGTCGGCCGCGGCCTTGGCGGCTTTGCTACCGTTTTCCATGGCAATGCCCAGCCCTGCGGCGGCCAGCATGGGCACGTCGTTGTCGCCGTCGCCCATGGCCACGCATTCCTCCGGCGTCAGGCCCGCCAGCCCGGCCAGCTCACAGAGGCCGTGGCCCTTGTCCACCCCGGTCTGGCAGATGTCGCAGCCGTCGCTGCCGGGGTAGGAATAGAGGAACCGCAGTCCCAGATAACCGTACTTTTGCTGGAACTGGGCGGCACGCTCGGGGGGCAGGAAGCCGAAGGCACCGAAGGGCATCTCCACCAGGTGATGATCCTGGTCTTCCCCGTCCAGAATATGGTTGTGAAGATTCTTGGCACGATCCCGGGCGATAAACTCCTCATAGCCGATGTAGGCGTAGTTGGCATCGTGGAAGGTAAACCGCAGCGGCAGTTCGTAGTCCTCAAAAAAGTCCACCAGCGCGTACATTTCCTCGTTGGTCAGCCGGTGGAGGGCCAGCTCGTTGCCCTTGCCGTCCAGCAGCTGGGCGCCGCCTGCGCAGACCCAGTAATCCGGCCGCACCGACCGCAACAGTCCCTTGCCCACGCCGGTACGGCCCCGGCCGGTGGCGATGGCGATCTTCACGCCCAGGCGCTGCACGGCGTTGACCGCGTCGGCGTTCTCCCGCGGGATGCGCTCGCAGCCCTCGGGGCGCAGCGTGCCGTCTATATCCAAAAGCAACAGCTTGTACTTCATGAAAATTCCCTCCTGTGGGGTATTATAGCAAAGTATACCGCTTTCCCGCAAGGCATATTGTAAACGGGGGTGATCTGCATGCACGGGGGTCTGGAACTGGCACGGCCGCGGCGCCGCAAAAAGGCAATCCGGGTGGCGGCCGGAGCGCTGGCGGTGGCGGCGCTGTGGCTGGCAATGCCCCGCCTGCGGGTCGGATTTTCGGCAGTCCGGGAGCGCGCCGCCGCGGCGCTGGGCGACTGGGTCAGTCCCCACTATACCGACCGGCTGGCGTCGCTGACCCGCCAGAACGCCGACCTGCATAAGCAGCTGGCCCGGGCGCAGCAGGCCCAGGCAGAAAACGATGCCATGCGCCAGCTGCTGGGCAGCTCCCTGCCCGAGGGCCGCTGGCAGCCCGCCCGGGTGGTGGCCCGCCGCAGCGACGGTGCCGTGCTGGCCTGCACCGCCGAGGCGGGAGCCGCCGTGCTGGACGCCCGGGGCCGCTTTGCCGGGCAGGTGGTGGAGGCGACCGGCCCGGAGACCTGCCGTTTTGCCTTTGCGGGCAGTGAGGAAGCCCCCTGTGCCGGGTTGAGCGGCACTTTTGCGGGATTGCTGGAATGGCAGGGTGACTGGGTCCTGACGGGACTTCCGGCGGACTGCGCCCTGCCCGCAGGCAGCGTGGTGACCACCCCCGGCGGCTGCTGGCTGGGACGGACGGCAGAAGCGCCCCGCCCCGACGCCGACGGGCTGACCGCCCGGTCCCTGCTGACCGACACAGCCGACTTGAACGGCTCGGTATTTTTTGTAAAAGTTTCGTGAGCAATTGCCAATTCGACAAAAATCGCCTATACTAGTAACCAAACGGAGGTGGAAGGCATGTCCAGGCGAAAAGCGGACCGTCCGGGCGGACGGGGGCGTGTGGCTGTGCTGCTGGTGCTTTGCTGCACGGTCTTTGTGCTCTTTTTTGCGCGGCTGGCCTGGATGCAGTTTGCCATGGCCGACCACTATGCCGAGAAGGCGGCCGAAGCCAGTTCGGCCAGCTACACGGTGGAACAGCATGCAGCCCGGGGGATGATCACCGACCGCAACGGCACGGTGCTGGCCCGGGACACCACCGTCTACGATGTGTATCTCCGGGTTCCGGCGCCTCCGGGCACCGATCTGACCGAGACAGTTCAAAGGATGCAGGCCCTGACAGGCGGCAAGGATGTGGAAACACAACTTGCCGCCTTTTGTTCTGCCGTTTCGGCCGGTGAACTGCTGGTGCTGGAGGCGGTGGACAGCGAAACCATGACGGCGCTCTATCAGTCCGGGCTGGTGCAGAGCGGCGCCATCCGGCTTTCCGCCCGCGGGGAGCGCAGCTGGCCGGAGGGCACTCTGCTGCCCCACGCCCTGGGCTTCACCGGGCCCATCACGGCGGAGGAATGGCCTGCCGCCAAAGCCAAGGGCCTTGCCATGGACAGCATTGTGGGCCAGAGCGGGCTGGAGAAAGCCTACGACGATCTGCTGCGCGGCCAGGACGGGCAGCTGCTCATCAACACCGGGCTGGACGGCGCCGTGCGCGCCACCATCCAGCAGAGCACCACCACGCCGGGTGCCACGCTGGTGCTGACGCTGGACGCCTCCCTGCAGGCCACCCTGCAGCAGGCGCTGCGCCAGCGCATCGAGACACTGCAATCCACCGCCATGGCCGGGGGCGGGCGGGAGTGCCGCGCCGGTGCCGCCGTGGTGGTGGATGTGAAGACCGGCGGCATTCTGGCCGCCGCCAACTGGCCGGGCTACGATCTGAACAATTACCGCAGCGACTATGCGGCCCTTTCCGCCAATGCCGACGCGCCGCTGCTGGACCGGGCCTTCCAGGGCCTGTACGCCCCCGGCTCCGCCTTCAAGCCGGCAGTGGCGGCTGCGGCCCTCACCGCGGGTTTCGACCCCGACGACACCGTCAACTGCACGGGACGATACCTGTACTACAGCGGCTACCAGCCCGGCTGCCTGCAGTACGGCCATGCCGGGCCGGTCGATATGCGCACCGCCCTGGAACAGAGCTGCAACATTTTTTTCTATGATGTGGGCCGGCGGCTGGGGGTGGACACCTTCAGCGCCATGGCAGAGCAGCTGGGGCTGGCACAGCCCACCGGCGTGGAAGTTCCCGAGGCGGAGGGTCGCCTGACCTGGTCCACCGACGAGAACTACCAGGCGGGCCTTACCCTGATGGCGGCCATCGGCCAGGGCAACACCGCCGTGACCCCCGCCCAGCTGGCCGTCTATGCCGCCACGCTGGCCACCGGCGGCCAGCGCCCCACCCTGCATTTTGCCGACCGGGCCCTTCAGCCCGCCACCGGGCAGACCGTCTGGCAGTACGAGCCCAGCTTTACCACCGTGCCGGGCGGCGAGACGGTGTTCGGGCCTATCCGGGACGGCATGAAGCGGATGGCCCAGACCAACCGCTACCTGCGGGAAGCCCCGGTGGTCTGCGCGGCCAAAACCGGCAGTCCCCAGCTGGCCGATACCCTGCCCAACGGCACCCACTATGTCAATTCGGTGCTCATCGGCTACGCCCCCGCCGACGATCCCCAGATCGCCGTGGCCGTGGTGCTGGAGTACGGCGGCGGCGGTGCCAACGCCACCCCCGTCCTGCGCGCTGTGCTGGATGCATGGTTTTGACAAAAATCGTACGCAAAAGGCATATCACGGGACATTTTTGCACATCAATCTAGAGAGTATGTTGTTAAAACGTTCAAAAAAGCCAAACCTTTTTTAATCAAATAGCCAGTTGCCGCCGCTTGCAAAGTGTGTTAGAATATGAATGAGAGAGTGTCGCGGTAGTGTGCGGCCTCAACTACAGGAGGCACGCCCTTGAACGCACAATGTATTATGCTCTGCTCCGGCAAAGGCGGAACCGGCAAAAGCACCGTATCGGTGCTGTTGGGCGCTGCGCTGGCCCGTCTGGGCCGCAAGGTGCTGCTGGTGGAACTGGATTCCGGCCTGCGCAGCGTCGACATCATTGCCGGCGTGTACGGACGTACCGTCTATGATATTGAGGATGTTCTCTGCGGAAGGTGCGAGGCTGGCAAGGCCATCGTGCCCAGTCCGCTGTATCCCGGACTCTCGGTCATCAGTGCCCCGTATGAGGGCGGCGACGTGGAAGCGGCACCGCTGGGGCGGCTGCTGATGGCCGTACGTCCGTATTTTGATTTTGTGCTGCTGGATACCGCCGCCGGGATGGGTTCGCCCTTCACCGCCGCGGTCTCGGTGGCCGACAAGGCCCTGCTGGTGCTGACCCCCGATCCCATCGCCCTGCGGGACGGAAAGATCGTCGCCGACCGCATTCTGAGCGGCGGCCGCCCCCAGAGTACCGTGCGCCTGGTGATGAACCGGGTCACGCGGGACAGCTTCGGCAAACGGGCTGCCGTGTTCGATCTGGATGAGTGCATCGACACGGTGGGGGCACAGCTGCTGGCCGTTATCCCGGAAAGCCGGGAACTGCAGCAGGCCGGTGCCCACGGCACAATCCCCGCCCCCGGCGACCCCGCCGTGACCGCCGGGCAGGCAATGGCAAAACGTCTATGCGGGCAGCGAGTCCCGCTTACCTTTTAACTTTTGAAGGATGGTGTAGCGTTATGATAATCGCGTTGGTGGCCCACGACTCCAAAAAGGAGTTGATGGTGCAGTTCTGCACCGCCTATCGCCATATACTGTCCCAGCACCATCTGATCGCCACCGGCACCACCGGCCGTCTGGTGGAGGAAAACACCGGCCTCACGGTGCAGAAATTCCTGCCCGGCGGCCATGGCGGTGACCAGCAGATCATGGCGCGCATCGCCTGCGATGAGGTGGACATGCTGCTGTTTTTCCGCGACCCCATCAGCGCCAAACCCAGCGAACCCAACGAGATGAACCTGCTGCGCATCTGTGATGTACATAACATTCCGGTGGCCACCAACATCGCCACCGCCGAAGTGCTGATCCACGGCCTGGAACACGGGGACCTGGACTGGCGCACCATTCTCAATCCCCAGCACTGATTTTCCGATACCAACAAACCGCCCCGCGCAATACTGCGCGGGGCGGTTTTGTGTTATGAAGCGTCACGCTGCCAGAGGAGGATGGCATCCTCCGGCAAAGGGGCATTGTTCTGGTAAAACCAGGACATGAAGGAGTGGTAGGGCAGATAATAGGCGGCGCAGAGGGATTCCATCTCTGCCTGACCGTACCCCCCCGCCGTACAGATGGCCGTCCGGGTGTTTGCCGGGGTTTCCGCATTGCGCCCCAGGGTGTCCAGCCACTGCTGCCACAGGGTGCCGCTTACCGTAAAGACCACCGCAGTGCTGTTCTCGGTGTCCACCATTTTGCTGGACACCAGCGCCCCCGACGCCTCGGCCGACAGGGTGGCATACAGCCCCTCCCCGGCAAACGGTGAATTCCCCGGTATACCCTGCTCCTCATAGCGCACCTCTTCAATCACCTCCGCCCCATAATCGGGATAGGTGGTGCGGGCATATTCATACAGTGCTCCAAGGCCCAGTGTGACCGCGCACAGCGTCGCCGCCACCGAGGCCAGCACGGTCAGCATCCGCTTTTTCCGCTGGTTCTTGCGGACCCGCCGCAGCGCGTCGGCCTGTTCCCGTTCCCGGGCCTGGACCGCCTCCCGCTCCAGCGGGGCGTCGGTCTGCATCTTCTCCCACAGCGCCCGGCAGTCCGGGCAGCTGTCCAGATGTGCCCGCAGGTCGGCGGCCGTCTCGGGTTCACAGAGTTCGTCTTTATACAGCGGCAGCAGGTCGCGCACCAGATAACAGGGCAGTTTCATGGCAAAGCCTCCTTCAGTTTGGTACGGGCGCGGTAGTAGGTCACCCGTGCCCAGGTTTCTGTCTTTCCGTGCAGGGCCCCGATCTCTCCAAAGCTCAGTTCCCCGTATACCCGGAGCCAGAACACCTCCCGGTAGGGTTCCGGCAAAGCATGCAGTGCCCGGTATACTTCCAGCGCCGCCTGCCGCTGCTCCAGCGCTTCCCCCGGCAGCGGGTCACCGTCCGGGGAATCGGGCAGCTGTTCCGGGGCCGGGGCCTCCCTGCGGTGGCGGCGGTAATAATCTGTCAGGGCATGTTTGGCAATGCTGCACAGCCACACGTTCAGTGCGGCTTCCCCCTGGAACCGGTCTATCCCGCGCAGCGCCTTGTAAAAGGTCTCCTGAGCTAGATCGGCGGCCAGTTCCTCGCTGCGGCAGAGCGACAGCAGATAGGCATAGACCACCTTGTGGTATTGCATATACACCTGTTCAAAGCTGTCTTTGTCCACCTTTGGCCCTCCTTTCCTGTTTTCAGCCGGCTGTACTCTTAAGACGCAGAACCCGTCCAAACGTTACAGGTTTTTTCACAAAAAAAGCGGGGCCCCGCAGGGTCCCGCCCGATGTACCGTAACTCAGTAGCTCATGATATCCTTGACCGCACCCGACATGGAGAACAGTTTGGCCGACAGATGGTCCAGATAGACAATGCCCAGCTTGTTGCCGGTCTCCTCGTTGTAGAGGTCCTCCAGCTGGGGCGCCACCTTGAAGGCTGCCTCCTGGGCTTCGGGGGTATTGTCAAAGTTGGCAGTGCCCTGCACCCGCAGCCACTCGCCGCGGTCGTTGGCCGCGCAGAGTTCCAGGTTGGTGTTGTCCAGCAGCTGCTTGTAGGCTGCCTTGTGCTTGCCGATGGCCAGGCACAGATGGCCGTTGTACCACATGGCAAAGCCCAGCGGCCGCACACGGGGCAGATACCCGTCCACGGTGGCCAGGTAGAATGTGGGATTTTCCTTCAGAAAGTTCATGATTTCTTCGTTCGGTTTCATGACAATCCCTCCTCTTTGGATTTACAGTTTTGCCAGCGCGGTCTTCAGCCGCTGGGCAGCTTCCTTCGTGCGGTCCGCATCGCCGAAGGCCGTCAACCGGAAATAGCCCTGCCCGCAGGGGCCGAAGCCCTCGCCGGGGGTGCCCACAATGTGGGCGGTGTCCAGCAGCCAGTCAAAGAATTCCCAGCTGCCCATGTTGCCGGGGCAGCGCATCCAGATGTAGGGGCTGTTCTTGCCGCCGCAGTACCAGACACCGGCCTCGTCCAGCGCCTCTGCAATGACCGCCGCATTCTGACGGTAGTAGTCCAGGTTGTGCTGGATCTCCTTCATGCCTTCCTCGGTGAAGACCGCCTCGGCGCCGCGCTGCACAATGTAGGGCACGCCGTTGAACTTGGTGGTCTGACGGCGCAGCCACATCTTGTTCAGGCTCTGGCCGTTGGACTGGATGGCGAAGGGCACCACAGTGTAGCCGCAGCGGGTGCCGGTGAAGCCGGCGATCTTGGAGAAGCTGCACACTTCCACCGCCACTTCCTTGGCGCCTTCCACCTCGTAGATGCTGCGGGCGCAGCCTTCCTCGCTGACAAAGCACTCGTAGGCGGCATCATAGAGGATCACCGCGTGATGCTCTTTCGCCCACTTCACCCACTGGGCCAGCTGGGCCGTGGTGTAGGCCGCGCCGGTGGGGTTGTTGGGGCTGCACAGGTAGACGATGTCCGCCTGGGTGGTCTCGTCGGGCATGGGCAGGAAGTGGTTCTCGGCGTTGGCGGCCATGTACCGGATGGTGCGGCCTGCCATCACGTTGTCATCCACATAAACCGGGTAGACCGGGTCGGGCACCAGCACGGTGTTGTTCACATCGAAGAGATCCAGCAGGTTGCCCAGATCACTCTTGGCGCCGTCCGAGACAAAGATCTCCCCCAGCTCCAGTTCCACACCGCGGCCGGCGTAGTACTTCCGGATGGCTTCCCGCAGGAAATCGTACCCCTGCTCGGGGCCGTAGCCGCGGAAGGTCTCCTTGTGGGCCATCTCGTCCACCGCCTTGTGCAGCGCCTCGATGACCGGGGCGGCCAGCGGCAGCGTCACATCGCCGATGCCCAGCCGGATCACATCGGCCTCCGGGTGTGCTTTCTGATATTCGGCAACTTTATGGGCAATCGTGCTGAACAGATAGCTCTCGTTCAGCTCGGCATAATGCGGATTGAGTTGCATGAGAATCCCCCTCTTATGTATACTTATTCAGTCAGGTCTACTGTACCACAATTTCCGGCAGGGCGCAAGTCAAGATTGCGCGGCGGCTTCCGGCGTGGCTGCCCAGGACTGGGCGCCGTGAATGGCCGCCATCATATCCTCATAATTTTTATACACCATGACCACATAGCGGTGGGCACGGTTTTCCTGCTCGTCGCCGTCCTCGTAGACCACCGTGGACCACCAGTACAGCTGGGACAGGTTCATCGACCCCAGTTCGTCCATGGTGGTCAGCAGGAAGATCTGTCCCTCCGGCGGGTTGGCATGGCTGGTCTTCTGCAGCCATTCATAGGGCTGCATCGTGTTGAAATTGTAGGGGACCCACACCTCGATCTGTCCGTCGGACCATTCGGTCAGCACATTGCCGTTCCAGAAGCTGGCATACCCCTGGGTGTAGCCGTTGTCCACCAGCCAGTCACAGACCTCCGCCAGGTGGGGATTGACCCGGTAGCCGCTGGTAAAATACCGCATGCCGGAACCGATGCTCACCGCCACAAAGCAGACGCAGAAGGCCATGGCCGCCGCCCGCCGGGCGTGGGGCACCCGGAAATGCTCGGTCTCCCCTTCCAGCTGCAGCACCGGGAAGACCAGCGGGATGATGGTCAGCCACTGATAGGGGTTGGTATCGGTCAGTTTGCCCGTCCAGGCAAAGACCGCCCCCTGCTCCAGGCAGACAAAACCCAGCAGCAGCGGTGCCAGCAGCTGGATGGGCTGCAGTTCCTTCCAGTGCTGCAGCAGCCGCACCAGGCTGAAGACGATGGCCCCCGCCGTCACCAGGCCCACGGCACACAGGATGCCGATGAGGGAGAACAGCTCCACTTCCCCGCCCACCGAGGAATCGATGGGATAGCCGAACAGTGTGAGGAAATCGGCCAGCTTTTCCACAAATGCCTGGATGCTGAAGGTGTTCCAGAGTCGGCCGTCATAGCTCAGCGTCTGGTGGGAGGGCACCAGAACCTTTTCGTAGATGCCGTAGCCGGCCACCGCCACTGCGGAGGCTGCCACCGTGACCAGCAGCAGCTTTTTCTCCCGGACGGGGCAGGCTTCGGGATGCTGATGCCACTGCAGCAGCAGGGCCACTGCCGCCGTCAGAAGCATGGGAATATAAAAGCCCATCAGGCCCTTGAGGCCGTTCAGGCCGAAGATGCCGCTCACCGCCAGCAGCAACAGCCACTGCACCACCCGCCGTTTCCGGCCCGCCGGGCGCAGCAGATGCAGAATGGCACCGAAGGCCAGCAGCAGCAGGATCATGTAGGGCAGATAGAAGCCGCCCAGCAGTCCATACCACAGATAGCACACGCCAAAGGGGCAGACCAGCGCCGCCGCGCCCCAGGCCCCGCACTGTTTCAGGCCCAGGCCGTGGCCCGCGTAGAGGTAGGACAGCACCAGCAGGAGCAGGAACGCCCCCTGCCCCAGCATGCGGGCGGCGAACCAGCTGTGGGGGAAGAGCAAAAGCCCGATGCGGTAGAGTGGCTGCAGACAAAAGACCTGCAGCTCGGTGGAATACCACCACTGGGTGGTCAGCAGGCCGCCCTCCTTGTTCAGGATGTCCGACAGGATCATCTCGCTGGCCATGTCACTGTCGATGTAGGCGCGGCCATGCAGGCAGAGCACCAGCATGGTGATGCAGTAGCCCGCCACCAGCCAGATCCAGGGAAACCACCGGAAGAAGCGGTCACTTTTTCGTTCACCCGGGACGAACAGGGCCGCCCGGAGTTTTTCTCGCAGCATGTTGGATATCCTCCTTACTTTATAAGAGACATCCCCATTATAGCAGTCCGGCCTACCGGTGTAAAGCCGCACCGCTCATACCGTGACCACCCCTTCAAAGGCGGTCTGCGCCGGGCCGCTGAGCAAAACGGTATCATCCTCCAGCACGCAGACCTGCAGCGCGCCGCCGGGCAGCCGCACCGACACCTCGCAGCCCCGGGGACAGTTGCCCGCCAGCGTCCAGGCCACCACCGCCGCGCAGGCGCCCGTGCCGCAGGCCAGCGTGGCGCCGCTGCCCCGCTCCCACACGGTGGCCGCCAGGGTCCTCGGTCCCGCCTCCTGTACGAACTCCACATTGACCCCCTCCGGGAAGGCCGGGTGACAGGCCAGCGCTTCGCCCCATCGGGCCAGCACCGCCCCCGTGGGCGGGGCTTCGCGGCAGAACACCACACAGTGGGGATTGCCCATACTGATGCAGCTGACCTTCCAGCTCCGCCCCGCTGCCGCCAGGGGAATGTCCAGCAAGGGCCCCGCCCCCAGTCCCACAGCCGGCAGATCCGCCGCCCGGGCGGAGAACCGGCCCATCCCCGCCCGCCACACATGGGGACCCACGCGGTAGAGCGTCTTGCGGCCCGCCCGCCGGGTGTCCAGTTCGATGAGCTCCTTCTGGACGCCGTGGGTGTACAGGTATTCCGCCACGCAGCGGATGCCGTTGCCGCACATGGCTCCCTCGCTGCCGTCCGCGTTGAACATCACCATGGTGGCGTCGGCGTCCGCCAGCAGGGGCGGCGCAATGCAGATCAGCCCGTCCGCTCCCACCGAAAAGCGCCGCCGGGACAGTTCCGCCGCCCACCGGCCTGCCTCGGCGGGCACACCGCTCTGGCGGCAGTCCAGGTAGATATAGTCGTTGCCGGCGCCCTGCATCTTGGTAAATTTCAGCTGCATACCATCACACTCCCCCCGAACAGACTATGCGGCGGAAGAGGGTTTCAACACTGTCCGGCCTGGCGCTCATTTTTCTCCAAACCCCTTGACATACACCGGCGGATACGCTATATAATTAATGAATATTTGTTTGCAGAAGGAGCTAAATTATGGATTCCGAAGTTTTTGCGCGTATCCGCGATTACCTGGCCGACCAGCTGGAAGTTGATCCCGAAAAAATCACCCCGGAAAGTGACATCGTCAACGATTTCGGCGCCGACAGCCTGGACGTGATCGACATGATCACCACCCTGTCCGACGAGTTCGGCGTGGAGATTCCCGATGAGGACATCGAGAACTTCCACACCGTGGGCGATGTGGTCAATTATCTGGAGGAGCGGCTGTAATTTTTTGCGCCGTATGATGTGAAGGAGAAGACATGGCAAGCGATAAGAAAAAGATGGTGGAAGCGATCACCGCACAGGAGGTCGATTTTGCCCAGTGGTACACCGATATCTGCACCAAGGCCGAGCTGGTGGAATATTCCAGCGTGAAGGGCTTTGTGGTGCTGCGTCCCTACGGCTATGCGATCTGGGAGAACATCCAGAAGAACCTGGATGCCCGTTTCAAGGCCACCGGCCATGAAAACGTGGCGATGCCGATGCTGATGCCGGAAAGCCTGCTGAAAAAGGAAGGCGAACTGGTCAACGGCTTTGCCCCCGAGGTTGCCTGGGTCACCATGGGCGGCAGCGAACCCCTGGAGGAGCGCCTTGCGGTGCGTCCCACCAGCGAGACGCTGTTCTGTGACCACTTCAGCCATGTGCTGCACAGCTACCGTGACCTGCCCATGCTGTACAACCAGTGGTGCAGCGTGGTGCGGTGGGAGAAATCCACCCGCCCCTTCCTGCGCACCCGGGAGTTCTGGTGGCAGGAAGGCCACACCATCCACGAGACCGCCGAGGAGGCCAAGGCCGAGACCGAGCAACAGCTGAACTGCTACGCGGACTTCTGCGAGCATGACCTGTGCATCCCGGTCATCAAGGGCCGCAAGACCGACAAGGAGAAGTTTGCCGGCGCCGAGGCCACCTACACCATCGAGGCCATGATGAAGGACGGCAAGGCGCTGCAGAGCGGCACCAGCCATTACTTCGGCGACAAGTTCAGCCGCGCCTACGATGTGACCTTCACCGGCCGGGACAACACGCTGCAGTACCCCTTCCAGACCAGCTGGGGCGCTTCCAGCCGTCTGATCGGTGCCATCATCATGACCCACGGCGATGACGACGGCCTGATCCTGCCGCCGGCCATTGCCCCCGTGCAGGTGGTCATCGTGCCGGTGGCCGCCCACAAGCCCGGCGTGCTGGAGAAGAGCCGCGAGCTGGCGGCCGCCATCGGCCAGTATGCCCGCGTGAAGCTGGACGACAGCGACAAGCAGCCCGGCTGGAAGTTCGCCCAGTGGGAGATGAAGGGTGTTCCCCTGCGCCTGGAGGTTGGTCCCCGGGACATCGAGCAGGGTCAGTGCGTGCTGGTGCGCCGCGACACCCGCGAGAAGCAGTTCGTCAAGTTCGAGGACCTGCCCACCGCCATTCCCGCCGCGCTGGACGCCCTGGCGAAGGACCTGTACGACCGCGCGCTGAAGAACCGCGAGGCCCGCACCATGAGCGCCACCACCATGGAGGAGATCAAGGAAAAGGTTTCCAAGTCCACCGGCTTCATCAAGACCATGTGGTGCGGCGATCTGGCCTGCGAGGAAGCCATGAAGGAACAGGCCGGCCTCTCCAGCCGCTGCATGCCCTTCCAGCAGGAACATCTGAGCGATGTCTGCCCGGTGTGCGGCAAACCCGCCACCAAGATGGTCGTCTGGGGCATCGCGTACTGATCCATACAAAACAAAGCAGGGCAGCGCATGGCGCTGCCCTTTTCAGGTAACGGAATGATGGCAGTTTTGCTTCTGACATTGCTGGTTTACGGGCTGGGCCTGCTGCTCACCGCCGTGGGCAGCCGTCTGGCTGGACGCTGCACCACCTGGTGCTGTGCGCTGTGCGGGCTGCCCATGTGGGTGGTGGGCGGCACCGTGGCCCCCTTCTGCTTGGCGCTCCCCCAGCTGATGCTGGCCTTTCTGGCGGCGGGCCTTTCCATCACCGGCCTGGCCGTGGGCACCGCCCTGGCCGGGGCGGTGGCCAGCCTGGGGCTGGCGCTGGCCGTCTGCCTGCTGAACCCCCGGCACACCGTCACGGTGGACCGCAGCGAGTTTTTCCGCAAGTGCCTTCTGCTGCTGGCAGCCTGCGGCGTACTGGCCCTCTTTGTGCGGGACGGCACCCTGAGCTACACCGGCACCGGGCTGCTCATGTTCCTCTTTGTGGTGTTCGTGCTCATCAGCATCGTCTACCAGCACCACTACATCTACGGGGAGCGCAGCATCATCGTGACCACCGACCGGGCGCCTGCCTTCCCCCAGCCGGAAAGCACCACCGCCATCTACGGCTACACCGCCCACACCATGGCCTTCCCTGTCATGAGCGTGGCCAACGCCCTCAAGAATCTGGCCGGCGTCCTGGGCGGGCTGGTGCTGCTGGCCGGCGGTGCCCAGGCCCTTGTCTACAGCGTGGCCAGCTTTGCCAGTCTCACCGGCACTATCCAGGCCCTGTGGGCGGCCACCCTCATCAGTTTCGGGTTCTGTCTGCCGCTGCTGGCCGATGCCCTGGATCATCCCTTCGGCTCGGTCTGGAAGCGCTTTTCGGTGCGCTGCCGCTATTTTCCGCCCCGCACCCTGCCCATCCAGCTGATCAACAGCGCCATATTGAACCTGACGCTGGCCCTGCCCATCTCCAGCCTGATGTACCGCGAACGGCTGCCTTTCGGCTCCCAGTTCCGCCACTACGATCTGCCCGCCTGCGCCGCCATGACGCTGGTGCTGCTGTTGCCGCCGCTGCTTCGCCGCCGGCTGTACCGGTGGCAGGGCGCCCTCTGCCTGGGGCTGTATCTGCTCTATGTGGCGGTCGCCTGGTTCCTGCCGCTGTCCGGCGCCTGAAGATTTACCAATAAAAAACAAGCTGTACATAACGTACAGCTTGTTTTTTTATGCGCGTTTTTTCCGTTTGCGCACCGCGAATCCCGCCGCCAGCGCCAGCAGGGTGGCCAGGCTGACAAGATCGGCAGCCAGCCACCGCTTGGGCTCCCGGAAGGCCACCTGGATCTCGCCGGAATACCCCGCCGGCACCGTGACGCCCACCATGCCGTTGGGGGTTCGGAAAACTTGCCCGTCGGTGTTCAGAATCGTATATCCGGGGTAGTAGAGCAGCGGCAGTTCCGCATAGCCCTGTTTCCCCTGCACTTCACTGCAGCTGAGCACCGTTACACCCTTTTCCTGGGTCACCGAGGCAATCTCCACCGTGGTAACCGCCGTCCCGCAGTCAAAGCCGTCCCGGGTTTCCACCGCACCGTCCGGCAGATACAGGCTGTCGTAATACCAGGCCATATTGCTGACTTTATGGTCGGCATAGATCATCTGGGCACTGTCCCCCAGGTAGGTGGTATCCACCGTGGGCAGGTAGCTGTGGTAGAAGATGCCTACCCCCAGCAGGGAGGCCGAGAGCAGCAGCACCGCCACCGGCCGGGCATACTGTCCCCGCCGCAGTGCCGACACAGCGCAGACGCTGACCAGCACCAGCAGCAGAGTGGCCAGCGAAAAATACCGCCACGGGAACTGGACCGCCAGCAGGAACTTTCCCACCACCGGCAGCGCACCCAGCCATCCCCATGGGAAGGTGTTGGTGCTCATCCAGCAGGCCAGCGCCCCCAGCAGCATCGCCCACAGCCCGATTTTTTTCTCCTTGCGGGGCATGGTTTCGCCCTGGGTCAGCCAGCACCAGACAAAGGCAATGGCTCCGGCCACTAGCACTACCCCGATGCTGTTGTGGTCATCCCGCCAGTTGAGCAGCTGGGAGAGCCACAGGCCGTTCTGCTGCACCGCCAGTCCGCCGGCGAAGCTCTTTCCGCCGTACATATTGCTGTAGCCCCCCGTCATGACGGTGACAAAAGGCATGAGGAACCAGAGATTCAGCAGCACGGTCAGCCCCGCTGCGGCCGCCCACACGGTCAGGATCTGCCGGGTGAAGGTGCGGCGGAAATGGTACAGGCAGAAGATGGCGGTGGCCAGCGTGGCCAGTTCCAGCGAAATCATGTGGGTCTGCAGCAGTGCGCCAAAGGCAATGACCAGCTGGGCACCGGCCACCCGTTTTTCGCGGGCAGAGGGCAGGTTGTGGCCGTAGAGCAGGCTGAGCGCTGCCGGAATCAGCGGCAGGAAGGCCAGGGCAGTATACTCGCCCACGGCACTGCGCCAGTAGAGGTTGTACAGGTGATAGGGCGCCAGCATATACAGGATGCTGCCCAGCAGGGCGGTTTTGTTGTGGCGGAACATCTGACGGAAACTGAAGAAGGAGATGCCCGCCGTGGCCGCCTGAACGGCCATCACATAGGTGCGGTAGGCCCCCTGTACGCTCATGCCCAGCAGACGCAGCACCGCCGGAAAGTAGAGAAACAGTTCTCCGTAAAACAGGGAGGGCGCGTACCCGTAACCATCCTTGGCCTGGGAATAGATGCGCACCGGGAACTGCCCGTCCCGCAGCCCCTGGGCGATGCCCTCGATGCGGGACAGATGGAACCGCCAGTCGGCCCCCTGACAACCGCCCCCGTTCATCAGCATGGGAACGCAGCTCAGCAAGGTGACCCCCGCCAGCAGCCACAGGCACCCCCGCAGGTCGGCGTCCTGCAGCGCCCGGGGACTGCCCGGCACCAGAAGCAGCAGGCACAGGTCCACCAGCGCGAACAGTACCGCCCACCCCAGCACACAGGCCCAGGCGTAGACCATGTCCTGCCTGATTTCCACAGTGCCGATGGTAAAGATTCCGCCGTCGTTGTTGGCCACCAGACGGATGGTGTCGCTGGCGTAATTTACGTTGAGCACCACGGTGTCCTGCTGGGCCTGCACATCCACCCAGGCCTGTTCCCCGCTGACCGCCATCTTCTCGTCGGTGGTGAAATACAGGCTGGACCGGTGTTCGATGCCTTCCTCGGTGCAGCTGGGTTCATAGTCATAGGACAGCGTAACGCGGTAATGGCCTGCCGGCAGCGACATCACCGGTGTCTGCAGGATGGCTTCCCCCTCGGTCATCTCGGTGACGCCGCGGCGGCCCTCCTCGTCGTAGCCGATCTCGGAGTGTTCCGCGGTCTCCTCCCACTGGTCCGGCGTGAAGGTGTAGACCGCCGCCGGCTGGACCGCCGACCAGACCGCCCCCAGCAGGACCAGCAGCTGGACCAGGCCCAGAATCCACACAGGCGGGCGACGCAGCAGTTGTTGAATTGTTTTCATAAAACACAAACTCCTGTAAGCTAGGCAAATATTTTTATCACTATACCCTATTTTGCGAAAATGCACAAGCGACGGCGCAACTTTTTACGACAAAAGACCGCTGCACGGTCTGTGCAGCGGTCTTTTGTTCAAGCAGAAATCAGTCCACGATGATGCTCTTGCCGGTCATTTCCTCCGGCACGGGCAGACCGATATAGGGCAGCATGGTGGGTGCGATATCCGCCAGGCAGCCGCCCTCACGGAGCTTCACATCGCCGGCACCGATCACCGCGAAGGGCACCACGTTGGTGGTGTGGGCGGTGAAGGCGCTGCCGTCGGGGTTCTCCATCTTCTCGGCGTTGCCGTGGTCGGCGGTCAGGAAGACCACGCCGCCCTGGGCCAGCACGGCATCCACGACTTCGCCCACGGCCTTGTCCACGGCCTCCACGGCCTTGACGGCGGCCTCAAAGACGCCGGTGTGGCCGACCATGTCGCAGTTGGCGAAGTTCAGAATGATGACATCGTACTTGCCGCTCTCGATGCGGGCCTTGCACTCGTCGGCAACCTCATAGGCGCTCATCTCGGGCTTCAGGTCATAGGTAGCAACCTTCGGGCTGGGAACAACCTTGCGGTCCTCGCCCTCGTAGGGGGCCTCCACGCCGCCGTTGAAGAAGAAGGTCACATGGGCATACTTCTCGGTCTCGGCGATGCGCAGCTGGGTCTTGCCGTTCTTGGACAGGTACTCACCCAGCACATTCTTCAGCTCCACCGGCGGGTAGGCCACTTCGCAGTTGGGCATGGTGGCGTCGTACTCAGCCATGCAGACGTAGTTCACATGCAGACGGCCGCCGCGGCGCTCAAAGCCCTTGAAGTCGTCGTCGCAGAAGATGCGGGTCATCTGGCGGGCACGGTCGGGACGGAAGTTCATGAAGATGACGGTGTCGCCGCTCTCCACACGGCCGCCCTCGCAGGTGACCACCGGCACGACGAACTCATCGGTCACATCGGCGGCATAGCTGGCGTCGATGGCCTCCTGGGCGTTGGCGGCATGGTTGCCCTCGCCGTAGACGAAGGCAGCGTAGGCCTTTTCCTCGCGGTCCCAGTTGTTGTCACGGTCCATGGCGTAGTAACGGCCGCTCACCGTGGCGATCCGGCCGATGCCCAGCTCATCCAGCTTGGCCTGCAGATCGGCCAGGAAGCCCTTGCCGCTGTGGGGGTCGGTGTCACGGCCGTCCATGATGCAGTGCAGGTAGACCTTGGTGGCTCCCATGTGCTTGGCCATGTCCAGCACGCCGAACCAGTGGTCGGCATGGCTGTGCACGCCGCCGGTGCCCACCAGGCCCATAAGATGGATGGCCTTGCCGGCATCGATGGCCTTCTTCATGTTGTTGTAAAGCACGGGGTTCTTGAACATCTCGCCGTCCTGGATGGACTTGGTGATGAGGGTCAGCTGCTGGTAGACGATGCGGCCGGCGCCCATGTTGGTGTGGCCCACCTCAGAGTTGCCCATCTGGCCGTCGGGCAGGCCCACGGCCATGCCGGAGGCCTGGATGGTAGTCATGGGATAGGTGGCAAAGATCTTGTCCAGGTTGGGTTTCTTGGCGGCGGTCACGGCGTTGCCGAAGGTCTGGTCGGGCGTCCAGCCGAAACCGTCCATGATGCAGAGAAGTACAGGCTTTTTGCTCATAAGAGTAGGATCTCCTTAGAAAATCTTGATATTCTGAAAATGACAAAAGAGGGCCCGGTGCCCCGCTGGGGTCACCGGAACTCTCCTTGTGGTCTGGGAAAAATCAGCCCTTGCTGGCCGCGTCCACGATGATGGCAAACTGGTCGGCCTTCAGGGAGGCGCCGCCGATCAGGCCGCCGTCCACGTCGGGCTTGCTCAGCAGCTCTTCGCAGTTTTTGGCGTTCATGCTGCCGCCGTACTGGACGGTCAGGCCCTTGGCGGCCTCCTCGCCGTACAGCTCGCCCACCACCTTGCGGATGGCAGCGCAGACTTCCTGCGCCTGGTCGGCGGTAGCGGTCTTGCCGGTACCGATGGCCCAGATGGGCTCGTAGGCGATGACCACGTTCTTCAGCTCCTCGGCGGTGACACCGTTCAGGGCGATCTTGACCTGCATGCGGACCAGTTCCTCGGTGACGCCCTGCTCACGCTGGGCCAGGCTCTCGCCCACGCAGATGATGGGCTTCAGGCCGCCGGCCAGGGCCGCACGGGCGCGCTTGTTGACGGTCTCGTCGGTCTCGGCGAAGTACTGACGGCGCTCGCTGTGGCCGACCACCACGTACTCCACGCCCAGGTCGGTGAGCATGTCGGCGGAGATTTCACCGGTGAAGGCACCGGACTTCTCAAAGTGGACGTTCTCGGCACCCACATGGATGTTGGTGCCGCTGCACTTGGCAACAGCCACGCACAGGTCGGTGAAGGGGACGCAGATGACGACCTCGCAGTCGGCGCCCTGCACCGCAGGGATCAGCGCGTCGATCAGATGGCCCGCCTCGGTGGGGGTCATGTTCATCTTCCAGTTGCCGGCAATGATGGCTTTACGATTCTGCTTATCCATGATAAAACTCCTTTGCTTTGTTCTGCTTCAGGGGGAAAATCCCAAAAAAGGGCGCGGCGGCCGTGCCGCCGCGCCCTGCGGTTGTTACGCGTTCTGGATAACGGCAATGCCAGGCAGTTCCTTGCCCTCGAGGTACTCGAGAGAGGCACCGCCGCCGGTGGAGATGTGGGTCATCTTGTCGCCCAGGCCCATCTGCTGGACAGCAGCCGCGCTGTCGCCGCCGCCGATAACGGTGGTGGCATCGCTCTCAGCCATGGCCTTGGCAACGGCCAGCGTGCCGGCAGCCAGGGTGGGGTTCTCGAAGACGCCCATGGGTCCGTTCCACACAACGGTCTTGCTGGCCTTGACGGCATCAGCAAACAGCTTCATGGTCTCGGGGCCGATGTCGCAGCCTTCCATGTCGGCGGGAATGGCCGTGACGGGAACGATCTTGGTCTCCACTTCCGCATCGATGGGATCGGGGAAGTCGGTGACGCAGGCGGTGTCCACGGGCAGGAGCAGCTTGACGCCCTTCTCCTTGGCCTTGGCCATCATTTCCTTGCAGTAGTCGATCTTGCTGTCATCGCACAGGCTCTTGCCGATCTCGTAGCCTTCCGCCTTCAGGAAGGTGTAGGCCATACCGCCGCCGATGATCAGGGTATCCACCTTTTCCAGCAGGTTGGAGATGACGTTGAGCTTGTCCGCGACCTTGGCGCCGCCCAGGATGGCGGTGAAGGGACGGACGGGATCGTTGACCGCATTGCCCAGGTACTTGATTTCCTTCTCCATCAGGTAGCCAACGGCGGTGTCCTGAACGAACTCGGTCACGCCGGCGGTGGAGCAGTGGGCACGGTGGCAGGAGCCAAAGGCATCGTCCACATAGGCGTCGGCCAGGCTGGCCAGCTCCTTGCTGAACTCAGGCATGTTCTTGGTTTCTTCCTTGCGGAAGCGGGTGTTCTGCAGCAGCACCACGTCGCCGTTGTTCATGGTGGCGACAGCGGCCTTGGCCTGCGCACCGACAACCTCGTCGTCATCGGCAAACTGGACGGGCTGGCCCAGCTTCTCGCTCAGGCGCACAGCGACGGGGGCCAGGCTGAACTTGGCCTCGGGGCCGTTCTTCGGCTTGCCCAGATGGCTGCACAGGATGACCTTGGCGCCGTCCTTGATCAGTTTCTTGATGGTAGGCAGCGCCGCATTGATGCGGTTGTCGTTGGTGATGACACCGTCCTTCATGGGGACGTTGAAGTCGCAGCGGACAAGCACACGCTTGCCGGCGTAATTTTCATCATCAATGGTCTTTTTACCCAAACCCATAGTAAAAGCTCCTCTCGGTATGTTTTACAATTGTTTTTGTCAGGGCACGATGCCCCAATGGCCTGACTCTATTATACGCACAAACCCCGGTTTGCGCAAGATGTTTTTGATATATTTTTAACCGCCCGCTTCCAAAAAAAGCAGATACCGAGCCTTATTTTTCGTGGGAAAGAACCGAAACAAAGGTGAAATGCCGGTCCATCCAGTCGCCGAAAAAGCCGGCCATCCGGCCATAGGTCAGAGCACCCACCACGGTGCCCACGCCGATGCCCTGCAGATTGTGCATGACCCCGGCCGTCAGGATGGCCGCCACCGCCACGCAGGTCAGATCATAGGTGGTCTTGACGTTGGGGTAGGATTTGCGGATGATCTCGGACAGGTCCCGCGGGAAGAGGTCGGTGGGGATGATGGGCAGCTTGCAGCGGTTGGACAGCGCAATGCCGAACCCGACAATGGGGCGCTGACGGCAAAATACAGAATCTGCCATCCCAGGCCCAGCGGCAGGTGGGGCAGCCAGGCGCCGAAGACATCCAGCAGCGTGCCGAAGAAAAAGCCCGCCACAAAGCTGAACAGATAGGTGGGCACAAAGCGGCGGCGCAGAATCATCAGCGTGATGACCAGCGCCCCCTGGAACAGATAGGTCCAGGTGCCCAGCGTCAGGAACGGAAACACCAGCGAAACCGCATAGGGAAAGCTGGACACCGGCGAGATGCCCAGCCCCGCATAGACCGTGAGTGCCACGGCGAAGCTGTTGATGATGACCGCCACCGTCAGGGCCAGCTCACCCCGCAGGACGATGCGCCCCTCGTGTCCCGCATTCACGCGCTGCGGTACGGCTTGAACACTGTGCATACAAAAACGCTTCCTTTATCCAAAATTTACTTTCCTGTAAAACTATAGGCGCTTTTTTCCCCATTTGACAAGAGCGAATTTTCCGGCGCTGACTTCTTTTGGAGTTCCGGCGTTGATTTCGAGGACGGGGCATATTATAATGTGAAAAAACAGATCGTACACCGTCTGCCGGAAAGGAGGCCCTGCATGAGATCATCCATGGCGCGCGCCAAAGAGATCCTTCTGGCGGTCCTGGGGCCTTTCTTGGGGCAGAACCTGCCCATTTTTGCGGGCTGCGCCACCCTGTTTTTGCTCACGGCGTCCTTTCCGCTGCTGATCTGGGTGCTGGTGCTCATCAACCATCTGCCGGACTACTCGGTGACCGATCTGGCCGAGCTGCTCTACCAGGTGCTGCCCCAGGTGCCGGAGATCCAGGACACCGTGCTGGAGGTGCTGAACAATCTCAGCGCCCAGTCCACCACCTTTGTAGCCTCCTTCGCCGCCATCACCACGCTGTACTCGGCTTCCAGCGGCATGTTCGCCGTGCAGAAGGGCCTGCAGCGGCTGACCCCCGGCGCCCGGTTCACCCTCTACGACCGGCTGCTGGCCATCCTTTACACCATCGTCTTCGAGGGGCTGCTGCTGGCGGTCCTGCTGCTCCAGGGCCTGAGTTCCATCTTCCGCCCGCTGAGCGCCCTGCTCTCCGCCAACACCCGCTGGCGGTGGATTCTGGAATGGTTCCGCCACTGGATCAACTTCAGCGATTTCATCGCCATCCCGGCGCTGTTCGTGCTGATCCTGCTGATCTACACCTTCGTGCCGGGCGGCAAACGGACCTTCCGCAGCCAGGTGCCGGGCACCGTCTTTGCCACCGTGGGCTGGCTGGTCTTTTCCCGCATCTTCTCCTTCTATATTGTGCATTTCTGGAAGCTGTCCTATATCTACGGCTCGCTGACCGCCATCATCCTGATGATCCTCTGGCTGGACATCATCATCAATCTGCTCTTTCTGGGTGCCGCCATCAACGCCGCGCTGCACCGCAGGGTTGTATAAACAGAAAGGATATCTATCGTGAAGATTCCCGCCCGCTACCATCCCGGCCTGGATGTGATCCGCCTGGCAGCGCTGCTGCCGGTGCTGTGCTACCACTTCTGCATCGAAGCCGCCCGGCTGGGCTTTGCAGTGCCCGCCTTCCTCATCGGCCGCGCCATGGCTGACTGGGTGGAGGTGGGACTTGCCTGGTTTTTTCTTTTGTCAGGGGCGGCGCTCTGCCTGCAGTGGCAGGGACGGTTCCGCTGGCGCCCCTACCTGGTGGGACGGGCCGCCGCCATGTATCCCCCCTTCTGGCTGGGGTTTCTCGTGCTGTTCCTCTACGGGGATGTGCTGCACGGCAACAACCCGGACATTTCCCGCTGGCGGGTGGTCTTTTCCCTGCTGGGCCTGGACGGCTATCTGGCCCCGGTGACCCCCACCTTTTACAAGATCGGTGAATGGTTCCTGGGCGTCATTCTTCTGCTGTACCTGCTGTTCCCGCTGCTGCTCTGGTGCATGGAGACCCGGCGCCGCCGCTTGCTGCTGGGTTCCCTGCTGCTGGTGTGGCAGCTGGTCTGGCCGTTTCTCTGCCCCGCCCCGCTGGAAGCCGGGCACACCGTGCTGGGGCGTCTGCCTGCCTTTGCCCTGGGCGTCTGGTTCGGCACGCAGCTGCGGGAAAACCTCACGCCGCTGCCCCGGGCCTTCTGGGGGCTGGCGGCCCTGCCGCTGCTGTGGGTGCCCGCCGTGCCCCGCCTGGCTGTTCTGCTGGCGGTCTCCGCCGCCCTGTTCTGGGTGGTCTACCGGCTGGGGCAGTACATACCCCGGCGATTCTGGGCCGCGCTGCGCCGTCCGGCCGGCTGGTCCTACGGGGTCTATCTTGTCCACCATGTGCTGCTGACGCTGGTACTGCTGCCGGCGGCCCAGCGGACAGGCTGGCCCTTGCCGGTGTGGTTTCCGGTGTTCCTGGTATTAAGTTTTGTGCTGGCCGCCCTGCTGACCGCGATGACCGCGCCCTTCAGTCGGTGGCTAAAGCGGCTGGGCTGATACAAACATAAAAAGCGTGTTCCTTGGGGAACACGCTTTTTTTGTTTGGTTATTCTGCCAACAGGATGGTCACGCTGCGGGGTTCCAGTTCCAGGGCATCCCGGCACAGCGGCCCGAAGGGGGTTGTGCCCGCATGGCTGCCGTCGCACAGGCGGCGCCAGGTACCCATGGGCAACGGCACCCACTGCCGGGTGCGTTCGGGATTGTAAAAGACCGCCAGCCGTCCCACCGGGTCGTTGCCCTCGGTTTCCGGCACAAAGCCGATGATCCAGCCCGGCAGCGCCAGCAGGAAGGGTTCCGGCTCCCCGCAGGCCCCCGCCAGCCGCAGATAGGTACGGCGGATGGCCAGCAGGCCGCGGTAGTAGGAGGTCAGCGCCGCAAAGCCGGGCCGGTGGGCCCGCCGCCAGTCCAGCCGGTTGGTGGACAGCGGTCCTTTGTAGCTGTTGTGGTCGCCGTACTTGGTGCGGCCGAATTCCTCCCCCGCCTGGAAAAAGGGCATGCCCTGGCAGGTCAGGCAGATGCCCGCCGCCATCCGGTTCTGGGCCAGCAGCTCGGCGTCCTCGGCGTCGTAGTCGGTGCGGCGCCCCACCGCCGCCAGCTTATCCCAAAGGGTCAGGTTGTCGTGGGCCGACACATACTGCACCACCTGCATGGCCTGTTTGGGCACAAAACCGCGGGCGCCGTTGCGCCAGGCACCCACCGCGTGCAGCACATCGTAGCCGCACTGGGGCGCGCCGTTCACATAGCCCGCGTTGCAGGAGTCGAACACATTGCCCTTCACCGCGTCCCGGGTATCGTCACAGAAAAATCCGATGCGGTCGCTGAGGGCATCCAGGGCGCGCTTGTTGCTGGGACGGGCGCCGCCCTCCACATTGGTGCCGCCCCCTGTCCAGGGTTCTCCGTACATCAGGATGTTCTCCCCGCCGGGCAGGGCGTCCAGCGCCGCCCGGATGGCGTTCATCGTGTCCACGTCCTCCAGCGCCATCAGGTCGAAGCGGAAGCCGTCCACATGGTAGGCACTGGCCCAGTAGACCACCGAATCCACCAGATATTTGCGCACCATCGGCCGCTCGCTGGCCAGGTCGTCGCCGCAGCCCGAGCCGTTGGTCATGTTGCCGTTGGCCCACCGCCGGTTCCAGTACCCCGGCACCGTGCGCTCCAGCCAGCTGTCGGTGTAATAGGTGTGGTTGTACACCACATCCATCACTACCCCGATGCCCGCCTTGTGCAGCGCCTGGATCATGGCACGGCACTCCTTCACCCGCACCTCCCCGTGGAAGGGATCGGTGGAAAAGGATCCCTCCGGCACGTTGTAGTTCAGCGGGTCATAGCCCCAGTTGTAGCCGCCGGGTTTGGTTTCGTCCACCGTGGCATAGTCAAAGATGGGCTGCAGCTGCACATGGCTGATGCCCAGCCGCTTGAGGTAATTCAGGCAGGTGGGATGCACGCCGTCGCCGTCCAGCGTGGTATTGTCCGGCACAAAGCCCAGGAACTTGCCCCGCCAGGCTTCCGGCACGCCGCTGTGCTCATCCGCCGAAAAATCCGCCACATGCACTTCCCACACCGCCCGGGCATAGGCCGGAATGTCCGGCCGCCGGTCCTGCTGCCAGCCCTCCGGGGCTGCCGCGTCCAGGTCCAGCACCATGGCGCGCTGTCCGTTGGCGCCCGTGGCACGGGCATAAGGGTCCACCACCGAGGCTCTGTGGCCGTCGGGGAACTGCAGCTCATACAGATAGTACTGCCCCTGCAGGTCCCCCGCCACGGCGACAGACCACACTCCGTCCCCTGCCGGCTCCATGGGAACCACCGGTCCCGGGGCGGCACCGGGTTCCGCGTCGGTCCCGGTGGCAAAAAGCTGCAGCGTCACCCCGGAGGCCGTGGGTGCCCACAGCTTGAAGACGGTCTGTTCGGGCGCCCAGCAGGCACCCAGGTCGGAACCGCCATAATAAGGCAGTTCGCAGGCTTGCTGCCAATTCATGGTTGATCTCCCCTTCAAGAAAACACAAAAAAGATGATTTTATTGTACCAGCCCGTGAAAAAGTTTGCAAGGTCCCGCCCCGGGCCTTGACAGAAGGGCATCCAGGTGTTATAGTTAGTTACACAAGTAATGAACCACTTAACCAAGGAAGGCGGTGATACCTTGCCCCCGGTACTGAACGATCACACCCTGATCTATCTGCAGATTGCCAAGATGCTGGAGGACGGCATCCTGCGCGGCATCTACCCCGAGGAGACCCAGGTGCCCAGCACCAACGAACTGGCGCGGACGCTGCGCATCAATCCCGCCACCGGTGCCAAGGGTCTGAATCTGCTGGTGGAGGAGGGCATCCTCTACAAGCGCCGCGGCATCGGCATGTTTGTGGCCGAGGGTGCGGTGGAGCGCATCCGCGCCAAGCGGCGGGAGGAATTCATGGAACAGTATGTCAAACCCCTGGCCGCCGAAGCCCGCAAGCTGGGCCTGACGGCCGAAGAACTGCAGGCGATGCTTTCGGCAGCCTGCCAACAGGAGGACTAAGGATGGATGGCAAGACACTGCAGGCCCAGGGCCTGTGCAAGACCTACGGCAAGACCCGGGCGCTGGACGGGGTGACGCTGACGCTGGAGCCGGGGCACATCTACGGGCTGATCGGCCGCAACGGAGCCGGCAAGACCACCCTGCTGGCCGCCCTGACGGCCCAGCTGCCGGTGGATACGGGCACCGTGACCTACGGCGGCGAGCCGGTGTGGGAAAATGAAAATGCACTGGGCGACCTGTGTTTCAGCCGGGAACTTTCCGGCAAGCTGGGGTCCAGTGTGAACAGCCTGCGGGTGCGGGAGTACCTGAAAGCCGGGCGGCTCTTCTACCCCCATTGGGATGCCGCCTACGCCGACAGGCTGATGGCGCAGTTCGGGCTGGACCCCAAAAAGCGGATCAGCGCCCTGTCCAAGGGTATGATGAGCGCGGTGACCATCGTGGTGGCGCTGGCCAGCCGGGCGCCCGTCACCATGATGGATGAGCCGGTGGCCGGGCTGGACATGGTGGCCCGGGAAGATTTTTACCGGCTGCTGCTGGAGGATTACGCCGCCACCGGGCGGACTTTTGTGATTTCCACCCACATCCTGGAGGAGGCCGCCACGGTGTTTGAGCGGGTGCTGATCCTGAAGGAGGGGCGGCTGATTGAGGACTGCGAGACCGATGCTCTGCTGGCCCAGTTCTGCGCGGTGTCCGGCCGGGACGACGCGGTGGCCGCCGCCTGTGAAGGGTACGAGGTGCTGCACACCGAGACGCTGGGCCGCCAGACCCTTTGCACCGTGCGGGCCCCGGCGCCGGAGATCGCCGGCCGCGGGCTGGATGTGGACTGTGACGCTCTGTCGCTGCAGAAGGTCTTTGTGGCCCTCTGCGGCCACGAACGGGAGGGGATGTAAGATGGCAAAAACCCTGTGGTTTCTGCTGAAACCGGCGCTGGTGATCATCGGAACGCTGACACTGTTTTACCCGGTGCTGCTCGTTTTTTCCCTGCTCACCGACGGCGGCACCTTCTTTCTGACCTATCTGCAGGGATTCTTTATCCTGTATGACATCATGCTCGGCATCTGTGCCGCCCAGGCCATCAGTGGTTATGCACCGCTGGCCCTGAGTTTCGGCGCCACCCGCCGTTCCCTGCGGGGCGCCGTGCTGGTTTTCTGGGTGCTGCTGCCGTTGCTGTGTATGGTACTGGACTTTGCCTGCAACAGCTTCACCGCCCGGCTGTTTCCCCTGGAGGCCAACCCGTTTTTGATACATCTGAGCGCATTTCCGCTGCAGGGGCTGGGGCTGAAGTTTCTTTTGTGCGGCGTTATGCTGTGGATGGGCACCCTTCCCTTCAGCGCCCTTCCAATATGGAAACGGGCGCTGGTCATCCTGGTGGTGGCAGTGGTCTATCTGCAGATCACCGTCTTTATGTTTGTGGCCATACTGATCCCTGCCACGATTCTCAATGTCTACAGCGCAGGACTGGGTGTCATCAGTCTGGTGCCCACCGGGGTGGCGCTGCACCGGCTGAAGCATTTCACCATCACCCAGGTGTAAAGGAGGAAGTTGTATGCATCGAACGATACGTGCCATACTGGGGTACACCCGGAATGATTTCCTGTGGATGCTGCCTGTACTGGCGGTTCTGATCGCCCTGTGTGAGGGGCTGGGCGCCATCGCCGTGGTGACCGGCGACCCCGAGGACGCGCCGCTGCTGGCGATGGGCCTGCTGCTGGGCTTTCTCTTTCTCGTCAACACCATTCTGGCCATCGTCTATCTCAGCGTGCAGTTTTCGCTGTTTCTCAGCTTTTCCTCCACGCGGCGGGGCCTTGTGGCCGGCATTCTGCTGCACTGTCTGCGGCTGAACCTGCTGCAGCTGGCCGTCGCCCTGCTGGCAGGCACGGTGGACGCCCTGGTGCGCCGCGCCCTGACCGGCTACGGTCCCCTGCCCTGGGAGTGGATCCCCTGGGCGGTCTGGCCGGCCGTCCTGCTGCTGCCGCTGTGGATCGGCTTTTTCCTGGGCGGACTGGTGCAGCGGTTCGGCGTCAAGGGATTCTGGGGCGCCTACCTGGTGTTTATGCTGGGCACCACCACCAACAGCCAGTGGCTGCATCCGGCGGCAGAGCTGTTCCGGCCCCTGGGCTGGCAGATACCGGCGGCTGCCCTGCTGGCGGCGCTGGCCGCGCTGACCGCGCTGGCCCTGCGCTGGATGCGCCGCGCCGCGGTCCAGTAACCCCACACACCATACTATGCCAAGCAAAAACGCCTGTGCGGAAGGTTTTCCGCACAGGCGTTTTCCTGTAATGGTTACTTTTTGCTGTAGTCCCGGGCGCCGTAGATGGCAGTGCCCACCCGGACGATGGTGGCGCCCTCCTGGATGGCCATGGCGTAGTCGTGGCTCATGCCCATGGAGAGGATGTCCATCTGGGCGCTGTCGTAGTGGCGGGACGCCGCAGCCGCCAGCAGTTCCCGCATCTCGGCGAAGAAGCGGCGGGTCTGGTCGTCGTCGGCATCGGCGGGGGGAATGGCCATCAGGCCGCGCACCCGCAGGTGCTCCCTGGCGGCGGCCGCCTCCAGCAGCGGCCACAGGTCGTCGGGGCCCACGCCGCTCTTGCTCTCCTCGGCGCCGATGTTGATCTCGATGAGGATCTCCTGGGTCAGGCCCAGCCGGGCGGCGGCTGCGTCGATCTTGTCCAAAAGACGGGTGCTGTCCACACTCTGGATCAGCGACGCACGCCCCACCACCTTGTTCACCTTGTTGGTCTGCAGATGGCCGATGAAATGCCCCGGCTTGCCGTTGTAGGCGCCGGCGTCGGTCTTTTCCACCAGTTCCTGGACGTGGTTTTCTCCGAACAGGTCGATGGGCAGATCGGCGCTGTAGCGCACCTCCTCCACCGTGCGGGTCTTGCAGGCCGCGCAGAGGCTCACCTCCGCCGGGTCGCGCCCTGCACGGCGGGCCGCCTCGGCCATATTCAGCCGGATCCGGGCCACGGCCTCGGCCATCCGCTGTTTCTGTTCTTCCGGGATCATCGCGGTTCCTCCTCACTGTAGACGGCGCGGGCCCCGCCGATGAAAGGCGGCCGGGTGCGCGCACAGAGCAGGATGGCCTGCCCGATATGGTCGATGCTCAGGCGAACCGGCACCGCCACCCGGCGCAGATGCATGCCGATGAGAGTGCCGCCGATGTCCATGCCGGCCGCCGCCTGGACTTCCTCCACCAGGACCGGGTCCTGGAAGGTGTGCCAGCAGTTGGTGGCCCAGCTGCCCCCCGCATGGGGCTGGGGAATGGCCGCCACGATCTGGTAGCCGCAGGCCTTGGCCACCTCCCGCTCCACCACAATGGCACGGTTCAGGTGCTCGCAGCACTGGGCCGCCAGATAGACGCCCTGTTCCTGCAGCGGCGGCAGTACCCCGGCCAGCACGGCGGCGGCCGCCTCCATGCTGGAGTGCTGCCCGATACGCCCACCGGTGATCTCGCTGCTGGAGCAGCCCACCACAAAGAGATCCCCCGTTTCCAGATGCGCTGCCTCCAGCAGTTCCTCGGTGGCGCGGCGCGCCTGGGCGGTAATTTCAGAAAGTTCCATCTTGTCTACCCCCTTGCCTGGTTTTTCAGGCCGCAGGTTCAGTCCTCCTGCGGCGGCAGACAGGTCACGCCCCGCAGCGTCACCTCGCTGCAGTACTGCAGCGGCAGGCGCGGCGCCTTGGCCGTGATCGTCAGCCCATCAAAGTTCACATCCCGCAGCGTGCCGTCGGGGCCTTCAAAGCCCGCCAGCGTCACCGGGGAAACATCCTTCCATGTCCGTTTGTCGTTCAGCGCCCGGCCGGTGAGCGTCAGCCCCGCAAAGGTGAAGTGCTCCAGCACCGGCAGGGTGCCGGCCGCCTCGCCGTCGTCGTTGTAGGGCACCGAATGGATCATGACCCGGGGTGCCGTGCAGTCCCGCACCGTCACGCCCCGCACATAGCCGCCCCGCTTGGCCGTGGCCTTGACCTCGATGCCGGAGTAGGAATTTTCCAGATCGCAGTCCCAGACCTGCACATCCTCCACGCCGCCGGACATCTCGCTGCCCACGCAGATGCCCTGGCCGAAGCCCACCCGGCAGTCAAAGATATAGATATGGGCGCTGGGCCGTCCGATGGCATTGCCCTCGGGGTTCTTGCCGCTCTTGACGGCCACCGAATCGCCGCCGGTGTAGAATTCACTGGCAAACAGCGTGCAGTTGGTGCTGGAATCGGGGTCCCAGCCGTCGCCGTTCCAGATGCCCTCCGAGCGGAAGGTGCAGTGGTCGGTGACAATGTTGTCGCTGTAGATCATCTGGACGATCCAGGCCGGGCTGTCCTGCAGCGTCAGGCCGCTGATCCAGACGTTCTGGCAGTTGCTCAGGTTCACCAGCCGCGGGCGTACCCGGCCGGGGATGGTGTCCTCGTCGTCGCAGCTCTCCACCAGGTCGGCATGTTCGGCCAGGTAGTCCTTGAGATGCTCCCGCTCGTCGGCAATGATGGCATCGGCCAGCGCCTTGCCGCCGCCGGCGATGGTGCCCTTGCCGCGGATGACCACATTGACGCAGTTGTACCCGTCGTCGTGGTCCATCTTGCCCAGGTTCAGAAGGCTGGAATAGCAGCGGCGCTCGATGCCCTCGAACCGGCTGGGAATGCGGGGCTGGTAGTCCACCAGCTGGGCGGTGCCCTGCAGAACGGCCCCCTCGTCCAGGTAGAGTTCCATATCGCTGTGCAGCCGCAGCGCGCCGGTCAGATAGGTGCCGGCGGGCAGGTAGACCGCATCCCCGGGGCCGCAGGCATCGATGGCCCGCTGCAGGGCGGCGGTGTTTTTCGTGGTGCCGTCCCCCTTGGCCCAGTAGGGGGCCTCGGTGACGTTGATGCGTTGTTTTTCTGCCCCGGTGCGCAGCATGCAGGCGCCCACCGGCTGGTTCTCAAACACCACGTCCACCCGGTATTCGGTCTGGGGGTCCAGCTTGTCCAGGGTATAGTGGGTGCGGTGGGTGGTGCCCACCGGCTCATTGTTCAGGTAGACGGTATATTCCGCCCGGGCGCCCGCCGCGGCGGGCTTGTCCCAGTACAGCACGGCATGGTGGGCCGTGCAGCGGGCAAACAGATGGCTTTCAAACATCTTGGTATTCCTCTTTTTGATCGCGGTCCGTTGTTTTTCTTTCGGTACATTCTTATTGTACCACACAATGTTCTCCACGGAAAGACGCAAAAATCGCCAACAATTCCGCCCTTCCCCTCACGGGTTTTGGCAGGGCGGTGCCTGCAGGAAGCAGCCTTCCTCGTGGCTCCAGAGCACCCCCACCGCCTGCAGGTAGGCGTAGATGATGGTGGAGCCCACAAAGCTCATGCCCCGCCGGCGCAGATCGGCTGAAATGGCATCCGACAAGGGCGAGGTGGTCCTGTCCCGCTCGCAGATCGTCTTGCCTTCCGTCCAGTGCCAGAGGTAGCGGTCGAAGCTGCCCCACTCCTGCCGGATGGATGCAAACGCCCGGGCGTTTTTCACCGCTGCAGCGATTTTCCGCCGGTTGCGGATGATACCGGGGTCCATGGCCAGGGCCACACAGCGGGCTTCGTCGTAGGCGGCCACCTTCTCCCAGTCGAAACCGTCGAAGGCGCGGCGGAAGGCCTCCCGCTTGTTGAGCACACACTCCCAGGAGAGGCCTGCCTGGAACCCCTCCAGGATCAGCATTTCAAAGAGCAGCCGGTCGTCGTGCACCGGCACGCCCCACTCCTCGTCATGGTAGTGGAGGTAGCGGGGATTGTCCGGGTTGGCCCACCGGCAGCGGGGGCGGCCGTCTTTCCATTCCATGGGACCGTTCCTTTCCATATATCAAACCGCCCGCCGGGTGCCGGCGGGCGGCGCAACATCATACCAGTACGTCCTTGATCAGCAGACTCAGCCCGCCGGTAGCCGAGTGGATGAACTCCACCGCATCGTCGGAATTGCAGAGCTCCGCCGGGATCTTGATCTCGATGCCGGACTCCGTCTTGAAGCTGCGGCTTTCCAGCTTTTTCATCCGGGCGGGGCTCACCGTCACCCGGTCGTTTTCCTGCACGCCGGTCTCCGCCAGGGCTGCCTCGAACTTGGGCGCCGCCAGGGGATAGTTCTCCCGCATGCGGGTGCGCACATCCTCCACCGAGATGGTGTTGTCCACCGCCTGGTTGCGCACCATCAGCTCCACGGCGGTCTCGGTGCCGCCGTCAAAGGGGGGCACGTCGTCCAGTTCCTCCGGCTCGGGGTAGGCTTCCTTCACGGCGGCCACGGCGGTCTCGCAGACGGCCTTCAGCTTGGCCTTCTCCTGCATGGCCTCGGTGCAGCCGAACACCCGGGTGGACAGGTAGAAGTCCTTCTTCTCGTCCAGGTTGAACTTCTTTTCAATGAGCCGCACCGTGCCGTTGGCCCGGTCGATGAGGGCCGCCTCGTCGGCCTTGGGGGTGCCGGGCAGCAGGGTGCGCTGGGGTACCATGCTGCTGAACCGGCCGTTGCCCAGCGTCTCGGTGTGGTGGGTGTAGCCCGGCCGGTAGTTCAGTTTGAGCACCCCGTAGAAGGGCACTCCGTCCCCGGCGAAGTCCACCACCGCCAGGTCCCCCGCCGGAATGGCCGGGTACTGCAGCATCTGCTCGAAGATCACCCCCGCAATGCGCCGGGACAGGTCCACGAAATCCTGGTTCTGGGCCATCTCCTGGGCGAAGGCGGAGTCGGGCAAAAACCGGCAGTTCTTGACCTCGTCGCTGGCAAAGGCCTTCTCGATCACGGCGGTGAAATATTCAAAGAGATCGGCGTCGAGGTCCATCGGCCGGTCGGAGAGCAGCGGCTCCGAAGCGCCGGGATCCAGCAAATGCAGAATGACCTGGTTGATCTTGACTTCCATACTAGACAGGGCTCCTTTGGGATAAAGTTTCGGAAAGGGTAGTATACCACAATTTGGCGGGTTTGGGTAGCGCCCGGGCGGGGCAAGCTATCCGGGAAGGGAGGAAACGTCCATGAAAAAACGCACAACCGAACCGGACGCCCTGCTGCGCCACACAACACCCTGCCGCCAGAAGCAGGCGAAGGAATACCTGAAGGGGCAGGTGCCCGGCGTGATGGCCCACTACGCCCCCGACGCCGTGCCCGACCCCGACGAGGGCTGGGTGGAAAGCGACGAGACGGTGCACCGCCTGGCACACTGGCGGGAGGAAGCCATCTATTAAGAGGAACAGCCCCACCGCGGTGGGGCTGTTTCCGTTCAGTCGGCGTTGAGTTTGGCGGACGCCTTGTGGGTGAAGCGGTCGTTGTCCACAATGTAGCGCTCGTGGGTGGCGTGGGCCACCTCGCTCACATCGTCATACACCCGGGCCGTGAAGGTCAGCCGGCGATCCGCCACCGCGGTGAGTTCGCAGTCGCAGTAGACCACCATGCCGATGGGCGTGGGCGCCGTGTGCGCCAGCGAAAGGCTGGTGCCCACCGTGCCGGTGCCCAGGTCCAGTTCCCCCGCCACCGCCTTCCAGCAGGCCTTTTCGATCAAAGCCGCCACCGCCGGCGTGGCCAGCACCTCCAGTTCTCCGCTGCCCAGTGCCCGGGCGGTGTTTTCGGTGGTGACGCGCAGGGCCGCGTGCCCCCGGATTCCCGGTTCCAACATCTGCCATTTCCCCTTTTTCTTTTTTCTTATTATAGCGGCCGCTGCGGCCGATTGCAAGACGCCCTCTTTTTGTCGCTTTTTCTTGCCTTTTGCCGCCAAAGACGATATACTAAGGGGGACAGCGGGAAGCGGTGATTGCTGCTTCCCTTTTTTGCGGCTGGACTTCAAAAGAGGAGGATTCCATGGGCGAAAAGACAATTGATTATTCCAAGGGCATCTACGATGCCCGCCAACTGGGCACGCCCAAAATGCTCATTCTGGGCGCACAGCACATGTTTGCCATGTTCGGCGCCACCGTGCTGGTGCCCCTGCTGACCGGTCTGAGCGTCAGCACCACTCTGCTGTGTGCCGGTCTGGGCACGCTGCTGTTCCACTTCCTGTGCAAGGGCAAGGTCCCGGCTTTCCTGGGTTCCAGCTTTGCCTACCTGGGCGGCTTCACCATCGTGAGCAACGACGGCGCCAACCCCGAGAACCTGCCCTATGCCTGCGCTGCCGTGGCCTTCTCCGGCCTGGTCTACGTACTGTTCAGCTTCCTCATCACGGCCTTCGGCATCCGCCGCATGATGAAGTTCTTCCCGCCGGTGGTCACCGGCCCCATCATCATCGCCATCGGCCTGATCCTGGCCCCCAGCGCCATCACCAACTGCCAGAGCAACTGGCTGCTGGCCATCGTGGCACTGGCCACCGTCATCATCTGCAACATCTGGGGCAAGGGCATGGTCAAGATCCTGCCCATCCTCATCGGTGTGCTGGTGGCCTACGCCGTGGCCCTGGTCACCGGCGCCGTGGATTTTGCGGCCATCGCCGAGGCAAGCTGGTTCGGCATCCCGCTGCATAAGGAATCCATGGGTCTTTTCTCCATCGACGGCAGCGAGACCTTCATCAGCGCCATCTTCACCATCGTGCCCATCGCCCTGGCCACCATGATGGAGCACATCGGCGATATCGCCGCCATCAGCGCCACCACCGGCAAGAACTACATCCGTGACCCCGGCCTCAACCGCACCCTGCTGGGCGACGGCCTGGCCACCACCATGGCCGGTCTGCTGGGCGGCCCCGCCAACACCACCTACGGCGAAAACACCGGCGTGCTGGCCCTGACCAAGATCTACGACCCGCTGGTCATCCGCATTGCCGCCGTCTTTGCCCTGGTGCTGAGCTTCTGCCCCAAGTTTGAGGCCATCATCAACACCATCCCCACCGGCATCGTGGGCGGCATCAGCTTCGTGCTCTACGGCATGATCTCCGCCATCGGCGTGCGCAACGTGGTGGAGAACAAGGTGGACTTCACCAACTCCCGCAACCTGATCATCGCCGCCGTCATCCTGGTCTGCGCCCTGGGCTTTGACTCGGTGGGCGGCATCACCTTCTATGTGGGCAGCATGGCCGTCAACCTGTCCGGCCTGGCCATCGCCGCCATCGCCGGCATCCTGCTCAACGCCCTGCTGCCCGGCAACGACTACGAATTCGACGAGGGCACCAACGACGGCGAAGGCGCCAGCCTGCGCGTCTGATCGGACCTTTCCAAGGAGGACCCCCATGACCGCTGCGGATTTTACCAACCTGCACCTGCAATACAAATCGGAACAGGCCGGGGGCGAACTTCCCGCCGCCATCGAGCATGATTTTGCCGACGGCCGGATGGTGGATCACTACTATGTGACCCCCTCCCCTGCCTTCTGGGAGGATGAAGGCATCAAGGGACTGGGCCAGGTTTCGGGCATCCTGTTCCTGCAGCAGCCCGACGGCGCCCCCTGGAAGATCCTGGTCCACGAACCGGGCATGATCAAGGAAGTGATCTTTGAGATGCCCGACGAGGAATTCCGCCGGATGCTCGCCGACAACGGCGTCATCCTGCCCGGCGAGCCCGGCTTTGTGCCGCCCCAATAAAAGAAAGGGTCTGTTCCCTGCTTTTTCCCCGCAGAAATGCGGGGATTTTTTGTTTTTTCCCCTTGACAGCCCGCCCAGCCAGGTGTATCATATGAACAAATAAACATATGAAAGGATGTTTCCTATGGCACAGCATGATGCTGCCCTGTCCGCCGCCAGTCCGGCGCTGGACGCACAGGCCCTGCAGAAGCTGCAGGACGACCTGCCCGGGGACGAGATCCTCTACGACCTGGCGGAGCTCTTCCGGGTGTTCGGCGATACCACCCGCATCAAGATCCTCTACGCCCTGTTTGAGAGCGAGCTCTGCGTCAACGACATCGCCCAGGTGGTGGAACTGTCCCAGAGCGCGGTGAGCCACCAGCTGCGGCTGCTCAAGACCAACAAGCTGGTGAAGTTCCGGCGGGAGGGAAAAACCATCTACTATTCGCTGGACGACGACCACGTGCGCAGCATGATCGCGCTGGGCATGGAACATGTGGAAGAATAAAACACAGAGCAAAGGAGTTTTTGTCATGCAGAAGAAATTCAAGATCGAAGTGGACTGCGCCAACTGCGCCGCCAAGATTGAAACCGCCGTCAAGGCCCTGCCCGGTGTGGAGAACGCCAGCGTGAGCTTTATGACCCAGAAGATGCTGCTGGCCGCTGACGACAGCCGCTTTGACGAGATCCTGCAGCAGGCTGTGCGCACAGCGAAGAAGATCGAGCCGGATTTCGAGATTGAACTGTAAGGCAGCGTGTCGGAACGGAGGCATCCTTTCATGACCAAAAAGCAGAAACGAACGCTGCGGCGTATCATTCTGGCCGCGGTGCTGACTGGCTGTGCGGCGGTGGCGCTGCATTTTCTGCCGCTGCCCTGGTACGGCCAGCTCATCGTCTGGCTGATCCCCTATCTGGTGATCGGCTATGATGTGCTGCGCAAGGCGGTATTAGGCATCCGCAGCGGGCAGGTGTTCGACGAAAACTTCCTGATGGCGGTGGCCACGGTGGGCGCCATGGGCTGCGGCGAATACGCCGAGGGCGTGGCCGTCATGCTGTTCTACCAGATCGGCGAGCTGTTCCAGAGCTATGCGGTGGGCAAGAGCCGCCGCAGCATCAGCGAGCTGATGGACATCCGCCCCGACAGTGCCAACCTGGAACAGGCCGACGGCACCGTGACGGTGGTGGACCCCGACGAGGTGGCCGTGGGTTCGGTGATCGTGGTGCGGCCCGGGGAGAAGATCCCCATCGACGGCACGGTACTCAGCGGGGAAAGCACGCTGAACACCGCCGCCCTGACCGGCGAGAGCCGTCCCCGCACGGTGCGCCCCGGGGACGGGGTCATCAGCGGCTGCGTCAACGAGGACGGCCTGCTGCGCATCACCACCACCAAGGCCTACGATGAATCCACCGTGGCCAAGATCCTGGACCTGGTGGAAAATTCCAGCCTGAAAAAGGCCAAGGTAGAAAACTTCATCACGAAATTTGCCCGCTGGTATACCCCCGCCGTCTGTCTGGCTGCGCTGCTGCTGGCCCTGCTGCCCCCGCTGGTGCTGGGCGGCGGCTGGACCGTCTGGGTGCTGCGCGCCCTCACCTTCCTGGTCATCAGCTGTCCCTGTGCGCTGGTCATCTCCATCCCGCTGACCTTCTTCGGCGGCATCGGCGGTGCCTCCCGGTGCGGCATCCTGGTGAAGGGCGGCAACTATCTGGAGGCGCTGGCGCACACCGGCGTGGCCGCCTTTGACAAGACCGGCACCCTGACCAAGGGCGTCTTTGCCGTGACCCGCGTCACCCCCGCCCCGGGCGTGACCGAGGCGGACCTTTTGGAAAACGCCGCTCTGGCAGAACGGTTTTCCAGCCATCCCATCAGCAAGAGCCTGCGGGAAGCCTGTCCCGATGTGGATGTCCGCCGGGCGGCCGACGCTCAGGAAGTGGCCGGGCAGGGCGTGCGCACACTGGTGGACGGCAAGGTGGTCCTTGCCGGCAACGCCCGCCTGATGGAGGAAAACGGCATCGCCTACACCGCCGACGACGGCGCGGGCAGCATCGTCTATGTGGCCCGGGATGGCCGGTTCCTGGGCTCCATCCTGATCTCCGACGAGGAGAAGCCCACCGCCGCAGCCGCCATGCAGGACCTGCGCAGCCAGGGCGTGCGCACCGTCATGCTCACTGGGGACAGCCCCGCCGTGGCCCACAAGGTGGCCACAGCGCTGGGCATCGACGAGGTCCACGCCGGGTTGCTGCCCGCCGACAAGGTCCACCAGGTGGAAGCCCTGCTGGCCGGCAAACCCGCCGACAAAATGCTGGTCTTCGCCGGCGACGGCATCAACGATGCTCCCGTTCTCATGCGGGCGGATATCGGCATCGCCATGGGCGCCCTGGGCAGCGACGCCGCCATCGAGGCCGCCGATGTGGTGCTGATGGACGACGATCCCGCCAAGATCGGCCTTTCCATGCGGATCGCCCGCAAATGCATGGCCATCGTCTACCAGAACATCGCCTTTGCCCTGGGCGTCAAGCTGCTCTGCCTGCTGCTCAGCGCCGTGGGCGTGGCCAACATGTGGTGGGCCGTCTTCGCCGATGTGGGCGTCATGGTGCTGGCGGTGCTCAACGCCACCCGGATGCTCCGCGTGGCTTCCTACCGATAACAGAAACATCCCCCGTTCCGGCCGGAACGGGGGACTTCTTTATTTCATGCTCTCGGGGTCCTTGTAGGCGTCCTTTTCCAGGCATTCCAGATGCAGGTGGGATTCCGCCTTGCTCTCCGCCGGAATGCTGCCCACCTTGCCCAGCGTGGTGGCGGTGGTCACCCCTTCCCCGGGCTGCAGCGATACATTGGTCAGGCCGCAGTACCGCCACAACACCTCATTCTGGTCGGTGATCTCCACCACCGTGCCCCACAGGGCATCCTCGGTCACCGCCGTGACGGTGCCGCCCCGTACCGGGCTCACATCCTCCCCGGCCTTGGCAGCATAGTCGGCACCGTTGTGGGTGCGCCAGTCGCCCAGCGTCTCGTTGTAGACCAGCTCCTCACCGCTGAAAGCCGCTATGGGCTCGGTCTGCCACAAGGCCGAGGAGGCCGCAGGCTGCGCGGACGGCGCGGCAGTGGCGGACGGTTCTGCGGATGCAGAGGCAGACGCAGACGACGCCCCAGAGGAGGCAGGCGGCGCAGAGGGCACGGCTGAGGGCGCCGTAGTAGGTTTGGGCACATTGCTGGCCGGATTGTCCACGGTGGTATCGGGCTGTGTCCATTGGCTTTCCTCCTGCAGGGCGTCTTTGCGGAGCTGGGTCAGCTCCGACATGTTGGTCACCACGCGGCGCAGCGCCAGAATGCCCGCCGCCGTGGCGGCAAACACCAGCGCCAGACAGAACAGATACAGCCCCTTCTCCTTGAAAAACGATTTGATATGGTTCATCTTCCCCCGTCCTTTACGGCAAATTTTGTGTATGCCCCTAGTGTGGGACGCCGGACAGGATTTTATACATGGCGCCCCGCCGATTCCCGGAGACTGTTTTTGGGGGCTGTGCGGTAAAATTTCCGTTGCAATTCCCCGAAAAACCATGTATGATAGGGTACGTTAGTATTGTAGAGGAGTGTGCCCCGATGTGACATTGACGCTATGGAACATCCGTCACATGTATGTAACGAAATAAGGAGTCAGTTTTCATGCCATCATTGCGCGAACAAATCGAGAGCCGGCGGACCTTTGCGATCATCTCGCACCCCGACGCCGGTAAAACCACCCTGACCGAAAAGCTGCTGCTGTACGGGGGCGCCATCCAGACGGCCGGTTCGGTCAAAGGCAAACAGAGTGCCAAACACGCGGTGTCCGACTGGATGGACATCGAAAAACAGCGCGGCATTTCGGTCACCTCGTCGGTGCTGCAGTTCAACTACCAGGGCAAGTGCATCAACATTCTGGACACCCCCGGCCACCAGGACTTCAGCGAGGACACCTACCGCACCCTGATGGCGGCGGATTCCGCCGTCATGGTCATCGACGCGGCCAAGGGCGTGGAGGCCCAGACCATCAAGCTGTTCAAGGTCTGCACGCTGCGTCACATTCCCATCTTCACCTTCATCAACAAGATGGACCGGGAAGCCCGGGACCCCTTTGAACTGATGGAGAACATCGAGGAGATCCTCGGCATCAAGACCTACCCCATGAACTGGCCCATCGGCTGCGGCAAGGGCTTCAAGGGCGTGTTTGACCGGGACAGCCGCCGGGTGCTGGCCTTTGAGAGCGACGGCCGCGCCAACGGCGTCAAGATGGTGGAGGAGATTGAGGCCGAGCTGGGTGACGCCAAACTGGACGAGCTTATCGGTGCCGACAACCACCAGAAACTGGCCGAGGACATCGAGCTGCTGGACGGTGCCGCCGAGGAATTCGACCTGGAGGCCGTGCACAACGGTACGCTGTCGCCGGTATTCTTCGGGTCGGCGCTGACCAACTTTGGCGTGGAGCCCTTCCTGAAGGAGTTCCTCCGCCTGACCCCCACCCCGCTGCCCCGCAAGGATGCCATTTCCGGCGAGGTGGTGGACCCCTGCAGCGACAACTTCTCGGGCTTCATCTTCAAGATCCAGGCCAACATGAACAAGAACCACCGGGACCGCATCGCGTTCCTGCGCATCTGCTCCGGCAAGTTTGAGCGCGGTATGGAAGCCTACCATGTGCAGGAGGGCAAGAATATCAAACTGGCCACCGGCACCAGCCTGATGGCCGACGACCGCGCCATCGTCAGCGAGGCCTACGCCGGCGATATCATCGGCCTGTTTGACCCGGGCATCTTCTCCATCGGCGATACGCTGTGCACCGGCAAGCCCCATGTGCAGTTTGCGGGCATCCCCACCTTCGCCCCCGAACATTTCGCCCGGGTGACCCAGGTGGACACCATGAAGCGCAAACAGTTCGTGAAGGGCATGGAACAGATTGCCCAGGAGGGCGCCATCCAGATCTTCCGCGACCTGGGCTCCGGCATGGAGGAGGTCATCGTGGGCGTGGTGGGCGTACTGCAGCTGGAAGTGCTGGAATACCGCCTGAAAAACGAATACAACGTAGAGATCCGCATGCAGCAGCTGCCCTATGAGTACCTGCGCTGGATCACCAACGATCCCGACGAGCTGGACCCCAAACACCTGGACCTGACCAGCGACACCCGCCCCATCGAGGACCTGAAGGGCAACCATCTGCTGCTCTTCGGCAGCTCCTGGAGCATCAACTGGGCCGAACAGCACAACGAGACGCTGAAACTGTCCGAGTTCGGCAACCTGACATTCTGACGGCATTGCGCCATTTTATCAAGGAAGCAATCATCTATGCTGCAAATTCTGCAAAAACACCTCACCAAAAAAATGATGGTGGAGGATGCCAAATTCTTCGTCCTGCTCAACCTGGGCCTCATCGCCACCGCCATGGGCATCGCCCTCTTCAAGACGCCCAACCATTTCGCTTTCGGCGGCACCTCGGGCCTCTCCATCATCCTGTCCACCCTCTTTCCCCAGTGGAACGTGGGCTTCTTCATGTGGATCGTCAACGCCATCCTGGTCCTGCTGGGCTTCGCCTTCCTGGGGGTAAAATCCATGGGGTGGACCATCTACTCCTCCTTTGCCCTCTCCTTTTTCGTCAGCCTGTGTGAGCGGATCTGGCCGCTGACGGCGCCCCTCACCCACGACGTATTCCTGGAACTGTGCTACGCCGTCATCCTGCCCGCCGTGGGCAGCGCCATCGTCTTCAACATCGGCGCCTCCACCGGCGGCACCGACATCGTGGCCATGATCCTGCACAAGTACACCAGCCTGGAGATCGGCCGCGCCCTGCTCATCAGCGACCTGGCCATCGTGCTGGTGGGCGCCTATCTCTACGGCCCCACCACCGGGCTGTACTGCATTCTGGGCATGGTGCTCAAAACCACCGTGGTGGACAGCGCCATCGAGAGCATCAACCTGCGCAAGGTCTGCACGGTGGTCACCACCAACCCCGGCCCGGTCCGGGATTTCATCGTCAAGGAACTCAACCGCTCCGCCACCGAGGAGCGCGCCGAGGGCGCCTACACCCACGAGGAAAAATGGGTGCTCATGACGGTGCTCACCCGCGGCCAGGCCCAGCACCTGCGCCGCTTCGTGCGCCGCAACGATCCCCACGCCTTCATCACCATCGTCAACAGCAGCGAGATCGTGGGCAAGGGCTTCCGCTCCATCTGAATGATTTCGCCATTCGCCTGCCGTTTTGCGGCAGGCATTTTTTTGTGGTATCCTGTCCCTTTCCCCACCCCGCCGCAGTTGTAATTATCCCCTCAATATGGTATACTTTTAGCAATTTAACCATTCTGTAACTTTGCGGAGGAACCATCCCCGATGAAATATCTGACCTATGCGGAACGCGCCTTTCTGCACGGGCATCTTTCCCGTGTGCGCCACGTGACGCTGGACCCCGACGGTCCCGGCGTCGTTCGCATCCATCTGATCCCCTGCCGCCACCCCGACCGGGAGACCCCCTTTGTGGCCATCCTCAACGGGCAGGATATCCTGCCGCTGAACGTCAGCTGGGCCATCCTGCTCACCGCGCTGATGGATGCCCTGCATCCCCACAGCGGCAAGGAACTGGCCCCCGCCGACTGGTCGGCCATCACGGCCCAGGCAGTGGCCGCCACCCACAAGGTGTACCGCCGCACCCCCGAACTGCAGATCGCATCCGACCTGCAGCTGATGCTGGACTGCCTGTGTGCGGTGGCCCGGGGCCAGACCCCGCCGCTGCACATCCAGCCGCTCCATCTGGGGGACTATGCCGCGCGGATGAACGCCCCCCACCGCATGGACCTGATGATCAGCTCCATGATGAAGGACGGTGCCTGGCACTGCAACCAGAAATGTCTGCACTGCTATGCCGCCAACCAGCCCCTGGGCGCCGCGCCGGAACTGGACACCGACCAGTGGCTGGCCGTCATTGAAAAATGCCGCAGCGCGGGCATTCCCCAGCTGACCTTCACCGGTGGGGAACCCACTTTGCGCAACGATCTGGTCAAACTGGTGCAGGCAGCCCAGTGGTTTGTGACCCGGCTGAACACCAACGGCCGGATGCTGACCAGCGCCATGTGCAAGGACCTGAAAAACGCCAGCCTGGACGCCGTGCAGATCACCTTCTATTCCGCCGCCCCCGAAATCCACAACACCCTGGTGGGAGTGGACGGCTACACCGACACGCTGGGCGGCATCAAGAACGCCCTGGCGGCGGGGCTGAGCGTCAGCCTGAACACGCCGTTGTGCAGCCTGAACCGGGATTATCTGTCCACGGTACAGCTGGCCCACGAGCTGGGGGTGCGGTACCTGACCTGCAGCGGGCTGATTCCCGCCGGCAACGCCGAGACCGAAGCCAGCCGTGCCGAGCGGCTGAACCCCGATGAACTGGTGGCGGTGTTGCGCCCAGCCATGGAATATGCCGCGGCCAACGCCATGGAGATCAACTTCACCAGCCCCGGCTGGCTGTCCGAGGAGACGCTGCGCGACCTGGGCTTCACCCAGATTCCCAGCTGCGGTGCCTGCCTGTCCAACATGGCGGTGGGCCCCGACGGCACCGTACTGCCCTGCCAGAGCTGGCTGTCCGGCCCGGGGCTGGGGAACCTGCTGCGCATGCCCTGGCACCGCATCTGGCACAGTGCCGCATGCAGTGCCATCCGCAACACCAGCGCCGCCATGGAGCGCCGCTGCCAACTGGGGGATACACCCCTGCAGGAGGGCTGCCGATGAAATCCACTGCTTTTGTACGCCGCGCGGTACTCTGGGCAGCAGCCCTGTGTCTGTGCGTCCTGACGGCACTGCCGGCCTTTGCCGCCGACAAGGACCTGGCCCCCTACGCCGAAGAGGGCGACATGGACTACATCCGCAGCTATGTGGTCACGGTGGACCTGCGCCAGGACGGTTCCGCCGACATCACCTACGACATCGACTGGCAGGTCATCGACGGGGATGCCACCCAGTATCTGACCTGGGTCAAGATCGGGCTGGCCAATTCCCACGCCGAGGACCTGACCCCCCTCACCGATACCATCGCCGACCTGCAGTATTCCGACGACGGCGGCAGCTATGCCAAGGTCGTCTTCGCCCACCGGTACTATTCCCCCGAGGTGGCCGCCCGGAACGGCGGTGAGAGCAACGTGCGGTTCGCCTTCTCGGTGCATCAGAGCCATCTGTTCACCCGCAACGACGACGGCACCGCCAACTTCACCTTCACCCCCGGCTGGTTCGACGACCTGAGCGTGGGCAACATGCAGATCCGCTGGAAGAATGGCGACGGTTTTATTGCCGATAATACCGGTGTTGACGGGGAGTATCTCACCTGGGACTTCGGCCCCCTGACCCACGGCCAGGCCGCCAAGGTCCATGTGACGGTGCCCATCACCTACTCCGAAGGCTACGCGGCTGACGCCGCCATGACCGCTGAGGACTACGGCGGCACCGCCGGCGATCTGGGCGATGTGGCGTCCGGCGTCATGACGGTGCTCATCGTGCTGGCCGTCTTCGGGTTCGTTTTCTTTGCCATTGCCTCCCGCTCCCCCGCCTGGGGCGGCGGGTTCGGCAGCGGACTGTATCCCGACGACTGGTTCTGGTACACCAACGGCGTGCACATCATCCGCCGTGCCCGCACGGCGCCGCCTCCGCCGGGGTATACCCGCACCGATCCGCCCAAGAACTTCCAGCCGGGCGGCGGGTCCAGCCGCGGCGGTGGTGTGGGCCGCCGGGACAGCGGCGGCAGCGACCACCACTTCAGCTGCGCCTGTGCCTGCGCTTCCAGTTGTGCCTGCGCCTGTGCCTGTGCCGGCGGCGGCCGTGCCGGATGCAGTGTGAAGGACTTTTATACCGTGAAGCTGCCCCGTTCGGAAAGCGAGAACGACGATGAGTCTTGAAGATCAATACGATGCCTGGGTCCAGGGACTGATGGGCGGCCGCAAATACGCCGCCACCCCGGAGCAGACTGCCAAGGCCAGCGACGCCGTGCAGCAGATGCAGGACGAGCTGGATGCCCTGGCAGATTTCCCCAGACGGCAGAAAGCGGCCGATGCGGCGGATGCCGTGCAGAAAGCCGGCCGGCAGACCGCCGAGCATGTGCGCCGGGTGAGCAGCGAGCTGACCCGGTCCCTGCGGCAGGACGGGCTGCTGGGCGGCACGGTGGCTGCCCCTGTTCCCCGGCCTTCGGGCGGCGGCCGCGCGGATTTTTCCGGCGTGGCGGACAAGGTCAAGACCCGCGTGCTGGGACAGGACGCCTTTGTTTCCGCCGTGGTGAAGGCCTTCCGCCGCCCCTTCGTGCTGGGCACCGCCGCCGATGCCGGCCATGCCAAGAACCTGATGCTGCTCAGCGGGCCCGACGGCACCGGCCGCCACTACACGCTTTCCTGCGTGGTGGAAGAGCTGGCCGCCCGTGGCATCCTGCGCAGCCCGTCGGTGGAGACGATGGATCTGTCCCTCTACCCCGGCCCTGCCCAGGAAAAACTCTTTCTCCAGGACCTTTATGCCGCCCTGCAGTCCGACGCCGAGGTGCTGGCCTTTGACCACTACGAGGGCTGTGCCGCCAGCTACCGGAACATGGTGGCCACCCTGGCCATGCACGGCACGCTGGCGCTCTCCAGCCGGTACGTGCTGCAGCGGGGCATCCTGGTGGACGTGGGCACCGCCCTGGCCCCCGGCGCCATCGGGGAGCTGCAGGCTGGCGGTAAATACTTTGTGTTTTTCTCCGCCCGGGGCGAGGATGCCCTGGCGGAAGCCTTCGGCGCCCGCTTTGTGGACGCCATCGCCGGGGATATCTGCCGCACCCAGCCCTTCACCCCGGAGGCGCTGGCAGCGGTGGCAGCCCGGGGTCTCAACGAGCTGGCCCAGCGGGTGCGCCGTCAGTGCGGCCTGGCCCTGACCATGGGCGCCGAGGTGCGGGACCTGCTGGCCGGGCAGTACGGCAAGGCCCAGGGCATGCAGGCCATGCAGGATTTCTGCGGCACCATCTACCGCGCCATCGCCGAGTATGTGCTGGACCTTGACACTGTGCCCGCCGACGGTACCCCTGCCGCACTGACCGTGCAGGACCATCGGCTCTTCCTGCAGGTGGCGGACGGCGCCCCCATGGACCTGCTGGCGCTGCTGCCCCGGCAGTACCGCGGCGACGTGGATGCTGTGGAGGCGGAACTGTCCGCCATCATCGGGCTGGACGAAGTGAAGAATTTTGTGCGGGACATTGCCAAAAACGTGCAGGCCCAGCAGCGCCGCAAGGCCCAGGGGCTGCCGGTGGCCGATGTGAACATGCACATGATCTTCACCGGCAATCCCGGCACCGGCAAGACCACCATTGCCCGCATCCTGGCCAAGTACCTCAAGGCCATCGGCGCGCTGCGCGGCGGCCAGCTGGTGGAGGTCACCCGGGCCGACCTGGTGGGCCGCTATGTGGGCCACACGGCACCGCTGACCAACAGCGTGATCCAGAGCGCCCTGGGCGGGGTGCTCTTCATCGACGAGGCCTACAGTCTTTACCGCGGCGGTGAGGACAGCTTCGGTCTGGAAGCCATCGACACGCTGGTCAAGGGCATTGAGGACCACCGGGACGAGCTGGTGGTGATCCTGGCCGGCTACACCAAGGAGATGGAGCTGTTCCTGGGCGCCAATTCGGGGCTGGCCAGCCGTTTCCCCAACCAGATCGAGTTTCCCGACTATACCGGCGAGGAGCTCTACCGCATTTTGCTCTCCCTGGCGAAGGGAAAGGGCTACACGCTGGACGAGGCTTGCCGGGAACCACTGACCGCCTGGTTCACCCGCAAACAGGCGGAGGATGCCGCCACCAACGGCAACGGCCGGATGGCCCGCAACGCACTGGAGAAAGCCATCCTCAACCAGTCCCGGCGGCTCATCGCCGACCCCGCGGCCAGCCTGGAGCTGCTGCTGCCCGGGGACTTTGAACTGGATGCATGATTTGCCCATACAAAAAGCGCTGTCTTTTCGCAAGACAGCGCTTTTTTGTCGGGGCAGCAAAACAGGGCGAGGGCCTTTCGGCCCCCGCCCTGTGATACTTTATAGAATTCAGCGCGCGGTGTAATCCTCGGCCAGATCTGCCAGGATACGGGGCGCGGTTTCGCGGGTGTCGGTCATGCGGACGGCATTGCGCAGCGGCAGCACCGAGCGCGGCGTAACGGACAGCTCGTCCACACCGATGGCCAGGAAGGTCTCGGTGAGGGTCAGGTCGGCGCCCAGCTCGCCGCAGATGCCCACCCAGATGCCGTTCTTGTGGGCATTCTCGGTGACCAGCTGGATCAGCCGCAGCACCGACAGATGGTGAGGATCGTAGAAGCGGCCCAGGTCATTGTTCTGACGGTCGCAGGCCAGCGTATACTGGGTCAGGTCGTTGGTGCCGATGCTGAAGAAGTCCACTTCCTTGGCCAGACGGTCGCTGCAGATGGCCGCGGCGGGCGTCTCGATCATGATGCCGATCTGGACGTTCTCGCTGTAGGGAATGCCTTCCTGCTTCAGGTCACGCTTGACCTCCTCGCAGATGCGCTTGGCTTCCCGCACTTCCCAGACGCTGGTGACCATGGGGAACATGATGCCCAGCTTGCCGAAGGCGGAGGCACGGAAAAGCGCCCGCAGCTGGGTGCGGAAGACCTCCGGCCGGGTCAGGCAGATGCGCAGCGCACGCATGCCCATGGCGGGGTTGTCCTCCTTGGGCAGGTCGAAGTAACCGATCTGCTTGTCGGCGCCGATATCCAGCGTGCGGATGATGACCTCCTTGCCGTCCATGTCGGACAGGACGGTCTTGTAGGCCTCAAACTGCTCCTCCTCGGTGGGATAGTCCTTGCTGTCCAGATAGAGGAACTCGCTGCGGAACAAACCGATGCCGCCGCCGTCGTTCACCTGCACGGCGTGGACATCCTCGGGGGAGCCGATGTTGCAGTAGATGCGGATGCTCTTGCCGTCCTTGGTCACGTTGGCCTGGCCCTTGAGGGTTTCCAGCAGACGCTGCAGACGAAGCAGTTCCTCCCGCTTCTTCATCAGGCGTTCCCGGGTGTCGTCGTCGGGGTCGATGACCAGCGCACCGGTGCTGCCGTCCGCGATGGCCTGACGGCCCTCGTACTCCGGCTTGAGGGCATTTCCCAGACCGACGATGGCCGGAATGCCCATGGTGCGGGCCAGAATGGCGGTATGGCTGGAACCGGAACCGCCCGCCGTGACAAAGCCCAGAATCTTGGTCTTGTCCAGCTGGATGGTCTCGGAGGGGGCCAGGTCGTCGGCGGCCAGCAGCACCGGCACCTCCGACGCAATACCGCCCTGCACCACGCCGCACAGAATGCTCAGAATGCGCTGGCTGACATCCTTCACGTCGGCCGCACGGGCCTGCATATAGGCGTCGTCCATCGAAGCGAACATGGTGGCAAACTGCTCGGCCACGTCGGAAACCGCGGCCTCTGCATTGAGTTTTTCTTCGTTGATGAGGTTTTCGATGGCTTCCTCGTAGTCCAGATCTTCGGCCATCATCTGGTGGGTCTCGAACAGCATGGCCGCCTCGTCGCCGGCCTCGGCGCGGGCCTGCTCGGCCAGCTTGCCCAGCTGCTCGATGGCGCCGGTCTGCGCCCCCTTGAACCGATGCCACTCTGCCTCGGTGTCCTCCACCGTGTAGCGCTTGATCTCAGTGGTGGCGCGGCGATAAAAATACAGCGGGCCAATGCCGACACCGGCGGAAACACCCTTGCCCTGGATGGTAATCATGTGGGAACCTCCTTATAATACCAGGAAAGGCCGCACCGCCATACCAGTACAGCGGCCGCGGCCCTCGGGATCTTTTCCCTTACAGATGTTCGTTGAAAAATTTTTCCAGCGCAGGAGCGGCGGTTTCCTCGTCCTCGCCTTCCACCTGCACCTTCACGGTATCGCCACATTTGATGCCCATGCCCATGAGCGCCATCAGCTTGACGGCATTGACGGATTTCTCACCCTTGAAGATGGTCACCGTGCTCTGGTAACCCTTGACTTCCTTGACCAGCAGGCCGGCCGGACGGGCATGGATGCCCACAGGCTCCTTGATCGTATAGGTGAACTCTTTCATTGATTTTTCCTCCCATAGTCGCGCGTCTGACAAACGCACGAGACATATAATTTAGTCGTTATTATAATAACATACCCGGCGGGCATCGTCAACGGAAAACAGCCCGAAATTGTATGTCTTTTTTGTATATTTTGGTTAATTATTTCCGCCGGGAACGCATCGCACGTCCATATAGACGGTCTTTTTTGGACAATGCTCTCTTTTTGAAAAAGTTTTACAAAAAGTTGAGTCGTTTTTCTCCCCGTCAGCCTTGTCCGGCAAAACCAAAAAGACTCCCCGCCGCAAGGGCCGTACCGTCAATGGGCACAGGCCCCGCAGCGCGGGAGCCACTGTCGGGTTATGTCAGGTCGGCGGCACTTTTGCCGCCGGGCGGATGTGCGGCGGGAATCGCTTACAGGCTGCCGCCCTCCGCCAGGACTGCCATCACATCCTCGGGCTGCGGCGTGTGCCGGGCATACCGCTGCCGCAGCGGTTCGGCGGCGCTGTCCATGATGTAGGGCATCCCCACCAGGTCCAGCATGGCGGTGTCGTTGTAGTTGTCTCCGAAGGCCAGCACCTCCGACGGATCCACCCCCAGCACCTCACAGAGCTGCCGCACGCCGGTGCCCTTGTTGGCCAGGGTGGTGTCGATCCAGTAGGGGCCCGCCACGGCACAGTTGGCTTCCTTCCAGCGGGGCACGAAGCGGTCGGCGTACTTCTCCACGCCCTCGTGCAGGTAGACAGAAACCTTGACGATATCCTCCGGCACGTCGGCGGGATCCCGGATGATCTCGTACCGGTTGCCGATGAACCGGATGCGATCCAGCATGCCCAGGCCGCGCTCCATCAGGTAGGCGCAGTTCTGCCCCGAGAGCATCACCTCGCCCTGGCCGTCGCTGCGCTCCCACATATCCCGGGCGATCTCCTCGGCCATGGCCCGGGGCATGGGCGTCTTGCCGATGCACTGGTCGTCCTTGTAGAGCACCGCCCCGTTCTCGCACAGGAAAGCACAGCGGTCCGCCACCGGGGCAAACAGCATCTTCTCGCTGGTATACTGCCGGCCGGACGCCGGGCAGAACAGGATGCCCCGGTCAGCCAGCTTCCCGATCAGCGGAAAGACCTCCGGCAGCAGCGTTTTGCGGCCGTAGGGCAGCAGTGTGCCGTCCAGGTCGCTGCAAATCATTTTGATGGACATTGTATTCTCTTCCCTGCCTCTTATGCAATCTTTGCGGCAGCCGCCGCACGAAATTTATTGTACCACATCCCGACCGGGTTTTGCAATTTGCAGCCGGTTGGTGTATGATAGAAAATCATAGAGAAACTGAGGTGATCGGAATGGCATTTCATGCGATCGACGGCAAGGCCCCTGTGGACGGGGGCGCCGTCTTTGTGGCGGACAACGCCACGCTGGCCGGCGATGTGCGGCTGGAGGAAGGTTCCAGCGTCTGGTATGGCGCCGTGCTGCGGGCCGACACCGGCCGCATCGTGGTGGGCGCCGGCAGCAACGTGCAGGACAACGCCGTGCTGCACACCGGCCCCGGCCTGGATGTGGTGCTGGGACGGGGCGTCTCCATCGGTCACGCCGCGGTGGTCCACGGCTGCATGATCGGCGACGGCTGCATGATCGGCATGAACGCCACCGTGCTCAACGGCGCCGTCATCGGTCCGGGCTGCCTCATCGCCGCCGGGGCGCTCATTCCCGAGCGGATGCAGGTGCCCGCCGGCAGTCTGGTGATGGGGGTGCCGGGCCGGGTGGTCCGGCAAGTCAGCCCCGAACAGGCCGCCGCCATTGCCGCCAACGAGGAGGAATACCGGCAGCTGGGCCAACGCCACGCCGCCGCCCGATAATCTGCCATAATAAATATCCCCCGGCGGAGCCGGGGGTTTTGCACAGACGGGTGAAACCCTGGAATACTAGCGCACGCGTCACGTCGCGTTGGTACGGCCTGCCAGCCGCGAAGGATTGCTACTTGCCGCCCGTAAACGAGCTGTTTAGAAGTTTCCCATTGTCAGCTGTTCGCCTGCCTGGTCTTCTTCTAACTGGCGCCGGATGTATTCTGCTATCTTTTTATCGTTTTTTCCTGCTGTATCCACATAGTATCCCCTGCACCAGAACTCCCTATTGCGATACTTGAATTTCAGTTCTGGGAATTTCTCGTACAGCATCAGGCTGCTTTTCCCCTTCAGATACCCCATGAAGCTCGAAACCGAATATTTCGGCGGTATCTCGACCAGCATGTGGATATGGTCCGGGCATACTTCTGCTTCCACGATTTTTACCTTCTTCCAGTTGCACAGTGTTCTTAAAATCTCTCCGATTTCTCTGCGCTTCTGGCCGTAGAACACTTTGCGCCGATATTTCGGCGCAAAGACTATGTGGTATTTGCAATTCCAGCTTGTATGCGATAAACTGTTTACGTCGTTCATTTTTGAATGACCTCCCTTTGCTTGTTTGTGCAGTTGGCAGACCGCACTCCTATTATAGCAAAGGGAGTTTTTATTTCACCATGATCGACATAAGTCTTTTTTGGAACCACTCGCCTAGCGAGTGGTTTTCGAGACACAACAAAAGCGGTCCCGCTTGAGGCGGGGCCGCTTTGCTGTTTACAGTACCTTGGAAAGGAACGCCTTGAGGCGCTCGTTCTCGGGGTTTTCAAAGAATTCCTTGGGCGGTTTGTCCACCTTGACCACGCCCTCATCGATGAAGATGATGCGGTTGGCCACCTCCCGGGCAAAGCCCATCTCGTGGGTGACGCAGATCATCGTCATGCCGCCCCGGGCCAGCTCCTTCATCAGTTCCAGCACCTCGCCCACCATCTCGGGATCCAGGGCGGAGGTGGGCTCATCGAAGAGCAGCACGTCGGGGTTCATGGCCAGTGCCCGCACAATGGCGATGCGCTGTTTCTGGCCGCCCGACAGCATGTTGGGGTAGGCGTTTGCCTTCTCGGCCAGGCCGATGCGCTTCAGCAGTTCCATCGCCTTTTGGTCGGCTTCGGCCGGCTTCATCAGACCCAGCCGCACCGGCGCCAAGGTGATGTTCTTCTTCACCGTCAGGTGAGGGAACAGATTGAAGTGCTGGAACACCATGCCCATCTTCTGGCGCACATGGTCGATGTCCTTGTCGGTCACTTCCTTGCCGTTGAAGATGACCTGCCCGCCGTCGGGCTCCTCCAGCCGGTTGAGGCAGCGCAGGAAGGTGGACTTGCCGCAGCCGGAAGGTCCCACCAGCACCACGCAATCCCCTTTGTTGATGGTCAGGTTGACGCCGCGCAGCACCTGCAGGCCACCGAAATGCTTTTGCAGATTTTTAACGTCGATCACTTTGCGCCAGTCTCCTTTCCAGTTTTCCCAGCAGGGCGCTGAAGAGCAGCACCAGCACCAGGTAGATGGCCGCCACGCCCAGCAGCGGGAACATGGCCTCGTAGGTACGGTTCATGATGCCCTGGGCTGCGTAGAGCAGCTCCTTGCCGCCGATGACCGTGATGAGGGAGGTATCCTTCAGCAGGATGATGAACTCATTGCCCAGGGACGGCAGGATGGACCGGATGGCCTGGGGAATGATGATGAGCACCATGGTGGTGATGTAATTGAGGCCCAGGCTGCGGCCCGCTTCCATCTGGCCGGGGTCCACCGCCATCAGGCCGCCGCGGATGATCTCCGACACATAGGCGCCCGAGTTGATGCCCAGCGCCAGCGCACCCACCATGGTGAAGTTGCGGCTGCTGGCAAAAATCACCATGCTCATGATGAGCAGCTGCACCATCATGGGGGTGCCGCGGATGACGGTGGCATAGATCTGGCAGATCACATTGACCACGCCCAGCACCGGGTTGCGGTGGTGGGGCCGCTGCTGGTCATGGGCCACACGGACCAGCGCCACCACAGACCCCAGTACCACGCCCAGCACCAGCGCCATGGCGGTGACCACCAGGGTGGTGCCCACGCCTTCCACGTACTGCAGCCAGCGGTCATTGTACAGAAATGCCTGGTAAAATTTCACAAAGAAATCCTGCCCGAAGGTCAGGGTCTCCCCGCTCTTTGCCAGTTCCGAAAGTGCCTCGAACTGTGCTTCCATCCGCTACACAACCTTTCCTTAGAACAAAGAGAAGGCGCGCCGGGATACGGCGTGCCTTCGCCTGTGGGAAAACCGCTTATTCGGCGGTGATGTACTTGTCGACGATGCTCTGCAGGGTGCCGTCGGCCTTCAGCTCTTCCAGAGCGCCGTTGATGGCATCCAGCATGGCAGTGTTGCCCTTGGCCACACCAATGGCGTAGTTTTCCTCGGTGTAGGGGGTGTCCAGGATCTTCAGACCCTGGTTGGCAGCCACGAACTCCTGAGCAGGAGCGTTATCGATGACCACGCAGTCCACCTGGCCGTTGTTCAGGGCCTGGACGGCGGTCAGACCGTTGTCGTAAGCGACCACAGCGTCATCGCCGAAGTCGTCCACGCAGTACAGGTAACCGGTGGTGCCACGCTGGGTGCCGATGGTCTTGCCTTCCAGATCATCGATGGAGGCAATGTCGGAATCCTCCGGCACGATGATGGACTGGATGCCGGTGGCGTAGGAATCGGTGAAGTCCATGACCTTCTGGCGCTCCTCGGTGACGGTGACGCCGGCCATGACCATATCGCTCTTGCCGTTCTGCACAGCCAGCAGGGCGGCGTCAAAGTCCATGTCGTCCACCTGCAGGGTCAGGCCCAGCTTGTCGGCGATGGCCTGGGCCACCTCGATGTCGATGCCCTCAAAGCTGCCGTCATCGGCGGTCATCTCGTACGGGGGGAAGGCCGCGTTGGTGGACATGGTCAGCGTGCCGGGGGTGACGGTGGTCAGTTCGGCAGAAGCAGTCTCGGCGGAAGCCTCGGAAGAGGTGGCCTCGGAGGAAGCAGCCTCAGAGGAGGAGGCAGCCTCGGAAGAAGCGGCTTCGCTGGAAGAAGCGGAACCGCCGCAGGCGGCCAGGCTCAGCACCATGGCGGTGCCCAGCAGCAGAGCAGTCAGTTTTTTCATGTGTTATACCTTCTTATCTTGATGATTTCATAAGCAGCCGGACCCTCACCCGGCTATGTGACCCAGTATAATTGCATAAATATGTAAAGTCAACGCATAAAATCAAATTTTGGCGTTTTGCGGGCAGGGCCGGACGCCCCGGGCCCATTTTTGTGCAAAACAGCGGGAATTTATTTTCACTTGACTTCCCTGCCGGGTTGTGCTATAAAGTAGGTAACTTCATCCTGTTGAAAGCTGTGAGGCGGACAAACGGGGTGCGGCAGAGCGTTTCCAGAGAAGGCCGCCGCGGGATTTTCCGCGTGGTGCAAGCGGCCCAGGCGCAGACCACACCCTTACCACCGCCGAGTGCGGGAGCGAACTCCCGCCGGGTACGGCCCGTTACAGCCGCCGCGAGTGGTGCTTTTCCTTATATAAGGCAAAGCGCAAGTTGGGTGGAACCGTGGAGTATTGCAATGCTTCATCCCTTGGGAAAGTCCGGGATGGAGCATTTTTTATTTGGGAGGCAGCTTACCATGAAAATCATCTACAAAGACGGCACCGTGGGCGAATGCCCGCAGGACCAGGAACTGCACGTCCTGCGCCACACCGCCGCGCACATCATGGCCCAGGCCATCAAGCGCCTGTACCCCGAGGCGGACTTCGCCTTCGGCCCGGCCACCGAGAACGGCTTCTACTACGACGTGGACCTGGGTGACACCAAGCTCTCCGACGAGGATCTGGCCAACATCGAGAAGGAGATGCGCAAGATCTGCAAGGAGAACCTGCCCATCAAGCCCTTCATCCTGCCCCGTGACGAGGCCATCAAGCTGATGCAGGAGCGCCAGGAGCACTACAAGATCGAGCACATCGCCGATCTGGCCGACGAGACCGAGTTCAGCTTCTTCCAGCAGGGCGAGTACGTGGACATGTGCATCGGACCGCACCTGACCTACACCAAGGCGCTGAAGGCTTTCAAGATCACCCAGCAGAGCGGTGCCTACTGGAAGAACGACAAGGAAAACAAGATGCTGACCCGCATCAACGGCGTGGCCTTCCACAACCAGGAAGAGCTGGAAGAGTGGGAGAAGCAGCAGCAGGAAGCCCGCGAGCGGGATCACCGCAAGATCGGCAAGGAGATGCGGCTCTTCATGACCGACGACCTGGTGGGCCGCGGTCTGCCCATGTTCCTGCCCAACGGCTACATCGTGTGGCAGCAGCTGGAGGATTATATCAAGCAGAAGGAGCGCGAGCGCGGCTATCTGCATGTCATGACTCCCTGCATCGGCACGGTGAACCTCTACCGCACCTCCGGTCACTGGGATCACTACCGTGAGAACATGTTCCCCGCCATGGAGATGGAGGGCGAGAGCTATGTGCTGCGTCCCATGAACTGCCCGCACCACATGATGATCTACGCCAACCAGCCCCACAGCTACCGTCAGCTGCCCATCCGCATCGGCGAGATCGCCCACGACTTCCGCTATGAGTCCAGCGGCACCCTGAAGGGCATCGAGCGCGGCCGTCACTTCTGCCAGAACGACGCCCACCTGTTCGTGACCCCCGAGCAGATCAAGAGCGAAGTGGCCGCCGTCTGCGATCTGATCTTTGATGTGTACAAGGACTTCCACATCACCGACTACCGCTGCGTGCTGAGCCTGCGCGACCCCGCCGACAAGAAGAAGTACCATGACGACGACGCCATGTGGAACCATGCCGAGCAGGCCCTGCGCGAGGTGCTGACCGAGCTGGGCATCCAGTTCACCGAGGAGATCGGCGAGGCCGCCTTCTACGGCCCCAAGCTGGATGTCAACGTCAAGCCCGCCGTGGGCGCCGAGTACACCCTGTCCACCTGCCAGCTGGACTTCTGCCTGCCCGCCAAGTTCCACCTGACCTATGTGGACAAGGACGGCACCGAGAAGACCCCCGTGGTGCTGCACCGCGCCATTCTGGGCTCTCTGGACCGGTTCATGGCCTACCTCATCGAGGAGACCAAGGGCCGCTTCCCCACCTGGCTGGCCCCCGTGCAGGTCAAGGTGCTGCCCGTCAGCGAGAAGACGATGGACTACGCCCGCGAGGTGACCGACAAGCTGAAGGCCGCCGGCATCCGCGCCGTGCTGGATGAGTCCAACGAGAAGATCGGCTACAAGATCCGTCTGGCCCAGCAGGAGGACCGCGCCCCCTATATGCTGGTGCTGGGCGCCAAGGAGGCCGAGGCCGGCAACCTGAGCGTGCGCAACCGCAAGGGCGAGACCACGGCCATGGACCTGGATGCTTTCACCGCCCAGGTCAAGGACGAGATCGCCAATAAGGTGTTCAACGTCTGATTTTTCCCATAACCGCAGGAGGAAGCGTCTTCGGGCGCTTCCTCTTTTTGGTAAGGCTTGACTTGCCGCCGGCGGTATGGTATCATATTGCCGCAATCAAATACAAAACAAACTACCACCGGGTAGAGTAATGCACAACGCATTCGTTGGGTACATCGTAGGTCTTTGAAGATGTACCGGCGGATGCGTTTTTTTGGAGGATCGTATGTCTGCCAAGCTCAAATATTTCACCAAAGCCGAATGGACGCTGTGGGGCGTGTCGGTGCTGATGATCGTGGGCACCTTCCTGCTGTTCCAGCAGAGCGACTATCTCTCGCTGACTGCCTCCCTCATCGGCGTCACCTCCCTGATCTTCAACGCCAAGGGCAACCCGCTGGGCCAGGTGCTGGGCATCGCCTTCTGCCTTTTGTACGGGTATATCTCCTTTACCTGCGCCTACTACGGCGAGATGATCACCTACCTGGGCATGACCGCCCCCATGTCCCTCTATGCCCTCATCTGCTGGCTGCGCCACCCCTTCGGCGCCGGCCGGGCCGAGGTGAAGGTGGGCAGCATCTCCCGCCGGGAAGGCGTCTTTGCCGTGGCGCTCAGCCTGGCGGTCACGGTGGTGTTCTACTTCATTCTCCGGGCCTTCGGCACCGCCAACCTGCTGCCCAGCACCCTCTCGGTGACTACCAGTTTCCTGGCCGTCTACCTCACCGCCCGGCGCAGCCCCGCCTTCGCGGCGGCCTACGCCGCCAACGACCTGGTGCTCATCCTGCTGTGGGGGCTGGCTGCGCTCGAAGACCCCGCCTATCTGTCGGTGGTGGTCTGCTTCGTGATGTTCTTTGCCAACGATATCTACGGTTTCATCAACTGGTCCCGGATGCGTCAGCGTCAGGCGGCCGCCGCATAACCAAACCCCGGCGGGGAAAATCCCCGCCGGGGTTTGCTTTTACTTTGTCTTCTTTTTTTCGCGCCATTCCTTGTCCGCCCGGCGGCGTTCTTCCCTGGTTTTTCGGTCGGCGATGAGCGCATACACAAAAGCCGGCAGCGAGAAGAGCACCGCCAGCCCGAACCCCGGGAGCAGCGGCAGCGGATGCACCTTGAGCACGATCCCCAGAATGAACCAGCTGATGCCAAAAATCACCATGCCGATGCCGTTCGCCCGCATATAGTCCGGCGTCCAGCTCTTGTATCTGTATCGTTCCGGGATGTTCTGAATGCCCAGAATGCCGAGAATTCCATACCCGGTCCAGAATATGCTGAGGACCCAAATGGAAGGGACACTCATGGCTGTACCTCCTTGCGGCGGGTGGCTTGCTTTGCCCTGAGTATACCATACACGCCGCCCCGGCGCAACGGCGGGTCGCTGTGTTGTATTTTTTAGGGTATTGTGGTAAAATGTAGTATCTATTGGTATGCTATTCTAAAAGGAAAAGGTGCCCTATGGCTGAAAACATCCAAACTTCCCGCCCGGCCGACGACGGCTGGACGACCATCATCCGGCCCCGCAGCGGCTGGTTTGACATCAACCTGAAGGAACTGTGGCAGTACCGCGACCTGACCGTCATGTTCGTTAAGCGGAACTTCACGGTGCTCTACAAGCAGACCATCCTGGGTCCCGCCTGGATTCTGCTCAACCCCCTCATCACCACGCTGATCTTCAACGTGGTGTTCGGCAACATGGCTGGCATGCCCACCGACGGCGTGCCGGGCTTTCTGTTCTACATGGCCGGCAACACCGTCTGGACCTTCTTCGCCAACTGCGTCAACAACACCGCCAACACCTTCGTGACCAACTCCCAGGTGTTCGGCAAGGTCTACTTTCCCCGGCTGACCATGCCGGTGAGCCAGGTGCTCACCAGCCTCATCAACTTCCTGATCCAGGCGGCCATGTATCTGGTGTTCTGGCTCTACTTCTTCGCCACCGGCGCCGAGGTGCATTTCACCCTCTGGACTATCGCCATTCCGCTGGTCATGCTCCAGGTCATGCTGCTGGGTCTGGGCGTGGGCATCATCGTCTCCTCCCTGACCACCAAATACCGGGACCTGGCCATCGCCGTGGGCTTCGGCGTCCAGCTGTGGATGTACGCCTCTCCGGTGGTCTATCCCCTCTCCATGCTGGATGAGAGCCCCCGCCTGAAAGTTCTGGTGGAGCTCAACCCCATGACCGCCCCCATCGAAGTGTTCCGGGCGGCCACCCTGGGTACCGGCAGCGTGTCGGCGGGCGCCATCCTTTACAGCGTGGTGTTCACCCTGGTGGCGCTGGTGCTGGGCGTGGTGCTGTTCAGCCGCATTGAAAAAACCTTTATGGATACCGTGTAAGGAGGGGCTGCCATGTCTGCAAAGGAAAAACGCCCCGTCATCCAGGTCACGGGACTGAAAAAGCAATACAAGCTGGGCCAGATCGGCGGCGGTACCCTGACCCACGACCTTCAGAGCTGGTGGGCCCGGGTCCGTGGCAAGGAGGACCCCAACACCGTCATCGGCACCGACCAGCGGCTGTTCGGCCAGACCTTCATGGCGCTGAACGGCGTGGACCTGACGGTCTACCAGGGGGAAGCCCTGGGCATCATCGGCCGCAACGGCGCCGGCAAATCCACCCTTTTGAAACTGCTCTCCCGCATCACCGCCCCCACCGAGGGCGAGATCCGCATCCGGGGCCGGGTGGCCTCCATGCTGGAGGTGGGCACCGGCTTCAACAACGAGATGACCGGCCGGGAGAACATCTATATGAACGGCGCCATCCTGGGCATGACCCGGGCGGAGATCGACGCCAAACTCCCCCAGATCATCGAATTTTCCGAGTGCGGGGACTTCATCGACACCCCCGTCAAGCGGTATTCCAGCGGCATGTTCGTCAAGCTGGCCTTCGCGGTGGCCGCCCATCTGGACAGCGAGATCATGGTCATGGACGAGGTCCTGGCCGTGGGCGACATGAAGTTCCAGCAGAAATGTCTCGGGAAGATGAGCGACGTGGCCAACCAGGACGGCCGCACCGTCCTCTACGTCAGCCACAACATGAGCACCATCCGCCAGCTGTGCAGCCGCTGCATCGTGCTGGACAAGGGCAAGGTGATCTTTGACGGCGACGTGGAACAGGCCATCGCCATCTATATGGACACCACCGATGTGAATGTGGTGCACTATGACCTGGCCAACGTGGCCCGGATGACCGGCAGCGCCGGCAAGCGGTTCCGGCTGGAAACGCTGGACTTTATGGACAAGGAATCCAGCGTCTTTGCGGACACCGAGAAGATGCGGGTGAAGATCACCTGGCGGGTGGCGGAGCCCTTCGCGGGCATCCACATGAAGATGAACCTCCATGCCCGGGACTCCACACCGGTGGGCATCACCCATCCCGTGGACCTGGGTCCCGCCCAGCCCGGCAGGCTCTACACCACCGTGTTTGAATTCGACCCCAGCCTTCTGGGTGAGGGCCAGTACTACTTCTATCTGGATATCTTTGACGGGGCGCTGCGCCAGGCCGTCTGCCTGGACAAGCCGGTGACGGAATTTGCCTTTGAGGTCACCAACAGCGATCTGACCATGCCCGAATGGGCTGCCGGCTGGGGCCGCATCCACTTCCCGCCCGTCAAGCTGCTGGAGGCGCAGGCATGAAACCCAATCTGTATATCTGCCACACGGCCTACCAGGTGCTGGTGGACCTGCTGCGGGCAGGCCGGGCCCCGGGCGGCCCCCACACCATGGTGCTCTCCGCCGCCGTGGCCGATGCCAAGGCGCTGTCCGCCCGGCTGGACAAAACCGGCGTGGTGCAGACCGTGCTGGTGGACGAGCCCCGCTGGCCCGGCACCGTGACGGGGCCGCTGGCCTCCCTGCGGGCCCGCCGGGCCTTTGAATCGCTGTGCGGCTGGAAGCTGGACCGTGCCCGGTACGAAAACGTCTATATCCACAACGACTGGAGCGTGCTGGGGCGGTATCTGCAGGACTGCCATGCCGGGTACATTCTCTGCGAGGATACCTTCGGCAGCACCCTGGGCCCCGACCAGCATCTGGTCACCGACCAGCGGGCCGCTCCCGACTTTGCGAAAAAGCAGCAATCCGGCAAAGGGTATCTCTACTGGGGGGACAGCCCCTGGTGCAAGCGGGTGGAGAGCGAGGACGCCAGCCGCTGCACGCTGTTCGGCCCCGACAAACTGGTCAGCGACAGCAAGGGCGCGCTGCTCCGGTCGCTGACCGACGGCGAAAAGGCCATGGTGCGCAGCGTCTTTCTGACCCGGCCGCTGCCCGACCACGCCGAGGGGGCCACCCTGCTTTTGCCCCGCAGCTTTGTGGCGGACGGGCTGATGACCCAGGAACAGCAGGACGCCATGTTCAAAGCGGTGGCCGCCCGCTATGCGGTGGGGCCGCTCTTCATCAAGACCCACCCCCGGGACACCACCGACTACGGTGCGCTCTTCCCTGATGCGGTGATCCTCGAGCGCACCATGCCCAGCGAAGTGCTCAACTTCTGCCTGCCCTTCACCTTCCGGCGGGCCGTGACCGTCCAGAGCTTTGTGCTGCGGGGCTTCACGGCTGCCGAGGAAAAAATCCTGCTCACGCTGGAGGAAGCCCAGGCACTGATTCCTCAATAAAATTTTCTTGTACAGGAGGGGTTCTCCATGAAAACCATCGCTGTGATTCCCGCGCGGTACGCCAGTACCCGCATGCCCGGCAAGCCGCTGGCCGATGTACTGGGCAAGCCGATGATCTGGTGGGTGTACCAGGCCGCCAAGGCCTGCCCCAAGCTGGACGATGTGCTGATCGCCACCGACGATGAGCGCATCGCCGACGCCTGCAAACAGTACGACATGCAGTACCTGATGACCAGCCCCGACCACGACACCCCCACCGGGCGCATCTGGGAGGTCAGCACCAAGGTGGACGCCGACCTGTACCTCCAGCTGATGGGGGACGAGCCGCTGGTGAACCCGGCAGCCTTCGACCTGATCCTGCCCGACACGCTGCCCGAAGACCCCTGTTATGTGGCGGTGCTCACCAACGTGATGGAACACCCCGCCGATGTCATCGACTTCTCCAACCAGAAGGTGGTGACCAACGCGGCACGGGAGATTCTTCTGATTTCCCGCAGCCCCATCCCCTACCCCAAAGGCACACTGGATTTCGAGTACGAGAAGGTCACCGGCATCCAGCTGTACAGCAAGCAGGCCCTTGCGTTCTACCACGCCACCCCCAAGTCCCTGCTGGAGAAGGCGGAGGAAAACGACATGATGCGGTTCATAGAGAACGGCCACAAGGTGCATGCCATCGTCAGCCCCTACAAGACCGTCAGCGTGGATACCCCCAAGGATCTGGCGCTGGTCAACGAGATTCTGAAGGAGAAACACCATGCCTGATATCAAACTGCTGGACTGCACCCTGCGTGACGGCGGCTACATCAACGACTGGCGCTGGGGCTTCGGGTCGGCGCGGCGGATCATCCAGTCCCTGACCCGGGCCGGCACCGACCTGGTGGAGGTGGGCTTTCTGCGCAATGTGGAGGGCTACAACCCCGACGTGACGGTCTGCAACACCATCGAGGAGCTCAACCGGCTGCTGCCCGACGAGGGCCAGCGGGGCCACACGATCTACTCCGGCATGGCCATGCGCTCCAACTACGATATCTCCAAGCTGAGCCCCTACGACGGCCACGGCATCGAACTGATCCGCATCACCGCCCACGACTACGACATCCGGGACGGCATGGACTTTGCCCGGGAGGTCAAGGCCCGGGGGTACAAGCTGTCCATCAACCCCATCAACATCATGGGCTACGGCGACAAGGACCTGCTGTGGATCTTCGACCAGGTCAACGCCATCCATCCCTGGCAGTTCTCCATCGTGGATACCTTCGGCAGCATGCGCCGCCGGGACCTGGAGCGGATCGTCTCGCTGGCCGACCACAACCTGGCCCCTGACATCCGTCTGGGCCTGCATCTCCATGAGAACATGGCTCTGAGCTTCTGTCTGGCCCAGGAATTCATGGACAAACCGCTGCTGCGGGACAAGACCGTGGACGCCAGCCTCATGGGCATGGGCCGTGCCCCCGGCAATCTGCCCATCGAACTGGTGGCGGACTACCGCAACGAGACCGGCCACTGCCACTATGACCTGGACGAGATCATGGACGCCATCCAGGACCATATCGCCCCCATCAAGGGGGAGAGCGCGTGGGGCTATACCCCGGCCTACTTCCTGTCGGCCCGGTTCAACCTCCACCGCAACTACGCCGAGCACCTGCTGAACAAGGGTGATCTCACCGTGCGGGACATCAACCACATCCTGGCGGCCATCGACCCGGGCAAAAAGACGGTGTTTGACGCCGCCTACGCCGACAAACTCTACACCGAGTACCGCAACCGCCGTATCGACGACGAGGCCGCCCTGGCGGCCCTGCAGACGGCTTTCGGCGGCAAAAAGGTACTGGTGCTGGCCCCCGGTGCCACCCTGGCCACCGAGGCGGGCCGTGCTGCCGTGAAGGCGGCTGCTGCTGACGTGACGGTTTCCGCCAACTTTGTGCCGGACTTTGTGGCGCCGGATTATGCGTTTTTCACCAACGCCAAGCGCTTTGACGAGGAAGCCGCCTACCCCTGCCCGCTGGTGCTGACCAGCAACCTGCGGGCCAGCACTCCGGCCACCGTGGTGAACTACGACCGTCTGTGCGGCACCGATGCCCAGGGCGGCAACAGCGTGCTCATGCTGCTGCGGCTGCTGCGGCTTTGCGGCGCCGCCGAGGTACTGCTGGCCGGGGCCGACGGCTACCGGCCCGGCGCCCCCGCCTACGCTGACGCGGGGCTGCACACCCACACCGACCGGGGCGAAGCCTACAACGCGCGGATGGCCGGAGCCATCCGGGCCGCCGGGCTGCCGGTACGGTTCGTGACCCCCAGTGAATACGAAAGGGCGTAATCCATGATACGTTTATTGGTTCTGGACGTGGATGGCACCATGACGGATGGCGGCATCTACTACGATTCCCACGGCACCGAAATTAAGAAATTCGCGGCCCGGGACGGTGCCGGACTGCTCATTGCACGGTCCTCCGGCATCAAGGTGATGATCTGCACCGGGCGGGAGAGCGAGCCGGTGCGCCGCCGGGCCGCCGAGCTGAAACTGGACTACGTTTACCAGAACGTGCGGCGCAAATCGGATTTTCTGCGGGAATTCATGGCCCAAAACGGCTACGCCAAAGAGGAAGTGGCCTACTGCGGCGATGACATCAACGATCTGGCGGCGATGAACCTTTGCGGCTTCGTCGCCTGCCCCGCCGACGCCTCGGACATCATCCGGGCGCGGGCGGATTACATCTGCCCCCAGAACGGCGGCCACGGGGCCGTGCGCGGTGCGGTGCAGAAGATTCTGGAAACGGACGGACGCTGGAAGGATGCGGTGTTTGCCACCTTCGGCGTGCCGCTGGATTGAACCGGAGGGGTAGTATGCCGGGCATGTCCAAACTGAAAAAACCGGATGCGCCGCTCTGCCGGGCGCTGGCCACCCTGGTGGTGCTGCTGGCGGCCTCGGTGCTGGTGTGGCTGGCCCTGGTGCGCCCCCAGCTGGGCAAGGGCCGGTCGGAGACCATCAGTGATGACTACAGCGCTTCCACCATCCTGCAGGACGGCCAGACCGCCAGCCAGACCTTCACCTTCGACCAGAATCTGCTGGCCGTGGGGGTGGAGTTCTATCTGCCGGGCGGTCAGCCTGAGGGCGAGCTGGAAGTGGTGCTCACCGACGCCGACACCGGCGAGGAACTGGCTCGCTCCACCGGCGTGATGGGCTACATCCTGCCCGACCAGTACACCGTGCTGGGTCTGGACCGGGAAGTGCAGGGTGCTGCCGGGCGGCGGTACCGGCTTTCGTTGACGCCCCACTACACCGGCAGCGAGGTACTTGCCATCGGCCACAGCAGCGGCGTGGCCCTGTGGCAGGATCCCATGCTGCTGGACGGCAGCCAGGTGGACGGCACCATGGCCGTCCAGGTGACCTGGCAGCGCATCGGCGGCTATCTGACGCGGTTCTTCCTGCTGATCTGCGGCTTTGCGGCGCTGCTGGCGGCCTTCGCCGTCTGGGCGGTGAGCAGCCGCAGGGTGCGCCTGCCCCGCCTTGTTTTTGTGCTGGTGCTGGGGCTGGGGGTGCTCTACAGCTTTGTGCTGCCCCCCTACGCCGCCCCCGACGAAAAATACCACATCAACCAGAGCTTTACGCTGGCCTGCCGGTGGGCGAACTTTTTCTCGGACGACGGGTGGCAGATGGGCCATGTGCCTACCACCACCAGTTTCCGCCGGGAGACCGACGTGGACGCCACCCTGCAGGATGAGAACACCACGGTGTTCACCTGGCAGGAATTCACCGACACGCTGTTTACCACCACTGACGCCTCCTTCGACAGCCACCAGGAGTACGCCGAGCTGCAGACCGACCAGAACCCGCTGCTCTATCTGGCCAGCGGTGCGGCGGTGTTTGTGGCCTACCTTTTCCATCTGGGCTTCACCCCGGCGCTGGCTCTGGGCCGGCTGGCCAACCTGCTTCTCTTTGCGGCGCTGGCGGCCTGGGCCGTGAAGGTAACCCCCTGGGGCAAACGCATCTTTGCGGCGGTGGCCCTGCTGCCCATGACGCTCCATCTGGCGGCCAGTTTCAGCCGGGACGCCCCGCTGCTGGGACTCTGCTTTGCCTTTACGGCCCTGATGCTGGACGCAGCCTTCGGCGCCCACCGGGACCGCCCCCTCTCCCCTGCGCGGCTGGCGGCGCTGCTGCTCACCGGCGTGCTGCTGGCCCCCGGCAAGATGGTCTATCTGCCGCTGGCAGCCCTGTTGCTGCTGGTGCCCGGGCCCCGTCTGGGACACCACGCCAAGGCCAAGAAGGCCGCCTATCTGGCCGTCTGTGTGGCGCTGGCCCTGGTGCTCAACACCGGCACGCTGACCGCCACCACCGGCACCGCCTCGGAGGAGACCACCACGACTTCCACCGCAGCGGAGGCCACGGCGGTCTCGACGGTCCCGCGCGCCGAGAAGGCCCGCCCGGCCGAGCCGGATGCCGCTTACGAGGAAGTGATCTGCGGGGAGAACACGCTGGAAAACTTCGTGCGGCGCCTTTACTACTACGCCGAGGACACCCGCGATCCCGCCCAGAGTGAGGTGGATTTCTGGGTGCAGGCCCTGAAGGAGGGGGATGTCTCCCCCGTGACGCTGGGCCAGACTTTCCTGTTCAGCCCCGAGCGGATCAACAGCTATACCGACGGGGAGGATTTTCTCTCCCGGGCATCTCTCTCCCTGCTGGGGGAGGATCTGGTCCAGACCGGCAACGCCAATCTGGCCGACGACTTTGCCAAAGGCGGCGCCCTGGAAGTGTACAAAATCGTCTACAGCCTTCCCTCCTGCCAGCAGCGGTTTGCCGGGCTGGGTCTTGAGCCCGGCGTCATGGACGACCGCATGCCGCTGGACCGGGATACTCTGGCCGCCGAAGTGCAGGCCGCCCGGGATACCCGCGCCACCCAGAGCGTGACCGACGAGGCCGACCGTGTGACCTACACGCCGGGATATATCCTGACCCACCTGCCCGACACCGTGCTGCTGCTGGTGCGCTCCGCCGTGGAAAACGGCGACCACTATCTGCGCACCCTGGTGGGCGGCAGCCTGAGCTACTATTCCCTGGACCTGGCCTGGGGCTGGGTGGTTGTGCTGTATCTTTTGCTGTTCTATGCGGCGCTGCCGGCAGAGGGCACTGCCCTGCTGCCTGTGGGACGCGGCCGGGTCTGGTGCGCAGCGGCCGCGGTGCTCTGCTGCCTGCTGGCGGTGGCGGGATGTCTGCTCTGGACGCCCACCCACTACGATACCCTCTACGGCCTGCAGGGGCGGTATTTTCTGCCCGTGCTGCCGCTGGTGCTGCTCACCTGTCTGCCCCGCGGCGTGGCCCATGTGGCCGACGAGGACACCGCCGCAGCCCGTCTGCTGGGCGCTCTGGCGCTGACCCAGTTCGGCGTGCTGATGAATACCATGCTGGCCGTCATCGCAAGATAACGGCGAGGAACCTGCTATGACTTTCTGCTTTTTCACGGCGCAGTACCTGCCCACCCCGGGCGGCGTGGAGCGCTATACCTGGAACCTGGCGCGGCGCTGTGTGGCGGCCGGGCACCGGGCCCTCATCGTGACCAGCGCCCTGCCGGGACTGCCGGCCCGGGAACGGGACGAATGGGGGCTGGAAATCTACCGCCTGCCGGCCTTGCCGGTGATGGGCGGGCGCTTTCCCGTGCTGCGGCCGTTCGCCCATGCCGCGGATCTCTGGGCGCAGGGCATTGACTTTGCGGTCATCCAGACCCGGATGTACACCCAGAGCGTCTGGGCCGCCCGGCAGTGCCGCAGGCGGGGCATTCCAGCCCTGGTCATCGACCATTCCACCGGCTACATGATGCACGGCGGGCTGGGCGGTGTGCTGGGACGCTGGTACGAACATCTGGCCTGCGGCATCATCCGCCGGTGCAGGTTTCCCTTCTACGGCGTCTCCGGCGATGTCTGCCGCTGGCTGAAGACCTTCGGCATCACGGCGGCGGGTACGCTGCCCAACGCCGTGGACCCCGCCGAACTCACCGCCCTGGCCACGGCGGACCCCGTCATCCCCTGGCGGCAGAAACTGGAGGTGCCGGCGGACGGCCACCTCATCGCCTTTGTGGGACGGCTCATCCCCGAGAAGGGCGCCCTGCGGCTGGCCGAGGCCGTGCAGCAGCTGCCCGGCTGTGTGCTGGCTGTGGCCGGCACCGGCCCCGAGGAGGAGGCGCTGCGGGCGCTGGGCGGTCCGGTGCGAGTGCTGGGCGCCCTGCCCCACCCCCAGATCGTCCAGCTGCTCCACCAGGCGGACTGCTACTGTCTGCCCACCGAATACGCCGAGGGTTTCCCCACCACGCTGCTGGAGGCGGCGGCCTGCGGCTGTCCCATCCTATGCACCCACACCGCCGGCACCGGCGAGCTGCTGCCCGACGAAAACTACGCGGTGTATCTGGAGGATACCCGCCCCGAAACACTGACCGCCGGGCTGCAAACGGTCCTGTCGGACCCCGACGCTGCCCGGACCCGGGCCGCCCGCGCCCTGGAAAACCTGACGGCCCGCTTTACCTGGCAGGCGGTGTACACCGCGCTGCTGCAGGCGGCCCAGGATGCCCGCGCAAGGGCAAAAAGGAGTTAAGATGTCGAAATTGCTCATCGTGATCCCCGCCCACAACGAGGAGGACAACATCGTCCAGGTAGTGGAAAGCCTGACGAAACGGTATCCCGAATACGACTACGTGGTCGTCAACGACGGCAGCCGGGACAAGACGGCGGCCATCTGCCGCGCCCACGGCTACCGGCTCATCGACCTGCCCATCAACCTGGGGCTGGCGGGCGCTTTCCAGACCGGGCTGCGCTACGCGGCGGACAACGGCTACGACTGCGCCATGCAGATGGATGCCGACGGCCAGCACAAGCCGGAATACATCGGCCCCATGCTGGCCGCCCTGGAGGAGGGCAACGACATCGTCATCGGCAGCCGGTTCCTCACCGTGAAGAAGCCCAAGACCCTGCGGATGCTGGGCAGCTACATCATCAGCTGGTCCATCCGGCTGACCACCGGCCGCGCCATCTGCGACCCCACCAGCGGCATGCGGATGTTCAACCGCGCCATGGTGGAGGAATTTGCCCAGAACCTCAACTACGGCCCCGAGCCCGATACCATCAGCTACCTGATCAAGAACGGCGCCACCGTCAAGGAGGTCCAGGTGCAGATGGGCGAGCGCACCGCCGGGCAGAGCTACCTGAACCTCTGGAACAGCATCCAGTATATGGTGAAGATGTCCATCTCCATCCTGCTCATCCAGTGGTTCCGCAAGCGCGACACCGAAACCCCCTACCCCGAAAGGAGCCTGTGATATGTTCGATCAAACGATCATCCGCATCTGCCTGATCGTGGGCAGCCTGTTCACTGCGGGCTTCATTCTGCGCCGCGTGCGGCTGGCCAAGGTCCAGATCGAGGACACCATCTTCTGGCTGGTGTTCAGCGCGGCGCTGCTGGTGCTGGCCGTCTTCCCCGGCATCGCCTACTGGGCCGCCAACCTGCTGGGCTTCATGAGCCCCATCAACTTCGTCTATGTGGTCATCATCTTTCTGCTGCTGGCCAAGCAGTTCTTCATGTCCATCCGGCTCAGCCAGCTGGACAGCAAGGTGCGGATGCTCACCGAACAGGTGGCCCTCAACCAGGAAAAGGTGGAGCGCGACAAATTGGATTTGTAATATGTGCCTAACTGTGATATAATGATAGAATAGTAATATGAGCGAAAGAAGGTTTCCGCTATGGCATTCACGCCCAAACTGACCTATAAAGGCCGTCCGCTGGTGCGCTGCGGCAATGACATCTATTATGGTTCCATGACCGACCCCTACATCGTCTACCTGCAGGTGCTGAGCAACCGCCAGGAGAACGGCGTGGAAGTGGCCGACAAGGTACACCTGGTGCTGCTGTCCACCGACGATTCCAAGCCGCTGCCCGAGCGCATCGTGCGCCAGGCCAACCGCGTGGGACTGTACAATGCACTGTCCTTCGGCGACATCATGCTGCAGGGCGCCCTGCAGAAAAAATAAGGCAGACAAAAACTTCCCGGCACATTCCTGCCGGGATTTTTTGCTTTCATGACAAGGGAGGGACCGTATGGACAACCGGGATCATGCCGCCGCACTGGGCGGACTCCTTGCCTGCCTGGCGCTGGCGCTGCTGCTCTACCACTCGCTGGCGGGCGGCACGCTGCTGAGCGCCAACGCCTACTACAGCTATTCCCTCCAGGCCGAAAACTGGCTGGCCGGGCGCAACTACATCGCCGGCGGGGAAAACTATCCCTGGCTGGAGCTGGCCATCTACGGGGGGCGGTACTACCAGTCCTTCCCGCCGGTACCGGCGCTCTGGATGCTGCCCTGGGTGCTGTTCTTCGGCAGCGCGGCGGCCGTGCCCTCCAATCTGGCCATGGCACTTGTGGCGCTGCTCTGCGCGGCAGGCTGTTATGCCTGCTGTGCCCGGGCGGGCCTGCACTCCGCGGCGGCTGCCTGCCTGACGCTGTTTGTCAGTTTTGGCTCCAACGCCTTCTGGCTCTCCACCAGCGGCGGGGTCTGGTTCATGGCCCAGATGCTGGGGCTCTGCCTGGCGTTCTGGGGGCTGTTTTTTGCCCTGCGGGATACCGTCCCCTCCACCGTGGCCGCCTCCCTCTGCCTGGCCCTGGCGGTGGGGTGCCGCCCCTTTTACGCGGCCCTGCTGGCGGTCTGGCTGCTTTACCGGCTGGTGCGCGAACGCCGTGCAGGGATTCTGCGGGCGGCTCTACCGGCGCTGCTGCCGGCGGCGGTGGTGGCCTGCTGTCTGATGGGCTACAACCTGGCCCGCTTCGGCAATCCTCTGGAATTCGGGCACAGCTATCTGCCCGAATTCACCCGCGCAGCCAACGGACAGTTCTCCCCGGTGTATCTGGCATCCAATCTGCTCAACCTGCTGCGCCCCGTCACGCTGGACAGCAGCCTTCAGCTGCATTTTGAGCTCTTCAACGGGTTTCTCTTCTTTCTCGCCAATCCGCTGTTCCTGCTGTGGGCGTTCCGCGGGGCGGCCGTCCGGCTGCGCCGGGAACCCCGGTCCGCCGCGCTGCCGCTGCCCTCACAGGGCTGGTTCACCGTGCTGGTCTGCCTGCTGCTCACCCTGCTGACCTGCATGCACCGTACCATGGGCGGCTGGCAATTCGGCACCCGCTATCTGGTGGACCTCTTCCCCTGGGTAGTTCTCTGGTTCCTGAACCGCCCGGCCTGGCGCCCGGGTATCGGTTCCTGGACGCTGTGCGGCGCGGCCATCCTTTTCAATCTCTATGGCGCCGTGTACATGCTGCAGACATAAAAAAGGACCCGGCAGATTTCGCGCAGTTCCATAAGAAAACAAAGTCGCGAAACTCTATCTGCAAAGCGGCCTCTGCCGCGTTATCGGGCTTTGCATTCCACCAAGGAGTGCCGGGGTGGCACAGCCACAAAAGCCCTTGCGGGGCTTTTGACTGGCCAAACCGGTCTGCACTCCGTGCAGATGCCGCCCGTCATTTTGGGCGGCAAGGTTGCAGCCCTCTGCCTTGCATTAGCCGCTTCGCAGCGGTTTTGCGATGCTTCGCAGTTCTTGCAGAACCTTTGTTTTCTTATGTCACCAGCGCTTTCCTGCCGGGTCCTTCGCTGTTTCGGAAATTACTGATCCTGCTGGTCGGTTTCGGCGGGAGTCTCCTCCTCGGTGCCTTCCAGCTCGATGTCAAAGGCGGCGCCGCAGTTGGGGCAAACCAGCTCGGACTGCTGGTCCAGCAGCGTCTCCTCGTCCACGGTGGAGACCGCGCCGCAGTTGGGGCAGGTCACTTCGTAGAGTTCCTCGCCATCCTCTTCGTCGTCGCTCTCCTCGTCCTCATCCTCTTCACCGTACAGGTCGGCGACCACGTCGTCCAGGTCCTGGTCCAGCGTTTCCAGCTCGTCGTAGACCTGATCCAGCGCGTTGTCGTGCTCGGTGACGCTGGCAGCCATCTCTTCCAGCAGATCCATCATCGCGGCAATGACCTTGCCGTTCTTGGAAGCCGGGTCAAACTCCATACCGGTCATCAGACCGCGGATGTAGGCGGCCTTTGCATTCAGATCCATAGCCATAGTGCTTTTCCTCCGTTTGCTTGTGTCAAAAAAAGCCGGGCGCGGCGGTATGCCATGCCCGGCAGAAAAATCAGTTGACGCGCTCCATGTACTCGCCGGTGCGGGTATCGATGCGGACCTTGTCGCCCTCGTTGATGAACAGCGGCACGCGGATCTCGGCACCGGTCTCCACGGTGGCGGGCTTCAGGGTGTTGGTGGCGGTGTTGCCCTTGATGCCGGGCTCGGTGGCGGTGATCTCCAGCTCCACGAAGTTGGGGATTTCCACGCTGAAGACCTTGCCCTTGTAGCTCAGCAGCTTGCAGGTGTCGTTCTCCTTGCAGAACTTGAAGTTATCCGGCACGTCGGAAGCGCTGACGGGGATATCGTCGTAGGTCTCCACGTCCATGAAGTGGTACAGGCCGCCGTCCTCGTAGGAGTAGGTGACCTCCTTACGCTCGATGAAGGCCTGCGGGAACTTGGCCGTGGGGTTGTAGCTGGTCTCGACCACAGAACCGGTGATGACGTTCTTGGTCTTGGTGCGCACGAACGCGGCGCCCTTGCCGGGCTTGACGTGCTGGAACTCAACGACCTGAAGGACCTGGCCGTCCTGTTCGAAGGTAACGCCGTTGCGGAATTCGCCTGCAGAAATCATATAAAAATTCCTCCAATAATAGAATGGTACTACATAGCTGTATCTATTTTACAGGATACTGCGTCGTTTTGCAAGACCCGGGCTGTCTTTTTTGGGTTCTTTTCGCGATTTTTTTGCCCCGCCGCCTCACAGGGCGTCGTATGTCCGGCTCATGACGGCGGCATCCTCGGCCTGGGTGCCCGCCGATTCACAGATGATGGTGGGCGCCAGTCCCCGCTCCTTCAGCAGGGCCAGCAGCGGCGCGTGGGGCGGGCCGTACTGGGTATCGGCAAAGGTCAGATGGCACTTCTCGCCGCCCTTGGTGTAGGCAATGCGGGAAAAATGGGCGTGGAAGTGAGCCGCCCGCTCCGGGCCCAGCTGCTGCAGCTTGTCCAGCAGCGCGGCGTAGTCTTCGGCGGCGGTGGCCTCGGCGAATTCCACTCCCTGACTGCGGGCGTACAGGTGCCCGAAATCGATGCAGGGGGTGATGCGCTCATCCACCCCGCAGAGCGCCAGCACCTCGTCCAGCGTGCCCAGCTGGTTCACCTTGCCCATCGTCTCGGGACAGAGGATGCAGTCCCCGTAGCCCGCGGCGTCACAGGCTTCCACCGCCCGGCGCATGGTGTCCAGCGCCTTTTCCAGGGCGGCCTCCCGGCTCTGCTTGCCGCAGGAACCAGTGTGGAAAATCACCCGCCGGCCTCCCAGCGCCTTGACCAGGGCACAGCTCTGCAAAAGATAATCGATGCTGTGCAGCCGCTTGTCCTCCTCCAGGCTGGACATGCTGATATAGTAGGGCGCGTGCACCGACAGGGCAATGTTTTTCCCAGCACAGGCCTTGCCCAGCGCCTCGGCCTTGTCCAGCGCCAGCCGCACCCCGCGGCCGCACTGGTACTCGAAGGCCGTCAGCCCGAATCCCGCCGTGTAGGACGCCATCCCCTCCGGGTCGAACTTCTTGCCGGGATAGCTGTCCGACAGGCCCGCCGGGCCGAAACGCGGTGTATCACTCATAGAGTTTGCCTCCCTTTTCAAAATAGCGGCGGATCCAGCGGGGTTCAAACTTCCGCTTGATCTGTACGCTGCGGGCTTTGTCGTGGGGCGTGCGGGGCAGCAGGAACAGGCAGGGAATGCCGTACAGCCCCGCCGCCATCCGGTCGGCGAAGATCTGGTCCCCCACCATGGCCATCTGGCATTTTTTGACCCCCAGCCGGCGGCGCGCCACCATCAGTCCCAGGGGCAGCGGCTTGCAGGCCATGGACACCCAGGCCAGACCGATGCGCTCCGCAAAGGGCTGCACCCGCTTGGCCGTGTTGTTGGATACGATGGTCAGGCTGATGCCCGCCGCCCGCATCTCCGCCAGCCAGGCCCGGACACTGTCCTCCAGCACCTGGCTGCCGTCGGCGGTCAGCGTGTTGTCCACATCCAGCACCAGCGCCCGGATGCCCTTCTGGGCCAGGAATTCCGGGCGGATGGCCTCCACTCTGCGAAAAATATATTCCGGGGTCAGGATCATGGTCGTGCTCCTCATACAAAAAAGTGCAGACCCGCGCAAAACGCGGGCCTGCACAGTCGTTCTCTGTAAGCTAGCTTACTTAAACTTGCGCTTGCGGGCAGCCTCGGACTTCTTCTTACGGCGCACGGACGGCTTCTCATAAGCCTCACGCTTGCGCACCTCGGCCAACACGCCGCTGCGGGCGGTGCTGCGCTTGAAACGGCGCAGAGCGCTCTCGAGGGACTCGCCCTCTTTGACACGGATCTCCGACATCTTCTTCCCTCCCTTGACCTGAGACAGGAGTTTGCCGGTCAAATACAATCAACCAGTAAACAAGATTATACTATACTTACCCCTCAAATGTCAACCGGGAAAGCGGGCATATACCGTCGAATTTTTAATTTTTTAACATTTTTTCCGCTTTTCCACGAAGCAGCTTCAGCTCAGTGCATGGCCCAGCCACAAAGCACCGTAGAGAACCGGCTGGTGGAGCATATAAACCAGCAGCGTATGCCGTCCCACCAGGGCCAGCGGACGCAGCACCCTGGGGGCCAGCCCGGCCCGGGGCTGCCACAGCCTGGCCAGAAACAGCCCGCACCAGAACAGAAACAGCCAGGGGATCAGCGGGAAATAGTCCGCCGAGTAAAACTTTGTCAGGTCCGGCAGGCCCAGCCAGAACCAGTTAGGGCTATACCATGCCTTGGGCAGCGCACACAGGCGGAGCGTCTCGAAGCCCAGGTAGCCCTGGGGGACCTGGTTGGTCAGCACAAAGAGCAGGGCGGACACCGCCAGCCCCAACCCTGCCGGGCATTTCTCCAGCAGCGGGCGCAGGGCCCAGCTCAGCAGCACGGCGGCGGCGTTGAGGTGCAGCACCCCGAACCAGATGGATTCCGAGGGCATAAACCCCACCGTGACCACCGTCAGCACCACCGCACAGCCCGCCACCAGCAGACCGTTTTTCCAGGGCCTGCGGGCCAGCGTGAAACTGTACCCCGACACCAGGATGAAACTCCAGCAGATATACTGCTGCCACACGTGGCATCCCGCCGCGCCGATATCGTACCAGCTGCTGACATGGCCGAACACATACACCCAGTCATAGAGGGCGTGGTAGGCCAGCATGTTGAGAAGCGCCGCGCCGCGCAGCACATCCAGCAGCCAAAGCCGTTTTGCCGTCATGCTTTTCTGCCCTTTCCCGCTTTCCGAAATTTTACAGTTTATTCATTGTAGCACAGTGGGCCTCAGGTTGCAATCAGGGGCGTTTTGCGATAAAATCAACATTGGATTACAAGGATTGGGGAGAAGTATATGAGCGAGATTCGTCTGGTCGCCCTGGACCTGGACGGGACGGTATTCAACGATGAAAAGCAGATCAGTCCGCGCACGCTGAAGGCCATCCGGGCGGCGCTGGACAAGGGGGTGGATGTGCTGCCCGCCACCGGGCGCACGGTGGACGGCGTCCCCCGCCAGTTCCTGGAAATTCCCGGTGTGCGGTACGCCCTGACCTCCAACGGCGCCTCGGTGGTGGACCTGCAGACGGGGGAACGGCTGGTCAGCCTGACCTTTGACCCCGCCATGGCCGAGAAGGCCTTCGATGTGGTGCAGCCCTTCGGAGGGCTGCTGAGCGTCTTCATCCACGGCGTGAGCTACACGGCGGTCTCCCCCACCGGGGATGGCCTGGAGGTAGTACCCGCCAATCTGCGGGAATATTTCCGCACCACCCGCAACATGGTGCCGGACATGCACCGCATGATGGAGGAACACCCCACCGAGATCGAGAAATTCAGCATCCTCTATGCCACCGAGGCCCAGCGGGATGCCGCCTGGCAGGCGGTGGCCGCGGCCTGCCCCACCCTGGAGATTGCCTCCAGCATCGAGCGCAACATGGAGATCAACGCCCCCGGCGTGAGCAAGGGCCCCGGCCTGATGGCACTGGCCCGTCACCTGGGCCTTGCGCCGGCCCAGGTCATGGCGGTGGGTGATTCCGGCAACGATCGCACCATGGTGCAGCTGGCCGGGCTGGGGGTTGCCATGGGCAACGCCACCGAGGATATCCGCAGGGTTGCCGACGCCATCACCGCCGATAACAACCACGACGGCGTGGCGGAAGCCATAGAAAAATACGTACTGTAATATTCAAATTCAATAGTACAAGAGGTATATGAGATGAAAAATGTATTGGTAGGCCAATCCGGCGGCCCGACTGCCGTTATCAACTCCAGCCTGGCCGGCGTCTACGAAACCGCCAAGGCCTGCGGTGCTCCCCACGTCTACGGCATGCAGTATGGCATTGAGGGCGTGTTGGAAGGCAAGATCGTCGATCTGGACAACGTGCTGTGCGACAAGATGGACATTGAGCTGCTCAAGCGCACGCCGTCCAGCTTCCTTGGCAGCTGCCGCCACAAGCTGCCTGATCCCACCGTGGACGACCGCCCCTTCCGCGCCCTGTTCAGCCTGTTTGCCCAGTATGATATCGGGGCGGTGTTCTACATCGGCGGCAACGATTCCATGGACACCATCGCCAAGCTGTCGGTTTACGGCAAGGCCGTCAACAGCGAGATCCGCTTCATCGGCGTGCCCAAGACCATCGACAACGACCTGATGCTCACCGACCACACCCCCGGCTACGGCAGTGCGGCTAAGTATATTGCCACCATCCTGAAGGAAGTCATCTGCGACTCCAGCGTCTACGATATCCGCAGCGTCACGGTGGCCGAGATCATGGGCCGCCACACCGGCTGGCTGGCAGCGGCTTCCAGCCTGGCCACCGGCCCCGACTGCAGCGGCCCCGACCTGATCCTGCTGCCCGAGCGCACCTTCAACGAGGATGCCTTCCTGGAGCGGGTGGCCAGACTGGAGAAGGAGCGGCACAACGTCATCATCGCCGTCAGCGAGGGCGTCAAGAACGCCGAGGGTGTCTTCCTCTGCGACCTGGTCTCCACCGCCGGCCAACTGGATGCCTTCGGCCACAAGGCCATTCTCAGCGGCACCAGCCGGTACCTGGCCGACCTGATCCGGGTCCGCCTGGGCTGCAAGACCCGTGCCATCGAGTTCTCCACCCTGCAGCGCTGCGCCAGCCATCTGGCCAGCCGCACCGACATTACCGAAGCCTACCAGGTGGGCGGCGCCTCTGTGGAGGCGGCCGTGCGCGGCGAGACCGCCGAGATGTGCGCCATCAAGCGGCTGAGCGACCAGCCCTACCGCGTGGAAACCGAGATGGTGGACGTGAGCCAGGTGGCCAACCTGGAGAAGAAGGTGCCCGACGAGTGGATCGCCGAGGACGGCATGCATGTGAACGAGCACTTCGAGCGGTATGCCCGCCCGCTGATCCAGGCGGAGCTGACCCCCATCTACATCAACGGTGTGCCCCGCCACATCCATCTGGGCTGATTTTTGTGCACTCTGCCCGGCATGCCGCAATTTTTGCAAGGTAATACTGGGGATTTTGTCCCGTCCGGACCGATTCTGATTCCGCATGACGGAATTTATCCAAAACCGATCCGGAATCTTTTTTGGAAAGCATTCCGCATAGCGGAACGCACATTTTCCAACCGGCCGTGCTTTTTTCAGCAACCCCCGCAATAGCCAAAACAGCCGCCCCATGGTACACTGAATGCAATCCGTTCAGCGCGCCGTGGGGCGTTTTCTGTGGCGGGTAATTCCACAAACATGCAGGAGGTTGCGCATGGCAAAAAATGCAATCGTCGGTCAGTCCGGCGGTCCCACCGCGGTCATCAACGCCAGTCTGGCGGGTGTCTTTGAGAGCTGCAAGAGCCGGGGCGCCGGCAAGGTATACGGCATGCTGCACGGTGTGGCGGGCCTGCTGGAGCGGCGCGTCTGTGTGCTGGACGAAAAGCTCCACGGCGCGCTGGACATTGAACTGCTCAAGCGCACTCCCTCCAGCTATCTGGGCAGCTGCCGCTACAAGCTGCCCGACTGGCACACCGCCGAAGGGGAAGCGGTCTACCAAAAACTGTTCGCCATCCTGGAAGAGCTGGAGATCGGCTACCTCTTCTACATCGGCGGCAACGATTCCATGGACACCATCGGCAAACTGGCCGACTATGGCGCCCACATCGGCAGCGGGATCCGCTTCATGGGCGTGCCCAAAACCATCGACAACGACCTGATGGTCACCGACCACACCCCCGGTTACGGCAGTGCGGCCAAGTACATCGGCGTCGTGATGAAGGAGATCATCCGGGACGCCACGGTGTACGGCACCAAGTATGTGACCATCGTGGAGATCATGGGCCGCAACGCGGGCTGGCTGACCGCCGCCGCGGCGCTGGCCAAGGCCGAGGACTGCGAGGGGGTGGACATGATCTGCCTGCCCGAAGTGCCCTTCAACGTGGACCATTTCGTGGAGAAGGTGGCACGGATGCAGAAAGCCAAGCCCTCCATCGTCATTGCGGTGTCGGAGGGCGTCAAGCTGGAGGACGGCCGCTATGTCTGCGAACTGGCCGACGATGTGCACGCGGTGGACGCCTTCGGCCACAAGGCCCTCACCGGCACGGCCCGCTTCCTGGCCAACACGGTGGCCCGCCGCTTGGACACCAAGACCCGCTGCATCGAACTTTCCACCCTGCAGCGCTGTGCCGGTCACCTGACCAGCCGTACCGACATCACCGAAGCCTACCAGGTGGGCGGTGCCGCCGCCAAGGCCGCCTTTGAGGGCCACACCGGCGAGATGGTGGCACTGGACCGCATCTCCAACGCCCCTTACCAGTGCGGCACCAGCCTGCACCCCATTTCCGAGGTGGCCAACCTCGAAAAGAAAGTCCCCCTGGCATGGGTCAACGCCGACCACACCGCCATGACCCAGGACTTTCTCGACTACGCCATGCCGTTGATCCAGGCCGAACTCACACCCATCTATGTGGAAGGCCTGCCTCATCATATTTACCTCCCAGAAGCCTGAGTGACGCCAGGCAAAACACCCCCGCAGGATCTTGCTCGCCTGCGGGGGTGTTTTTTGGTTTAATAAAAGCCGAAACTGGGCAGACATTCCAGCGCGCTGGCCCACCAGTCGGGAATGGGCAGGCCGGACAGCGCCGGATAGTAACAGACAAACAGCACCAGCGAGACCGCGCACAGTCCCACGCCGATGCGCCTGGCCAGCTGCTCCCTGCGGATATGGGAGAGCACCAGCGCGATGGCAGCCAGGCAGAACATGGAGCTGGGGAAATAGTGGTACAGGAAGGTACAGCGGGTGACCAGCATCCAGGGGATCAGCTGGGTTGCGTAGAGGATCAGCACCCCGACGCCGGCCCGGCTGCCGCGGCGGCTGATCTGGTGCCACAGCAGTGCCACCAGGCAGGCCAAGCCAACCAGCCAGATCACCGGGCCGCCCAGCCCTGCGATGCTGGCTTTGAGGCCGGCGGGCAGATGGGTGTTCTGGTAGTACCACACCGGGCGCAGTCCCAGCAGCCAGGTATACCAGCGGCTCTCGAAGGGATGGGTGGCTTCCAGGTTGGAGTGGTATTCATACATGGAGACCTGGCAGTTCCACCAGTCGGTCAGGCTGAAATCGGGATTCCGCCACCAGTAAGGGAAATAGGAGGCAATATACAGGCAGAGGGGCAGCAGCACATAGAAGAGTACACCGCCCAGCGCCGCCGTGCGGAACTCCGACGAGAATCCCGGCCGTTTCTGGCGCCACCGGGCATAGAGAACCCCCAGATAGAGCACCGCCAGCCCGGCCCCGGCGTAGATGCCGGTCCACTTGGCCGCGCATCCCAGCCCGAAGGCCACACCGCCCAGCGCCATGGGCAGCAGCGACCGGTTGACGCCCTTTTGCAGCACGCTCTGGCAGTACCACAGCATGCAGTAGGCGCCCAGCAGAATAAAGAAGGTACCGTAGATATCAATGGTGGCAATGCGGCTCTGCACGAACCGCATGAAATCCAGTGCCAACAGCACGCCGGCCACCGCGCCGATCCAGCGCCGGCGGGTCAGGCGGCGGGCAAAGCACCAGGCCAGCGGCACCAGCAGCACGCCGAACAGCGTGCCGGAGAATCGCCACCCGAACCCGGTCATGCCGAAGAGGGCGATGCCCGCCATGATCAGGTCCTTGCCCAGGGGCGGATGGGTGGTCTCGTACACCGGCATCTTGTGCAGCTGCTCGTAGCCGGTGCGGCCGTGGTAGATCTCGTCAAAGTACATGCTGTTGAGCTGGCTGATGGTGTCCGGCACCGCTGCCTGCTCGTCGCAGAGCGCTCCGCCCCCCGAGACCGCCACCGGGTTGCCGTCCCCGTCCCGGAAGGACAGTTCAAACACCTGGGCGTTCTCCACCGTGACGGTCAGCGTCTGACCGGCCGACACCGGCATGCGGTTTTCGCTCCAGCTGAAACAGGTGCCGTAGCCCAGCTCCTGCACCAGCAGCACATTCCCCTGCCCGTCCCGTACCGTCAGGCTGCCGCCGAAGGAGACCCCGGGGTACACCCACAGGTTGACGGCTGTTCCCTCCACTGTGACGGATTCGGTCAGGACAGTGTCGGTGGCGTCCAGCGGATTCTGGGGGGCCGTGGTATCCCCCAGGTAGGCAAAGCTCAGCACCGCTGTGGCCAGCGTAAGACCCGCCAGCCCCAGCACCTCCCGGCGCTGCCAGCGGGGCTGGGCAGCCGGGACAGAAGGCTCGGCATAGTCACGCTCCCGCACGGCCAAAGCGTGGCCGTGGAGGGCCAGATCCCATACTGCAAAGAGCAGCATGACAAAGCAGACCGTCTCGGCCAGGCCCACCAGCACCGCCACCGTGGAACTGGTGGCACTGCTGAGCCATTCGTCGTCGCTGCCCGCCAGGGAGTACACCGTGGCCAGGTTGATGAAGCCGGTCAGGGAAAGACCAAACCCGGCGGCATAGAGCCGGATATCATCCCACCGGGCGGCGGCCAGCAGGGTCAGCAGCACGCCGGGCACCATGTAGCGCTCGTGCATGCAGTGGCCGAAGGTAAAGACGCCCAGGCCATAGTAGGCGGCCAGCAGCAGCGGCGAAAAGCTTCCACGCTGCACGCTGCGCATCGCAAAGGCCACCAGACCGCCGGTGACCACCAGGATCAGGAACCAGCCCAGCGTGTGCCAGCTGATGCCCAGAAAAGCGGTATTCTCCAGCGGCTGCCAGTTGCCGCCCAGAGCGGTGAGCCAGTTGAAGGCGTTGATGGAGGCATAAGGGTAGCCGGAAACGGTACCCGCATACTTTTCCATCAGGGAGGGCAGCAGGTCCCGGATGCCATAGAACGGGATACCCGCGGCCAGCACCGGCACCAGCGCAACAGCAGCGCCGCCGAAGCAGCGGCCGAAAGCGCGCAGATGGTCATCCTCCCGGGCAATGGCGGCCAGGAAGCAGACAGCCAGCACCGGCCCGAAGAGCAGCGCCTGGGGTTTGATGGCTAGCGCCACCCCGTACCAGAAAGCCGCCGGCAGATAGCGGCGCTGTTCCAGCAGCCAGAAACACCCCAGCAGCGGCAGCGCAAAGGCGCCGTCGATCTGTTTCCAGACGCCGGTGTCAAAGAGCAGCAGCGGGTTGAAGGCCGTGAAGGCCGCCAGCAGCATAGGCACCCGGCTGTCCGGGCGGAAGGATGTGCCGATATGCCAGACCAGCCAGGCCGCCCCCGCGTCGCAGAGGCTGGGCACCAGGGCCAGCAGCAGGTAGGTCAGCGGCGACTCGTAGGCAATGGAAAACACGCCGCGGAGCAGCCCCACCAGCCCCAGCACATAGAGATAGCCGGGCGGGTAGTCGGCAAAATAGCCCTTGCTGTAGAAGGCCGCCGGTCCCTGGGCGGCCAGCTTCTCCCCCCAGGCAACGAAGCAGCTCATGTCGTAGGGGTAGCCTTCCGTCACCAGCGACAGCACCAGCCGCAGCGCCACCGCCGCCCCCAGAATCAGCCAGAGGGCCCTTGTATCGGATTGTCGTTTGTGTATCGTCATACTCTCAAAAAAGGGGCCTGCCCGCGCGCGTCCGCCGGTTTGGGCACAGGCGGGCACGCAGGCATGCCCCTGCGTTTCCGGTTTACAGTTTTGCGATTTTGGGGCCCTGGGCGGTGTCGGTGACGCTCCAGCCCATCTCGGTGAGCTGGGCGCGGATGGCATCGGCCTTGGCCCAGTCCTTGGCCTTCTTGGCGGCGGCGCGCTCCTCCACCAGGGCGGTCACCTCCGCCGGGACTTCGTCCTTCTTGCGGTTGTAGAGCAGGCCCAGCACGCCGGTCAGCTCGTCAAAGGTCTTGGCCGCCAGTTCCAGCGTGGCCTTGTCCGAGGCATCGGACAGGGTGTTGATCTCCTTGACGAAATCAAACACTGCGGCCAGCGCGTCGGGGGTGTTCAGGTCGTCGTCCATGGCCGCCTTGAACTTGCTGCGCGCCTCGTCGCACTTGGCGGCCAGCGCAGTGTCGGTGCCATGGGCGTGCTCGATGGCAAAGTCCAGGTTGTCCCGGCAGGTGTACAGCCGCTCCAGGCTGTTCTTGCAGCTCTCGATCAGCTCCACCGTGTAGTTCAGCGGCATGCGGTAACCCGCCGTCAGCATGAAGTAGCGGATGGGCTCATAGCCGTATTTTTCGGCGATTTCCCGCACCGTGAAGAAGTTGCCCGCACTCTTGGACATCTTCTCGTTGTTGATGTTCAGGAAGCCGTTGTGCATCCAGTACCGGCTGAAGGTGCAGCCGTTGGCGCACTCACTCTGGGCGATCTCGTTCTCATGATGGGGGAAGATCAGGTCCTGTCCGCCGGCGTGCAGGTCGATGGTCTTGCCCAGGTGCTTGCGGGCCATGGCGCTGCACTCGATGTGCCAGCCCGGACGGCCGTGGCCCCAGGGGCTGTCCCAGTAGGGTTCGCCGGGCTTGGCTGCCTTCCAGACGGCAAAGTCCGCGGGATCTTCCTTCAGGTCATCGTCCATCTGGCTGCGCAGCGTGCGGTTACCGCTCTCCAGATCGTCCAGGTTCAGGTGGCTCAGCTTGCCGTAGCCGGGGTCAGACTTGACCCGGAAATACACGTCGCCGTTGCGGGCCACATAGGCATGGCCGGAATCCAGCAGGTCCTTGACGATCTTGATGATCTCCCCGATGTGCTCGGTGGCCCGGGGACGCACGGTGGGCTCCTCCACGTTGAGGCCCTGGGAATCCTTGATGTATTCGGCCTCAAACTTGCGGGCCACCTCCTGCATGGAGATGCCCTCCTGCTGGCCTTTCTGAATCAGCTTGTCGTCGATATCGGTGATGTTGGAAACGTAGTAGACCTTGTTGCCGCAGTACTCCAGGTAGCGGCGCAGCGTGTCAAACACGATCATCGGCCGTGCATTGCCGATGTGGATGTAGTTGTAGACCGTGGGTCCGCAGACATAGATGCGGTACTCGCCCGGCTTCTGCGGGACGAATTCCTCCTTCTGGCGGGTCATGGTGTTGAAAATCTGCATGGTGACACAATCCTTTCCCAATTCGATGGTCTCCGATGGTTTCTATTATAGCCGCCGCGGGGCGCGGTTGCAAGCCTTCAGCCGTTATTTGCAAACTCCGTTTCCAGCTGGTCCCACACGGCGCTGAAATTGTAGGGGAACTGGGCGTCCTCCTCGGCCAGCCAGCGGCGGTAGGTGTCCAGCTCCTCCACCGTGGGCGCCTTCACCCGGACGTAGGCCGTGATGGTGTAGCCGTTGCCCATATCGAAGGTGGCGGCCACCTCAAAGGGCTGATACTTCTCCTGGTTTTCCAGGAAGGCATTGTTGATCTTCTCGGTATGGTTGCTGGGATCAAAGGGTGTGCAGGTCAGCACCGCATGGGACGTGAAGAGTTCCCTGGGGAAGGCGTCGTTGCCGGGGTTCACCGCCCCGTAGGCCAGAATCGTGCGGATGCTCTCGTCGGGCAGGGCCGCCGCCCGGAAGACATCGGCACTGTACACCACGCCGTGGCAGATCATATAGGCGGAGTTTTCCCCGCTGCAATTCTGCCGCAGCCAGTCGTTGACCGCATCGATGCCGGCCATGTCCTCCCGGACGTTGTCCACATAGAAGTAAAGGCCGCTGTACACTTCAGTGGGGAACCACAGCGGCGGCAGCAGCTGGCTGCAGGCGCCGAAGTTCAGCACGCACATGCCCCCCAGTACCGCCGCGGGCACCGCCCGCAGCAGCCGGGGGCGCAGATCGGCCACCGCCAGCGCGCAGAGGAAAAAGCCCAGCAGATAGAAGGGCGCCACCGCCAGCGACTGGTGGTCGTCCATATTCTGCACCCGGGTGACCAGCGCCACCGTGAGGACCGCGCCGGCCAGAGAGAGTACAGACAGGAATCTTGTCGATTTTTTATACAATCCGTACAGAACGCCGATCAGCAGCACGGCCAACAGGAAATACCCCAGGTAGACCCGCTGGTTGCCCAGCTCCGACAGGAAGCCGCCGGTCTGGTAGGTGGCATAGCGGTCGCTGTAATCCGCCCGGACGATGCGCCAGAACATGGGGGCCAGCGGCAGCCCGACGCAGAGCACCGACACCACCGCGAACTGCACAAACCGCACCAGGGCGCCTTTGTTCCGTCCGCGCAGCGCCAATGCCAGCGCCCGGACGCCGTAAAACAGGAAGATGGTCGCCACCGTGAACATATAGCTGCGGCGGGTCAGGATCAGAAGACCCGTGAAGGTGGTCAGGCTCACCAGCCGGGCGGGGGCAGGATGGTCGAAATCGTAGCCGGTGAGCAGCGCCATGAGCATAAAGGCGAAAGCCACGCCCAGCAGGTCGGGCATACCGCGGTAGAGCGCCACATGCACCAGCGGCATGAGCAGCACAAAAGCCATGCCCAGCACTGTGAAGAGCCGGGGTGCCCGGGGCGCCAGCTGGCGGCGCAGCACCAGAAGGAACACCAGAGCGCTGAAATACACCAGCGAGGGAATCAGCAGCGCGCAGAGGATGGCGAAGGTGTTGGCGGTGCGGGCCGTGAACATGAAGAAGGGTTCCAGCAGGATGTTGATGACGAAGGGGGCGTAGTCGTTGAACCAGGTCTTGTAGATGGTGGAGCCCACCCCCATGAAGACGCCGTCCGCGAAGTTGGATTCCAGCCGGACCTGCAGATTATAGTAGGTGGCGTTGTCCCAGAGATAGAGGCTCTGGCGGCCCACCATGGCGTGGAGATAGAAGGCGGCGCTGAGCAGGCAGCAGACTGCCAGCAGGACCCCGTCAAACCGGGTCAGGCGGGCGCCCGCGGCACGCAGCGCGCGGCGGTAGAGGCAGAAGGTGCCCAGCACCGCCGTGCAGCAGAGCAGCAGCAGCCACACATCCACCGGGTGCCGGCCGCTGCCCAGGGCATCCACGGTCTGCAGCACCGGCAGGAAGTGAGCCGCTGTGCTGAAAAGGAATTTAACGGCAAAAAGACACACCAAAGCCAGAACGGCCCGCTCGGGGCGGGTCATTCTGGCAAAATACTGCTGTACTTTTGCGCGGGGCGAAAATTTTGGCAAAGCAGTAGTCCCCCGTTGTTATTTAGCCTGCATGAAGCAGCTGCGGTTCTGCCACAGATAGATGCCGCCGGACAGCACTGTGGCGGCAGCCACCAGCCAGCAGAGCACCTGGGTGATGAGGCCCACGCCCATGATGTCGGCGGAGCCGCCCAGTGCGGCGGCAAAGTAGTAGAACAGGATGGTAAGCATCTGGAGCACCGTCTTGACCTTGCCCCACATATTGGCGGCAATGACGGTGCCCGACTCGGCGGCGATCATCCGCACGCCGGCCACCGCAAATTCCCGGAACAGAATGACCGCCAGCACCACCGGCGAGCAGATGCCGTCGGCCACCATGTAGATGAAGGCGGCGGTGGTCAGGCACTTGTCGGCCAAGGGGTCCATGAACTTTCCGAAGTCGGTGACCAGGTGGTACTTGCGGGCAATGTATCCATCCAGGAAGTCGGTGATGCTGGCCACCGCAAAGACGATGCCCGCCACCAGCATGAAGACCTGGTTGTATTCGGCGGTGCCATAGCGGCTGAACGCCGCGAACACCATAAAGACAGGCACCAGAATGACGCGCAGCATCGTCAGTTTATTGGGCAGATTCATGGCTCAGTCCTCCAGTTTTTCCTCCACGTAGCCGTAGAGGTCGTAAGTATCGGCGTCGGTGATCGTCACGTTGTAGAACGCGCCGGCCTCCAGCGGCGTATCGGCCGGGGTCAGCACGTTGCCGTCGATCTCGGGGCAGTCCGCCTTGGACCGCAGCAGGTACATGCCGGTCTCGTCGTCCACACCGTCGCAGATGCATTCCAGCGTCTGGCCCACCTTTTCCTTCTCCCGGTCGGCGCTGACCTCCGCCTGCAGTTCCATGATGTGGTCGGCGCGGCGCTGCTTGGTCTCCTCGTCGATCTGGCCGTCCATTTTGGCAGCCACCGTGTTCTCCTCCGCCGAGTAGGCAAAGCAGCCCAGCCGGTCAAACCGCATGGTCTTGACGAAATCGCAGAGCTCGGCGTACTGCTCCTCGGTCTCGCCGGGGAAGCCCGCGATGAGGGTGGTGCGCAGCGTGATGCCGGGAATGGCTTTGCGCAGCCGGGCAATGGCGTCCTCGATCTCGGCGCGGCCGCCGCGGCGGTTCATCGCCTTGAGCACGGCGTCGTCGCAGTGCTGGATGGGCAGGTCCAGGTAGGGCACCACTTTGGTGTTGCGCACCATGGCGGCGATGAAGGCATCGCTGATGCGCTCGGGGTAGGCGTAGAGAATGCGGATCCAGCGGATGCCGTCGATCTGCTGCAGACGGTCCAGCAGCTCACAGACGGCGCCGGGCTTGCCCCAGTCCTCCCCGTAGGCGGTGGGGTCCTGGGCCACGAGGATCAGTTCCCGTACCCCCTCCCCCGCCAGCCAGCGGGCCTCGGCCACGCAGTCCTCGATGGGACGGCTGCGCAGCGGGCCTCGGATCAGCGGGATGGCGCAGTAGTAGCAGCAGTTGTTGCAGCCCTCGGCGATCTTCAGGTAGGCGTAGTGCCGCGGCGTGGAAATCACCCGGGCACCGCCCAGCGGCATGTCGCTCTTGGGTCCGTAGCTTTCCACCTGTCCGGCACCCGCCGCACAGACCCGGGCCACAATGGCGGGAATGGCCGCGTTGGAGCCGATGCCGATGACGGCATCCACCTCGGGGATCTCCTGCACGATCTGCTGCTTGTACCGCTCGGCCAGGCAGCCGGTCACGATGACCTTCAAGTCGGGGTTCTGCTCCTTGTACTGGCAGGCCATGAGGATGTTCTCGATAGCCTCGGCCTTGGCGGACTCGATGAACCCGCAGGTGTTCACGATGATGACATCCGCTTCGGCGGGGTCCGCCACCGTGGTGTGGCCCTCCTTGAGCAGCGCATGGCAGAAAACGTCGGCGTCCACCTGGTTTTTCGGGCAGCCGAGAGAAATGATGGCAATCTTCATAGGTACGTCCTTATTGGTATAATGTAATGCGTCTGCCGGTGGGCAGACGGAAAGGTTCAGTCGTCCCGGGCAAGCACTTCCCGGATGACGGCGTGGGAAAAGCCCCGCCGGGCCAATGCGGCCGCCACCTGTTCCCGCTTGCCGGCCGCCAGCTTGGCGGCATATTGCCGCTCCACCAGCGCCCGGGCGGTGGCCAGCTCGGGGTCCTCGCCCTCCGGTCCGATATCGTACAGTGCTTCCACCGCCTGGGCGGCGGTGTCCCGGTCGATGCCCTTGGCGGCCAGATCCCGCAGGATCTCCCGCCGGGATTTGCGCTTGCGCAGCAGTTCGGCGGCGCGGCGCCGGGCAAAGCCTGCATCGTCCAGCAGGCCCAGTTCCCCGGCCCGGGCCACCGCATAGGCGGCGCTGTGTTCATCGAATTTGCGGCAGAGTTTCTGGTAGAGCTCCCCCGACGCATGGTCCCGCAGCGACAGGTAGTCCATCGCCTTGTCCAGCGCGCGGCGGGTATCGCTCTGTTTGCGCAGCTCCTCCACCTGCCAGGGTTCCAGGTCGTCCCCCTCGTGCAGGTTGGCCCGGGCGAAGGTGTCCTCGTCCAGGGAAAAGACAAACTCGCCGTCCAGAAACAGGGCCAGCCGCCCCTTTTTCGTCTCCTTGATCTGGGTCAGCCGGGGCATTATTCGTCCACCATGATATCCAGGTCCACCTCACTGCCGGTGGTCTTGGCAGCGGGGGCCGCGGCGGTGGGCGCTTCGGCAGCCGTCACCGGCTTGACCAGCTCACTGGGGTCCAGCGGCTTGACGGCCCCCTTCTTGCCGGCGGCCAGCAGACGGTCGGCGTTGGCGCGGACGATCTTCTCGATCTCGTCGGACACTTCGGGGTGTTCCTTGAGGAACTGTTTGGCGTTGTCCCGGCCCTGGCCCAGGCGCATCTCGCCGTAGTTGAACCAGGCACCGCTCTTCTGGACGATGCCCAGCTTGACGCCCAGATCCAGGATCTCGCCCAGCTTGGAGATGCCCTCGCCGAACATGATGTCAAACTCCGCCTCACGGAAGGGCGGCGCCACCTTGTTCTTGACGATCTTGGCCCGGGTACGGTTGCCGATGAAGGCACCGGTGGAATCCTTCAGGCCCTCGATGCGGCGCACGTCGATGCGCACGCTGGAATAGTATTTCAGCGCACGGCCGCCGGTGGTCACTTCTGGGTTGCCGTAGACCACGCCCACCTTCTCGCGCAGCTGGTTGATGAAGATGCAGACCGTGTTGGTCTTGCCGATGACGCCGGTGAGCTTGCGCAGGGCCTGGCTCATCAGACGGGCCTGCAGGCCCACGTGGCTGTCGCCCATCTCGCCCTCGATCTCGGCCCGGGGCACCATGGCGGCCACCGAGTCCACGACCACCGCGTCGATGGCGCCGGAGCGCACCAGCGCCTCGCAGATCTCCATGGCCTGCTCACCGGTGTCGGGCTGGCTCACCAGCAGACTGTCGATGTCCACCCCCAGGGCCGCGGCATAGGCCGGGTCCAGGGCGTGTTCCACGTCGATGAAGGCCACTTCGCCGCCCATCTTCTGGGCTTCGGCCAGCGCGTGGAGGGCCAGCGTCGTCTTACCGGAGGATTCCGGTCCGTAGATTTCGATGATACGGCCGCGCGGCAGACCGCCGATGCCCAGCGCCAGGTCCAGGCCCAGGCTGCCGGTGGGGATCGCGTCCACCTGCATCGTCACATTGGCGCCCAGCTTCATGACGGCGCCCTTGCCGAACTGTTTCTCGATCTGGGCCAGGGCCGTCTCCAGCGCGGCCTTCTTGTCTGCGGCCGGACCGGCGCTCTTGGGAGTTGTATCTTTCTTCGCTGCCATCTTGCTGTCTCCTTTATCTGTTGCAATCGCTGTTATCTTTCGCGTTTGCCTCTATTATATACGATTCGGGCCAAAATTACAACTATATGTTGTACATTAGCAGTCCGATTTCAGGGACTTTTCCCCGTTTTTTTCGGGTTTCTGCAAAACCACCACCCGGTCGTTGCCGCCGTAGTCCTTGCGGCAGCGGCCGTTCTGCCAGCCGTACTGTTCTCCCAGGGCCAGCACCTGCGCCGCCTGGGCGCAGCCGATCTCCAGCACCAGCCAGCCCCCCGGCCGCAATGCCGCGCCGTACCGGGCACAGAGCAGCCGGTAAAAGTCCAGCCCGTCGGTGCCGCCGTCCAGCGCCATGGCAGGCTCGTGGGCGGTCTCCGGCATCAGGGCGTGCATCTCGGCGGCCGTCAGGTAGGGCGGGTTGGATACGATCAGATCCACAGAACCGGGCTGCAGCGTCTTATACCAGGCAAAGACATCCGCCTGCACAGTCCCCACCGTGGTGCCCTGGGTATTGGCCTGCAGATACCGCCAGGCCTCGCCGCTTTTTTCCACGCAGGTGACCCGCGCTTCGGGGTAGGCCCGGGCCACCCCCAGTCCCAGACAGCCGGTGCCGGCACAGAGGTCCAACACCACCGGGTCGGGTATGCCCCGCAGCAGTTCGATGGCGGTCTCGCAGACGATCTCGCTGTCCGCCCGGGGACAGAGCACCCCCGGGCCCACCTTGAGGGTAAAGTCCAGAAAATCCCACTCGCCCAAAAGATACTGCAGCGGCTCCCGCGCAGCGCGGCGGGCCGCCAGCACATCCAGGCGGGCGGCCTCGGCCTCGGTGGGGCCGTCGTCCAGGCGGGGGTCCCGCCGGGTGACAAAGCGGTAGAGCTGGGCTGCATCGAATCGGGCGTCGGGCACGCCGGCCGCCTGCAGCCGGGCACAGAGGGACTGAAATGCAGCGTTCACCAGCGTCCATCCTCCCGGTTTTCCGGCAGCACCGGGGTGACGGCCGCGATGGCGATCTCGATCATGGAATCGTCGGGTTCAAAGGTGGTCAGCCGCTGCATCCAGAGGCCCGGCTGGGAAACAATGTGCGCCAGCAGGCTGTCCGACCGGCCGGCCCACTTGAGCACCTCGTAGGCAATGCCCACCAGCAGCGGGAACATGCACAGTTTGTAGACGATGCGCAGCCCGGTGCTGGTCCAGGGCAGCACGGCATAGAGGAAGATGCTGATGATGATCACCAGAATCATGAAACTGGTGCCGCAGCGGGGGTGGAACCGGCTCTGCTTGCGGATGTTCTCCACCGTCAGGGGCAGGCCCGCCTCGTAGCAGGCAATGGTCTTGTGCTCGGCGCCGTGATACTCAAAGACGCGGTGCATTTCCTTGTAGCGGGTGCAGAGGAACATGTAGCCCAGGAAGATGGCCATCTTGAGCACACCTTCCAGGATGACCCGCGGCCAGCGGCCCATGGGCACCGCCTGGCTGACCAGGCCGGTGAGGAAGGTGGGCAGGAAGGTGAACAGGAAGAGGGCCAGCGCCACGCCCACCACCACCGCCAGACCCATGAGGACATTCTGGGCGGCGGGGCCAAGGCGGTCTTCCAGCCACTTGTCCAGCCCGGACGGAGCGGTTTCCTCCTCCTCTGCCAGGGCGATGTCGGCGGCGTGCATGAGGTACTGGTACCCCTTGTAGAGGTTTTCCACCATGTTGCAGACGCCCCGCACCAGCGGCACCTTGTTGTACCAGTGGGTGTGCACCGTGTCGTAGCTCAGGTCGATGGTGCCGTCGGGACGGCGCACCGCGCAGCAGATTTTCTCGGGGCCGCGCATCATGATGCCTTCCATCAGGGCCTGGCCGCCGACGGAAGTACGAAATTCCTTGGACATACTGTCTCCTTCTGGGTGCTGATCAGATCGTTTCGTGGAGGTGCTCCTGCCCGGGGTGGTAGACCGGCAGCGTGATGCTCACCGTCGTGCCCTGCCCCAGGGTGGAGGCAATATCCACCTTGCCGCCCAGCGCCTGGACGATCTCGTCCACCACCGCCAGGCCGATGCCCGATCCGCGCACCGCATTTTTGGCTTTGAAAAATTTTTGCTTGACCTTGTCCAGGTCCTCCGGGGCGATACCCCGGCCCTGGTCCCGGATGGCCGCCGTCACCGTCTCCGCCGTGCGGGAGATGGTCAGGAAGATCGTCCCGCCGGGATCGGAGTACTTGATGGCGTTGTCAAAGATATTGACGAAGACCTGCCGCAGCCGGGCCGGGTCGGCCCATACCGGGTAGGGTTCGGGCGGTTCCTCGTAGACGAACTGCAGCCCCTCCTGCTGGATGCGCGCCTCCACAAAGAGCGCCGCGTCGGTGGCCTCCGCCACCAGGTCCAGCACCTCGCAGTGGAGCTGGATGCCGTTCTGCAAACGGGAGAAGTCCAGCAGTTCCTCCACCATGGTGTACAGGCGGTCGGTCTCGGTGCCGATGATGGCCAGGCCCCGGCGATAGTTCTCGTCGGTGGGGTCATGGATGTTCTCGATGGTTTCCACCCAGCCCTTGATGGAGGTCAGCGGCGTGCGCAGTTCGTGGCTCACCGAGGAGATGAACTCGTTTTTCAGACGGTCGGTCTCGGCCAGGTCCTCCGCCATCTGGTTGATGGTGCCGCACAGCCGTCCGATCTCGTCGTTGTACTTGGTGTCCGGCAGCCGGGCCTGGAGATCTCCCCGGGCAATGCGGGTGGCGGTGGCCTCCACCTCCCCCAGCGGCCGCACAATGGAGCGCACAAAGAACAGCCCGCTCCACAGCATGAGCAGAAAAGCCAGCGCACCGATGCCCGCCGAGGCCACCACATACCGTCCCCACTGCCGGTCCACCAGCGTCAGACTGGTGACCATCCGCATGGCGGCAATGTTGCCCGCCGCGTAGGGCACCAGGGCGGTGACCGCCATGACCCGCTCGCCCTGGGGGGTGGTGAAGATGGTATGGCCCATGCCGCTGGACGAGGTGAGAGCCTGGGCAAAGTCCGTCCCGTTGGTCAGGTCCTGGGTCATGGTGCCGCTGCTGGTGGACAGGATGACCCCCTGGGCGTCCAGCAGCATGAATTCAAATTTGTCCTTTTCCTCGAACTGTTCCACCGTGCGGCGCAGCGCCTGTCCGCGGCTTTCCGCCGTTTCCAGGCTGTCCCCCGCCGTGCCGGTGGCCTGCAGACGGCCCGCAATGGTGGAGAAGCGGTTTTCAATGGCGCGCTGCACCCCGCCGTACAGTTCCCGGTAGCTGTTGTAGAGGAAGATCGCTTCGGCCGCGAACAGCACCAGCACCATGATGAGCAGACTGCCCTTGATCCAGCGCTGGATGATGCTGGTCTTTGCCATCGCCCGTTCCCCTTTCCGGCACCGCCGTGCCCGTTGTTATGATCCGCCGGTCTATCAGGGATTCCAGCGGTAGCCGTATCCCCATACGGTCAGGATGTGCTGCGGATTGCTGGGTTCATCCTCGATCTTCATCCGCAGACGGCGGATGTTGACATCCACGATCTTCACATCGCCGAAATAGTTCTCGCCCCAGACCCCTTCCAGGATTTTCTCCCGCACCAGGGCCGTGGCCGGGTTGCGGAAAAACAGTTCCATGATCTGGAACTCCACCTGGGTCAGGTCGATGGGCTTGCCGGCCTTGTAGAGCACCCGGCTCTTCTCGTCCAGCACAAAGGGGCCGCTGACCAGCTGCTCGGGTTCCTCGGCCGCCTTGGCGGAGGAGGCACCACGCTTGATGCGGCGGGTCAGCGCCTCCAGCCGCGCCACCAGCTCGGACACCGAGAAGGGCTTGGTGATATAATCGTCGGCGCCGATGGACAGGCCGCGGATCTTGTCGCTCTCCTGCCCCTTGGCCGACACAATGATGATGCCGATATCGTTGTCATCCCGGCGGATGGTCTCGCAAAGGCTCAGCCCGTCCATGCCGGGCAGCATGATGTCCAGCAGCGCCGCGTCACAGGGCTCGCTCTTGTGCATGAGTTCCAGCGCCCGCTCGGCACTGGGGGCTTCCAGCACTTCCCAGCCCGCCATCTTCAGGTTGAGGGCCACCATCTCCCGGATGCTGGCCTCGTCTTCCACGACCAATACTCGTTTCATACTGGGTTCCCCTTCCTCATTCCAGTCCCAGCAGAACCGTGCTGCTGGTGATGGAGTCGATACTGAGTCCGTAATAGGGTGTCACGATCCGCGCCTGCAGCTGCTGGCTGCCGATGTTGGCGATGCGCTCGTAGACTGCCGTGCCGTTGTCGGTCTCCTCCGCCGGGTCCACCACCCGCATCTCGCAGTAGACGGTGGTGCCGTCGCTGTTGCAGATCAGCCAGCCTGTCCCGCTGGGATTGCTGCGGATCAGGATGCTGCCATGCATGGATTCCGGCAAAGACATATAGAAGTTGTTCTTGGTGTCATAGATGCCGAAATGGCTGTGCCCGCCGTCGGCCCCCGCGTAGTCTTTCCACAACAGAAAGACCAGGCTCTTGTCCATGGGGGACTGCAGGTTGCCGCCGTCGTCCACCTCCACCGGGATGTCCACCGTGCCGTTGTCGTCAATGTCCCGGCTGAGCAGCTCGGTGTGGTAGCGCAGCGTGCTGCGCTGGGGGTCGCTGAGCCCCGGCGGATGGTAGGGCTGCAGGAAGCCTGTCTCCCCGTCATAGAGGATGATGTCCGACACCAGGCTGTTGTTGCCCGACCAGGCATCCATCACCAGGTACATGGCGTCGTCCCGGCCCTGCCCGGCGCTCAGCGCCGCACAGCCGCTGTAGGAGCCCTCCCCCAGGTTCAGCGTCTGGTAGGAGCGGAACTCCCCGTCCACGTTGGTCAACAGCTGCAGCGTCACGCCGCCGAACTCGGTATCGGTGGGCAGCGCAAGCACCAGGTCCTGGGTGTCCCCCTTGCCGGTGAAGTCCCCCAGCACCATCTCGCTGTAGCGGTTGCTGATGATGGTGGAGAGCTCGGTGCCGTCGTATTCGTATACCACCAGGTAGCGGTCGCCCTGGGCACTGCCGTACCCGGCCAGGATCTGCTGGCTCCGGGCGTCCCGCAGATGGGCCGCCGAGAAGGTCTCCACCTCGCTGGAAAGGCCCTCCACCGTGCGGCTGACCTGCCAGCTGTCCTCCCCGGTGGGCTCCAGCACCGCCAGAAAGACATTGGCCCCGGTGGCCGCCTCGGTATAGAGCACCGCCGCCTCCTGGGTGCCGTCGCCGTCCCAGTCGCCGAAGGCAAAGGGGGAAAGGAAATCGCCGCTGGCGGGATATTTCAGCGTGGCGCTGACGCCCAGATAGCTGTTCAGCGCCTTCTGCACCGCTGCGGTCTCGCCGGAGAGCTGGGGTGCCCGCAGCAGGGTCTCCACATCGTTGGAGGCGCTGCAGCCGCTGAGCAGCAGAAGGCCCAGCGCAAGGGCAACGATTCGGCTCTTCACGCGGCATCCCTCCCGGCATTTTTTCAACATTGATACAGCATATAGTATAACACATTCAGGGCAAGGCCGCAATGCCCAGCAGCATCAGCAGCACTCCTGCCGCCATGCCCAGCACACCGGTTTTGCGTTGAGGGCCGGTCAGGGCCGCAGGCAGCAGCTGCGCCAGCGCCACCCAAAGCATGACCCCTGCCACCAGCACCACCGTACCGTTGAGAAAGCCCGGTGTAAACCACCGCCCCAGGAAAAGCAACGCCAACAGTGCCCCCGCCGGTTCCGCCAGGCCGGAGATCAGTGCGGCCAGGGCACCCCGGGCCCGGCTGTGCAGCGCAAAGGCAAAGGGGACCGCTACCGCCAGTCCTTCGGGGATGTTATGCAGGGCGATGGCCAGCGTGGTGTGCAGCCCCAGGGCCGGGTCGGCGGTGCCGGCAAACAGGGTCAGCACCCCCTCGGGGAAGTTGTGCAGCAGCAGGGCGGTGCCGACGAGCATTGCGCTGCGCAGGGCCTCCGTGCGCGCCGGGTCCCCGGCCAGCCGCACCGCCAGATCGGTCTCGTCGGGCAGCAGCCTGCCCAGCAGGGCCGCCAGCACCATGCCGGCCCCCAGCAGTGTCAGCAGCGCCGCCCCGCAGCCCATGGGCGGCAGGTAGGCACCGTAGAAGGACAGCGCCCCGGGCACCAGGTCGGCCAGGGAAGCCGCCAGCATGACGCCCCCCGCAAAGCCGGCGCTGACGGACAGCAGTTTTTCCCCGGGACGGAACAGCGCGGCGATGAGGCCGCCCAGGCCGGTGGACAGCCCGGCCAGCGTGGTGAGCAGCAGCGGATGCATAGAAAAAGCCCCCTTGCGGTTTTTTCAAACCTATGCAAGGGAGCCGGGTGCTATACAAAATGCGCCCGCCGGAAGCGGGCGCAGAAAGGCGATTGGACCGGATCAGTAGCCGCTGCCGGACTCACCGGTGGTCAGCAGCTTGACGGCGCGGGAGGTGCCCAGGCGGTCGGCGCCCAGGTCGAGGAACTTCTCGATATCCTCCACAGTGGAGATGCCGCCCGCCGCCTTGATCTTGCAGCGGCCCTTGACGTGCTCGGCAAAGAGCTGCACATCGTGGAAGGTGGCACCGCCGGTGGAGAAACCGGTGGAAGTCTTGATGAAGTCGGCACCGGCCTCGGGCACGATGTCGCACATCTTGATCTTTTCCTCGTCGGTGAGCAGGCAGGTCTCGATGATGACCTTCAGCACCTTGTCCCCCACCGCCGCCTTGACGGCCGCGATGTCGGCGCGCACATCATCGTACTGCTTGTTCTTCAGCCAGCCGATGTTGATGACCATGTCCACCTCGGACGCGCCGTTCTCCACAGCGGTCCTGGCCTCAAAGGCCTTGCTGCGGGTGTCCATGGCGCCCAGGGGGAAGCCCACCACGCAGCACACCGGCACCCGGCCGGCCATATACTCCACCGCCTGCTTCACGTAGCAGGTGTTGATGCAGACCGACGCGCAGTGGTTGGCGATGGCCTCATCGCAGAGGGTCTGGATCTGGGGCCAGGTGGCTTCGGGCTTGAGCAGGGTGTGGTCCACCTTGCTCAGCATATATTCCTTGGTGTATTTCAACGGAAGTTGTCTCCTTTCGAGCAGTGTTTGCACAGGCGCGCCTGATGCAGGCCCAGCGCAGAAAAGACGATGGACGTGATGCCGACCGAGGCACCGATGATGCCCAGGATCAGCCCCACCAGACGGAATCCGTGACCGCGCACTTTCTTGTTCATGGCAGTTGCCTCCTTTGGGAATGGTAAAATTCAATCAACCGGCGCCGGGGATCCCGGCAGCGGTTCCAACCCTTGCGACGCCGCACAGCGGGCGGCTTCACTTCTTCTTGAAGATGAACAGTTTGCTGAACACATAATTGGAGAGGATGACGATGACCTGGCTGAACAGCTTGACGCCCATCGCCCACAGCTGGCCGTTGTCCACGGCGAAGGCCACGTGGGGCCCCACCAGCGAAACGCCGATCCAGATGATGCACTGGTCCATGATCATGGTGGCGATGCGGCAGGACACAAACTGCCCGAACTCCGCCAGCGCCGCCTTGCCGCGGTTTTCGCTGCGGAAGACGAAGGTATGGTTGGTCCAGTAGGCGAAGAGGATACAAATCACATTGTCCAGCACGTTGCCGATGCCGGCGGCAAAGCCGGTACCGAACAGCGCCTGGAAGAGCGCAAACAGCACCAGGTTCAGCAGCGTGGCCACACCGCCGAAGAACAGGTAGGCCAGCCCTTCGTAGTATTTGGTGATGAAATCTCTGATTTTTTGCATAATGTCACTTTTTGTCAACAAAAAGGGCCTGCCTGTACTGACAGGCAGGCCCCCTTACGGTTGCTAGGAAAGATTATTCGGCGCTCTCGTCCTCGTTCAGGCAAGCCTTCATGGACAGGCTGATGCGCTTGCGGTCGAAGTCGACGTTGATCAGCTTGACGCGGACCTCGTCGCCCACCTTCAGCACATCGGAAACCTTGTTGACGCGCTCGTTGCTGATCTCGCTGATGTGCACGAGACCATCGATGCCCGGCATGATGCGGACAAAGGCACCAAACTTGGTGATGGAAACCACCGGAGCGGTGAACTCGGTGCCAACGGGCACTTCGTTCTCCAGCTTGACCCAAGGATTGTCCTCTTCCTTCTTGTAGCCCAGGGAGACCTTCTGGTTCTCGGGATCGTAGCTCTTGACGTAGACTTCGATCTCGTCGCCCACGTTGACAACCTCAGAGGGATGCTTGATGTTGGACCAGCTCAGCTCGCTGATGTGGCACAGGCCGTCCACACCGCCGATGTCCACGAAGGCGCCGTAGGAAGTCAGGCTCTTGACAACGCCCTTGTACTTCTTGCCGACCTCGACGTTGGCCCAGAATTCCTCGCGCTTGGCCTTGTTGGCCTCTGCGGTCACCTTGTTGATGCTGCCCACGATCTTGCGGCCGGCACACTCGGTGATGACCAGCTTGACATGCTGGCCCACCAGCTTGGTGTAGTCCTCGTCACGGCGCATGGTGGCCTGAGAACGGGGCACGAAGACGCGCACGCCCTTCACGTTGACAACCACGCCACCCTTGTTGGCTTCCATGACATCGCCTTCCATGACGGTGCCGTTCTCGGCAGCCTCGGCGACATCCTTCATGCCCTTCTGGGCCTCGAAACGGACACGGGACAGAGTATCCACGCCTTCCTGGTCGTTGGTCTTCACAACCACCAGATCCAGCTCGTCATCTACCTTAACAAGGTCTTCCATCTTGGCGTTGGGGTCATGGCTCATCTCACGCAGCGTCACAACGCCGGTGTGCTTGGAGCCATCGATGCCGACGACACATTCCGTCGGGGAAACGCTGATGACCTTGGCTTTTACGATCTTACCTGCATACAGGGGTTTTGCTTCGGATGCGGCGAGCATCTCCTCAAAACTCATGTCGTCACGGATCTCTTCACTCATACTGTTAAGTACCTCCTCAATTATAGACGAAGGCGTTGAAGCCCCGGCCGTCACGCCCACCGTTTCGGCACCGGCCAGCCATGCAGGGTCGAGTTCATCAGCAGTCTCGACGTTGATGGCGGTGGTATGCCTGGCAGCGACCTGTAACAGCTTTTGGGTATTGGAAGAATGATGACCACCAATGACGACCATACGATCGCATTTCTGGCTGAGGTCTTCCGCTTCCTGTTGCCTCGCCCACGTTGCGTTACATATTGTATCAAAAATTTCGGCTTTTGTACACTCTTTTTTTAAAAAAGCTTTGCAGCTTTCCCAACTTTCGACACGGAAGGTGGTCTGCGCCACCACGTGAATGGATTCTTGTTGCAAAAGCTCGGGCAGCAAATTTTGCAGCTCCTCCAGATTGGCAAAAACCCGCACGGATCCTGTCGCATGGCCCACAATTCCCTGCACTTCGGGGTGATTCGCATCCCCCGCCACCAGCAGAAGCGCACCTTTTTTGCCCGCCTCTGCGGCCAATTTATGGATTTTTGCTACAAACGGGCAGGTGGCGTCGTGATACGCCAGGCCACGTGTGCTTATTTTATCATACACATTTTGCGGCACACCGTGACTTCGGATGATGACCTCGTACCCGTCGGGCACATCCTCCACCCTGTCGCAGGTCAGGGCGCCCCTGGCTTCCAGGTCCTGCACCACCTGGGGATTGTGGATCAGCGGGCCCAGCGTGGCCACGCGGCGGCCTTCCGCCAGCAGATCATAGGTCAGTTTCACGGCCCGGTCCACGCCGAAGCAGAAACCGGCCGTCTTGGCTCGGATGACTTTCATACAGTGACTCCTTGTGCAATCTTCAGGAAGCGGCGGGTCCGTCGCCCTGGGTCAGCGGCTTTACGGAATCGGCCGGGGCGGCCGGTTCCTGCCCGGGATAGGGCTCGAAGGCATTTTCCTCCAGCAGCGTTTCCAGCGCCGTCTTCAGTTTGCTCTTCATGTGGCGCAGCGCCGTGACCTTGTGGCCGGCATCGGTGATCTGCAGCTCGGCGGCGGGAATGGCCGGGCCGAACACCACCCGGATGCGGCAGAAGGGCCGCAGTTTGCCGTCCCTGGTGTGGTAGATGATGCGGCAGGGCAGCATATCAGCCCCCGCCGAGGCGGCAATGACGAAGGCTCCACTCTTGAGTATGCCCAGTTTTCCGTTTTTTGTGCGGGTACCTTCGGGGAAAATCAGCACGCCGGTACCGCGGCGGCAGGCCGAGGTGACCCGGTCAATGGTGGCGGTATCGCCCTTGCCCCGCTCGATGGACACCGCCCCCATGCAGCGCAGGAACCAGCCGATGAAGGGATTCACGAAGAGTTCCTCCTTGGCGAGCACGCACATGCGGCGCCAGTCCATGACGGCAATGGCAATGAACACCGGGTCCAGATTGGCGATATGGTTGGAGGCGATCACAAAGGCACGGCCGTCGTGCACGGCCTTGTAGTGTTCCAGGCCGATGACCTCGATGCGCCAGACAAACCGCGCAAGCACCCAGACGATGGGCAGAATGATCCAATACAGCAGCATGTGCGGCCTCCCAATTCAGATGTGTTCGAGGATCGTGCGCTTGAGCAGCGCAAAACTCTGGTCGAAATCAATGTCGCTGGTGTCCACCAGAATGGCGTCCTCCGCCTGCTTCAGCGGCGCGATCTCCCGGTGGGTGTCCTGGTAATCCCGCTGGCGGATGTCGGCCAGCACCGTCTCATAGTCGGCGGGCTGCCCCTTTTCCTCCAGCTCCTTGCGGCGGCGCTGGGCCCGGGCCTCGGCACTGGCGGTCAGGAAGATCTTCACGGTGGCATCGGGCAGCACCACCGTGCCGATATCCCGGCCGTCCATCAGCACGTTCTGGTTGGCGGCCAGGCTGCGCTGGGTGTCCAGCAGGAAGGCCCGCACCGGCGGCAGCGCCGACACCGCCGACGCCGCCATGCCGATGGCCTCGGCGCGGATGGCCTCGCTCACGTCCTCCCCGTTCAGGTAGACGTGCTGTGTGCCGTCCTCCAGGCGGATATCCAGCGTGATGGCGGGCAGCAGCGCCGCCACCGCCTCCGCGCTGTGCAGGTCAGCCCCCTGCCGCGTGGCGTACAGGCCGATGGCGCGGTACATGGCGCCGGTATCCACATAGACATACCCCAGGTCCGCGGCCAGCCGTTTGGCCAGGCTGGACTTGCCGGCCCCCGAGGGACCGTCGATGGCAACAGAAATCATGGAAAACACCTCATATTCTATTCTTGACGGGCCCAACGCCCGGTATCACATCTTATTCAGCCGCCACGGCGCGCACCGCCGCCTGGGCCGTGGACCAGGCGATCTGCAGGTTGTAGCCGCCGGTGCGGGCATCCACGTCCAGCACCTCTCCGGCGAAGTACAGCCCGGCACAGCACTTGCTGGCCATGGTTTTGGGGTCCACTTCCCGCACGTCCACGCCGCCCGCCGTGACCACGGCGTGTTCCCGGTCGCCCAGGGCGGAGACGGGCACCGCCCAGTGCTTGCACAGATGCACCAGCGCCTGTTTCTGCTCTTTGGTGATCTGGGCCGCCCGGGTAGTGGGGTCCACGCCCCACTTTTCCACCGCCACGGGCCGCATGGAGTGGGGCAGCAGCTTTTCCAGCGCCCCCTGGGCACTGTGGCCGCCCAGGGCGGCAAAGTCCCGGGTGAGGCGGTCGTAGAGTGTCTTTTCGTCCAGCGCCGGTTTGAGGTCAAACTCGCAGACATACCGATGCCGGGCCAGGTCCTCGATATAGGTGCTGGCCGACAGCACCAGCGGCCCCGACAGGCCGAAGTGGGTGAACAGCGCTTCCCCCTGCTCGGAGAACAGTGGTTTGCCGTCACAGAGCAGCGTCAGTTTCACGTTGCGCAGCGAGAGGCCCATCATCTTGCGGCAGGCCGGGTCGGGGCTGACCAGGCTGCACAGGCTGGGCTGGGGCGGCACAATGGTGTGCCCCGCCTGTTCGGCCAGGCGGTAACCGCTGCCGTCGCTGCCGGTGACCGGGTAGCTGATGCCGCCGGTGGCGATCAGCGTGGCCGATGCCGTCAGGGTCTGGCCGCGGTCGGTCACTGCGCCCTTGCAGACGCCGTCCTCCATCAGCAGCTTTCTGGCGCTGCCCCGCAGGAATTCGGCGTCCCGGGCGTAGCTGCGCAGCGCCGCCAGAATGTCGGCCGCCCGGTCACTTTGCGGAAAGACCCGGCGTCCCCGCTCGGTCTTGAGGGGCACGCCCAGGGATTCAAACAGCTCCATAGTGGCCGCCGGCGGAAAGGCGTAGAGACTGGAATAGAGGAACCGCCCGTTGTGGCGCACGTAGGGTAAAAATTCCCGCACGTCGCTGTCGCTGGTGACGTTGCAGCGGCCCTTGCCGGTGATGAGCAGTTTCTGGCCGGGGCCTTTGGGGTTGTGTTCCAGCACGGTGACCCGCAGCCCGCGGGCACAGGCAGCCCCCGCCGCCATCAGGCCGGCAGCACCGCCCCCGATGATCAACAGATCGGTCATGCAGTGATCTCCTTTCCCCGGTGGGGTCTGCCCCACGCCGCCACCGACACAAAGGCATAGAGCAAAAACAGCGGATGCACCGTGGCCAGATACATGGTGCTGGTGCCGATGCCGAAGCTGGAAACCTCCACAAAGGCAATCATGGCGCAGCGCAGCAGCGCTATGCCCAGGATGCCCAGAAGCAGCAGCCAGGGCATCACTTTGTGGGCAGCGGGGTCGTGCAGCACCCGGGGCAGCGCCCCGAAATGGCAGACCAGTCCCGCCAGCAGCGCCAGCCACAGCAGCGCCCGGTAGACCCAGGCGATGGCCTCCATGCAGGCAAAGGCCAGCTTCTGCCAGGGGCCGTAGTAGGGGGTGTCCTTGCCCGCCTCGGCAGCATTGTTGAAGCCGCAGTGCAGGTAGTCCGACCACCGGGCGATATCCTCCTCGGTGCCGATGGACCGCAGCGTCTCGTAAGGGGCGCAGTCCGCAAAGGTCACCACATGGACGATGCCGCGCACCGTCTCGGCCAGGGTGGGCGCCACGTAGGACGCCTTGATGGGCTGGCTGGTGGCCGCCCGACGGCCGGTGCGGCTGGGCAGCGTGCCGTCGTCGCAGGCCGCGTTGATGGCATCGGCCACCTGCTGCCAGTAGGCTGCCGCCTTCTGGGGTGTGTCGTAGATGCCCTCATACTGGGCGGCGCGGCGGATGGCCCAGTAAAAGCTGCCCGCCCGGTAGTCGTCCAGCTGGGGGTCACGGAAATCGTTCTGCATCTGGGGGTCTTCCTCCAGCCAGTAGGCTAGCGGTTCCAGCTCCGGCACCGCCTCGTAGATTCTGGCCCGGGCATCGGCGGGCACCGAGAGCAGCGGTTCCTCGCTGTCGGTATCCACCCGCATCATGGCGCCCATGGCCGCCGCAAAGGACCCCTCCGAGAAGTCCGAGAGAGCAAACACCCCGTAGTGGCTGTAATTGAGGGTACAGAAGGAGAGCACCGCCGCGGCCAGCACTCCGTAGGGCAGCAACTGTCCCAGGCAGCTGCGCCACCGGCGGGCGCGGACCAGCACCACCAGCATGATAAGGGTGGCCGCCACCGAAAAGGGCAGCAGGAACAACCCGGCGTCCTCCCGGTCCAGATAGGCGCAGCCCAGCCCCACCCCGGCTGCCAGCAGCCAGGGCCAGAGGCGGATCTTTTCATCGGCGGGCCGTACCATCCGCAGTGCCGCCCCCGCCATGCCGGCAAAGAATCCCAGGCAGAGGGCCGGGAAGATGTTGTCCCGGTAGACCCGCAGCGTGTAGGCCGCCCAGCTGGAAGGCAGGAAGGCCAGCAACGCAAACAAGGCCAGCGTATAGAGGCGGGCCGCCTGTTTTTGGCGCCACAGCGGCGAAAAGGCGAAGGCCGCCAGCAGCGACGCGGCGCACCACAGCCCTGCCCCCGCCACCAGGTAGGGCAGGTGCAGCGCATGAAGCAATGCCGCCCACACCGGGAAGAACATGGCCTTGGAGAGGGTGAGATAGTCGTAGGAACCCAGCCACTCCCCTGCCGAGACGGCGTTGGCCGCGCGGAACATCAGTTCATCGTCCAGCGGGGCGCCGCCCACCCAAGTATATGCCTGCTGAAAGCCGGTGAGTGTGCAGCGCAAACACACCAGCAGTGCGACGCACAGCCAGAAGGCGCGGGGGCTCAGTTGCAGGGGTCGTTTCTTCATTTTTGCAGCTTCTCGATGCTTTCCACAAGGTATTTCTGCTGTTGGAAGGTCAGGTCCAGCAGCAGGGAGAGATACTTGACCACGATGGTCAGCACGGCGAACAGACCGGCAAACCCCACCGTGATGACGAACATGGTGGTGGTCCAGCCGGCCACCGGGTGGCCGGTGAAGAAGATCACCAGGGTATACAGCAGTTCGGCCAGCGCCAGCACCAGCATGCACAGCGTAATGCCCATGCTGGCCCTGAAGCCCGCGTCGGTGTAGAGGGCCAGGCTGTCCAGGGCCAGCCGGAACCGGCCGGGATGCTTTTCGGTCATCCGGCCGTCAAACACCAGATCGGCCATTTTGAGACCGGAAGCCGCATAGGCCGCCTTACGGTAGGGCAGGTGAGCGCTGGTGGCGTGCACCCGATTGATGGCCCGACGGCTGACCAGCCGGAAGGCATCGGTGCGCAGCCGGTAGGGCGAATGGGAGTTGGCGTTGAAAATTTTGTAGAAGAGGCGGCTGGCGCCGCTGCGGGTGGCGCGCGGGCAGACCGACACGATGTCGTTGCCCTGCAGCGCCGTGCGGTAGGCCTCGAAGATGCAGCTGACCGGGTAGGGCATCCCGGTGGAGTCAAATTCATAGACATAGTCGCCGATGGCCGCATCCAGCCCGGCGTTCATGGCGTTTTCCAGCCCATGGTAGAGGCTCATGTGCACGATGGTCAGCGGTGCGGCCTGTTCCTTGCCCCAGGCGCGCAGGCTTTCCACCGTGTCGTCGCTGCAGGCGTCGTCCACCGCGATCAGCTCATACTGGGCAAAGTGGGCGTCCAGTTCCGCGGCCACCGCACGGCAGAATTCCGCGGCCCGGGCGCCGTCGTTGTGCAGATAGACGACAGCTGAAATGAAGTTTTTCTCTTTGGTATTCACAGTTCCAGCACCTCGTCCAAATCGTATACCGTGTTGATCTTGCCAGACAGCACACTGACCAGTTTGGGCTCCTCGCTCATCACCCGGATCACCGTGGGCCGGGAGTCGTCGATCTCGCTGGCCTTCAGGATGGGCTTCATGCTGAACAGGCTGCTGTGGTAGGCAAAACCGTATTCCTCTTTCAGGTATTTCCGGGCCAGCTGGCTCATGTAGGGCCAGGCGCTCACCGGCTTGGCCGGGCACTCGTTACAGTTATAGAGGTTGCCCGGCCCACAGCGGCCGCCGCTCTGCTGCTGGCAGGGGAAGGTGGCCACACTATCATAGCTGGTCTCGTGGGGGGTGAAGGTCACGCTGGTCAGGCTGTGCAGCCCCGTCTGCCCGAAGGGCATCAGGCTGAAAAAGGGCCCGTCCATCACGGTGATGCCGGTGTGCTTCAGCCGCTCGTCCGCCGTGCAGAGGATGATCTCGCACTTTTCGTACTTGATCTGGAAGGGCGGCAGCCCCAGCATGGCGTGCACATCGTTGACCCCCGCATAGGTGGCGTTGAGCAGATAGGGCGCCTCGGCGGTGATCTCCCCCGCCGTCACCCGCCACACCGAACCGGCCTGCTGGATGCGTTCCGGCTTGTGGCTGTACACCACTTCCACGTTGGGCAGCTTCGCCAGCTGTTCCAGAAACCATTTTTTCAGCACCTGGGCGTCGTAGGTGTACTCGGTGGTCAGGAAGGCGCCGTCACAGAGGCCGGGGTTGAAGTATTTGGTGGGGGCCACGTCATCGCAGCGGATACCCGCCGCGGCGCAGAACCGGCGGAAGGCCTCCGCGTTGGTCCAGGAGAAGTGGGCGCTGGTGGCGTAGATCTGGTCAAACTCGGTGTGCAGGCAGAAGCCGTAGTCCCGGCAGAAGCGCTGAAAATAGTGGGCGCTCTTGATGGCCGTGGAGTAGCTGCGGGGATAGTGATATCCCATGTGCACACGGGCCTGGTTGATGTAGGTGGCCCGCATGAAGGGTGCGGGGTCCCGCTCCAGCACCAGCACCCGCTGGCCGGCAGCGCCGCATTTCTGCGCCGCGTACAGGCCGTAGAGGCCGGCGCCCAGGATGATCTTATCGTAGGTCATGCAAGATCCTTTCCGCTGCGCGGACCTTTGGGGATCCGACGCAGAACAACCGGTAGCAGTTCCGTCCGGGTAGGGTGGCTGATCAGGAAAAACGAACGGCTGTTTCCCTTTCGCCCCCCCGTCTTCCCTGACGGGATGTTACGGGTTGTACTTGCCCGCCATGGCGGCCAGCAGGATCTTCAAAAGATCGCTGTTGCCCTTGAAGCCGGTGATCTTGGTGGGCATTTTGCCGGTGGCGGGATAGGCCCGGGTCACCGGCACCTCGCAGGCGCGCAGCCCCAGCTGGGTGGCGCGGATGCTCAGGTAGGCCAGCAGCTCATACCCCTGGAAAACGTCCCGCAGCGGACGTACCTCGGGGTGGGTCAGGTATTCCCGGCTGTAGGCCCGATAGGCGTTGGTGGTATCGGTGAACCACTGGCGGGCCGCCAGGCTGACCAGCGGCGCGTGGATAAGCCGCACCGCCGCGTAGCGCACAAGGGGCGTGTTGATGGCATGCCCGCCCCGGCGGAACCGGCTGCCCTGGACCAGGTCGTACCCGGCCTGCAGTTTTTCGATGAAGCGGGGTACGTCCTCGATGGAGTCCTTGTTGTTGCCGTCGATGGTCAGCACCCCTTTATAGCCCCGGTTCAGCGCAAAATAGATGCCCATCCGCAGCTGGGCGCCCTGTTTGCCGGGGCCCGTCTTGGTGAGCAGCGTGTTCACGCCGTACAGCCCCAGCGTGTCCGGCTTCATGCTGCCGTCGGTGGAACCGCCGTCGCAGATCACAATGTCGCACAGCTTGTCCACCCCGGCCCGCTGGGCACGGCCCAGTTCGGTCAGGATGCGGGCGCCTTCGTTGATGACGGGGATCAGCAGGCAGTAGTCGCTCCGCTTTGCCTCCAGTTCGGCGGCGCGGTAATCCGGCACGCCGGTGAGGTCATGGCGTTCATATTCGATCATGCAAAAACCTCCGCAACGTAATCCAGCGTGCGCCGGACGGTGTCCAGGTCGGTGTTGGCCATCTCCACCGAGACATAGCCCCGGTAGCCCACGGCCCCCAGCAGCAGCGCCAGTTCCTTGTGTTCGGGGCGTTTCTGGATGGGAGCCAGGCCCGGCTCGCTGATATGCACATGGCTCACATACTGCAGGTCATTCACGAAGTCCTGCAGATGCTCCCCCTGGGCCAGCATGGTGGACAGGTCCAGATTCACGGCCAGGCCGGGATTGTCCAGCCGTTTGACCAGGGCAAAGGCCTCGGCCGTGCCGTTGAGATAGTTGGTGTAGACCGGCGGGTTGGCCTCAATGGCCAGCCGCACGCCGTACCGCGCCGCCAGATTGCCCGCCTGCATAAAGAAGGATTCCGCCAGGGCATCGTCGGCGCCCAGCGGCCGCATCCGGTTCTTGGGGCAGCCGAAGACCAGCGACGGGCAGTTCAGGCTGTGGGCAAACTGGAACGCCCCCGCCGTGTAGTTCAGCAGCTCCTCGCTCTGGGCCGCATCAAAAATATTGCCCTGCTGCCCGTACCAGATACTCTGCAGGCTGGGCACCTCGAAGCCCCAGCGGTTTTTCAGGTAGCCGCCGAAGAGGAGGGCGGAGGTCAGGTTGTCGTAGGGCTGTGCCGGGAAAATCCGGGTGGGCGCAATCTCCAGGCCGGTGAACCCGGCCTGCTGCATCGCGGTGTAGACCGCCTCATCGTCGTTTTTATGCCATGCAATGTTGGAGATGGCCAGCTTACATACGGGCATCGTCCCGCTCCTTTCCCGGCTGCAAAAAGTTCCGTATATCGTCCAGTTCCTGCGCTTCGGTGCAAAGATAGTTTCCGCTGCCGCCCAGCAGCCCGGCGTACTTGCTGTGCAGGTCGTAGTCAAAGGGAGCCTTGGGCAGTTCGTTGTGCCAGTCGGTTTTGCCGGTCACCGCCGTGTACACCGTTTCTGCCGGGATGGGCGGTGTGCAGAGGTGCAGCAGCCGCAGCCCGGCCTCCCGGGCAGTGCAAATATCCTGCCACAGGCGGCCCAGGTTGTAGAACTGGTACCGGCTGCGGGAATCGGTGAAAGCCAGGGCATTGAAGTCGTTGCCCGCGAAGAAGGCCCGCAGTGCCCCGGCATCCACGGTGCCGTTAAGCTTGTAAAAGCCGTTGTCCGCCAGGGTGTAACCATCCCGCACCAGCGCCGATTTCCGGGAAAGTTCTTCGTACTTTTCCGGCTTGAGCATGGACGGCGTGATGGTACGCAGATCGTACAGGAAGTTTTTCTTGAGGCCTTTGCCGTAGAGGGCGGGCAGCCGCACGATGAGGGCTTCAGGGAAATCCTCCCGCACCCAGCGCTCCAGCTGCAGCCGGTTGCGGCCGTAGGCCGAAAGGTTTTCGGTACCGGGTTCGTCGTCCTCGTTTTTGCCGCGGCTGTCGGCATAGACGGCGATGCTGGAGATGAGCACCAGCTCTTTCGGCGCGATGCGGCGCAGGTTTTCCCGGGCGGCGGCCATGACGGCCAGGTCCGCCTCGGGGTCGGCATTGGCCAGAAACATGGCCGCCGGCACCCCCGCATAGACACACAGGTCAGGTGCGGTGCCGTACCGGGCGGCCACATCCTTGCTGTGGCACACCGCCGTAAAATCGTGGGCGGCCATCAGGTTGCCGCCCACAAAACCGGTGGAGCCCACCAGAAGATCGCTGCACACACACTTCGCCCCATTTCTACATATTCATACAGAATGCATTATACCCGATTATCGTACAAAAAGCAACGCCCCGCGTTGTTTCCAACACGGGGCGAAGGCTTATTTTTGACAAATGTTTATAAATTGACTGATGATCGACAGCCCCACCGGGCCGGATTTTTCGGGATGGAACTGGCACCCCACCACCGAACCGTGGGCCGCCACCGCACAGACGTTCCGTCCGCCGTAGCGGGTATCGGCCAGGCGGTCCGCCTCATGGGCAGGCTTGGCCTCGTAGCTGTGGATGAAGTAGCACTCCTGGCCGGGAGTGACCCCCGCCAGCACGGTGCCGGCGAAGTCGGTATGGCCGCCCGCCGGGAGCAGCGGGTCCCAGCTGATGTGGGGCACCTTCTGAGGGTTTCCCTGCGCATCGGTGTCGGGAATTTTTACCACCCGGCCGGGGATCAGGCCCAGGCCCGGGTAGGTGCCGAACTCTTCGGATTCATCAAAAAGCATCTGCATACCAAGGCAGATGCCCAGCAGCGGTGTTCCCTCCGCGGCCTTCTGGCGGATGACTTCCACCAGGCCCAGCCGTTCCAGGCCGGCCATGCCGTCCCGGAAGGCGCCCACACCGGGCAGTACCAGGGCTTCGGCGGCACGCACATCCGCCGCGCTGCTGGTCAGCAGCGTCTCGGCCCCGCAGTGGGCAAAGGCATTCTGCACGCTGCGCAGGTTGGACAGCCCGTAGTCAATTACCGTGACTTTCATACGCTGCGCACCTCCACGCCTCCGTCCCGGATCTCCTCTTTCAGTTCCGGGACGGTTTCCTTTTCATAATGCAGTACCGCCGCACACGCCACTGCATCGGCCCCCGCACGGGCCGCCTCCACGATGTCATCGCCGCAGCCCACACCGCCGCCGCAGATGACCGGGATATGCACCGCGCTGGTCACCGCCTGGATCAGGTCCAGGTCCATGCCGCGCTGGAGTCCTTCGTTGTCCACGCTCATGAGCAGGATCTCCCCTGCCCCCAGCGCCTCGCCGCGCTTGGCCCACTCCACCACGTCGTAACCCGAATGGGCACGGCCGTTGTCGTAGTAGGCCTCCCACTTGCCGGGCCAGGTCCGGCTGCGCTTGGCCTGGATGGACAGCACCATGCACTGGCTGCCGAAGGCCTCGGCGATCTCGGTGATGAGTTCGGGGCGCTTGATGGCCGCCGTGTTCACCGCCACCTTGTCGGCGCCCATGGAGAGCAGGTGCCGCACGTCTTCCACGCTGCGCACGCCGCCGCCCACGCAGACCGGGATGAAGACATCATCCACCGTCTTGCGCACGATGTCGCTGAGGTTGTTGCGGTTGTACAGGCTGGCCACAATGTCGATGTAGAGCAGTTCATCGATGCCCTGCTCGTAGTAGCGCTTGGCGAACTGGTTGGGGTCGCCAAGCTTGCGCAGCCCTTCCATCTGGATGCCCTTGACCAGGTTGGTGTCTTTCACATCCAGCCGCGCGATCAGGCGTATTTTATCTGCCATGTGTTTGCCTCCGATTGAAAGGGATCAGATCTCGTGGTGGGTACCCTTGGGATCGCCCCAGAGTACTTCGCTGTCGCCCTCGTAGGGGGTGTGACGCAGCTTCCACATGTTGTCCTCCCACTTCCACAGGTGGGGCGAACGGAACCGGTCGGCCAGGTGCATGAAGTAGGCCCGGTCCATCTTGGGCTGCTCGAACAGCTGGGACGCATGGGGGAAGTGCTGCTTGTCGATGGAGAGATACTGCATGATCTCCTTCTCGAAGCGGTCGGGATACTCACCGTCGAACTTCTTGCACAGCGCCTTGGCCTCGTCCAGGGTGATCTCCTCGTTGCGGATCTCCTGGGCGGCGTCGTAGGTGGTGCGGCCGATGCCGTACTTGATGTAGGTGGTGTAGTAGAAGAAATCGTCGATCTTGTCGTCGATGGAATTGTACTTGGAATAGGTGCCCTGGGTGCGCTCCGGCGCCGGACGGAATCCGCCGTGCTCCACCGCGTAGTAGTAGGCGCCCTGGGGATGCCACTTCTCGTAGTAGCCCAGGTAGCGCACCTGGATGTGGTTTTTCTCCAGGTTGGAAGTCTCAGAGGGCAGATAGATGGCCAGGTCGGCCTTGTCGATCTTGTAGTCCTCCTCCAGCTGGCGCAGGCTCACGCCGCCCAGATAGATGTGGTCGTAGTCGTTGACCGCGAAGAAGTGCTCGTCGCGCAGCGCCGAGTTGTTGTCGGCGATGGGGTTGCCGAACTCGGCCTCGTTTTCTCCGTAGAAGACCAGCGGAATGCCGAACTTGGCCGCCATCTTGGGCGCCAGCTGCTTCTGGCCCAGAATGAAGGGCTGGAAGGGATGGAACAGGTTCTCGGTGGCCAGACGGGTCAGCAGACGGTGGGTCATGCCGTTGGGAGTGCACAGGTAGTTGTCAAAGCCGGCATGGATCCAGGCCTGCATGTTCTCCCAGCCCCAGGGCGTGTAGAGGTGCGGCGCCCAGGTGACGGTCAGCGGATGCATGCCGTACTTGTACTTGAGCAGATGGGCCGCATAGAAGCTGTCCTTGCCGCCGGAGCCCGGCACCAGACAGTCGTAGGAGCCGTCGTTCTTGCGGTACTCATCGCACAGTTCCCGCAGCTCCTTCTCCCGCAGCGCCCAGTCGATATGGCCGTTGGCCTTGTTGTGGCAGGCATGGCAGGCGTCGCAGACACCGTCCTCCTGGATGACCATCGTCTTTTTGATGGAATGAATGGTGTGCTCGAACTCGTAGCAGGAGTTCGGCTTCTGGTTGCTCATGACGCATTCCTTGCAGAACTGCACATGCTTGGACAGGCCGTAGTAGGCCTCCAGCTGATCCTCCGGAATGTCCGGGGCGTATTTGCTGTAATCAATGTCCACGTAACGGGGTAATTTTTCCATATTTCTACACTCCAATCCGGCATTTCCAACTCCAAAAAGGCGCCGTCCGTATGGCGAAGCCAGACGGACGGCGCCTTTGCCGTTCCTGCGTATTATACCACAGCTTGCACCGTTGTGCAAGAGGGGTGTTATTTTTTGTCAGATGGTGAAGTCCAGGCAACTGCGCACCTTGGTGTAGGGGCGCACCTTGCTGTCGGCCACCGCCACGTGGGCGGGATGCACCGAGTAGGCCTTGAGGGCCGCTTCATCGCTGAAGGTGCAATCCAGCATCAGGTCCGCGGTGGAGCTGGGCAGGCAGTCGGTCTGCACATAGATGGATTCCAGGCCCGGGATCTTGCCAGCCAGTCCCTCCAGCCCTTCCTTGATGCCCGCCTTGACGGCAGCCTTTTCCTCGGCGCTCAACTCGTCCTTGAGCGTCCAGAGAATGATGTGTTTGGTCATACTTCGGTTTCCCCTTTCTGTATCAGCCCGTAGGTTCTGTACCAGGACAGCAGTTCGCTCAGCGTCAGTTTGCGGGCAAACAGCTGGCGGTAGGTGGCGGTCCTTTCCTTGCCCTGGGCCTTGAGGGCCGCCATACGCTCCGCCGTGCGGGTATATTCCGTCTCTATGGCCGCCTGCATGGCCCGGTAGGCGGCCAGTTGTTCCTGCTCGTTCATCCTTACTTCTGCGCCCAGATGGGATCCTTCAGCACCCACTCGCCGCATTCGTTCTTTTCAAACAGATCGCGGTTGTAGAACTTGTCCATGATGGCCCAGAACTCGCTTTCGGTGTAGCCGCAGAACTCGCAGAAGTCCCGCACGCACAGCGGGTCCAGCTTGCCGTCCCGGGCCTTGATGATGGGAATGGCCTCCTCCCGGGTCATCATGCCGTAGCGGATATACCGGGCGGTGTAGTCGGTGGCTGCCGCGTGACCGAACTTGGGATACTTCAGCCAGGAATGCACCAGGTAGGCGCGGGAATCGATCTGGTCGAAGTTCTCGGCATGGTGGGTGCGGTCCCACTCGTGGGTCAGGTCATGGAAGCCGTGGGCCTTGGCGATCTGGTAGTTCTTGTAGCTGTTCCAGGGCACAAAGTAGCTCATATAGAAGGGATCCAGCTTGGCCCGCTCCTCGGCGGTGGGGGCCAGCGTCAGGCTCAGGTCCTTCTCGGTGACGCCGTCGCCCACCAGCTCCTCCATGGGGAAGCCAACGGCCACGCCGTTCTCGATCTGGTCCATGGCGGAGCAGGTCTCCTCGTCGGCATTGCCGCCGTACTCGAAGCTGACGTTCTCGCCGTAGCAGAGCATGGGGGTGTTGAACTTGGCCGCCATGTGCAGCGGGAAGGTGTAGATCAGGCGGTCCACATACCAGGTGGGCTTGCCGTACTTTTCAAAGAACTTGCGCATGAGGACCTTCTGCACCTTGATGTTGGGCTTGCAGGAGATAATCGTGCAGCCGAATTCCTCGCTGAGGTTCTTCAGGTTGTGGATGCCCGCCTGGGTCATGGGGAAGTTGTCCTCCACGCTGAACAGGATGGGGTTCATATGCATGACTTCCTTGAGCATCCAGACCTGGAAGTGGCTGTCCTTGCCGCCGGACACCGCCACGGCACAGTCATAGCCGCCGGGGCCGTTCATGCCGCGGTATTTGTCGCAGAATGCTTCGAACTCCTTGAAGCGGGCATCCCAGTCCACATTCTTGCGGTGCTCGTAGTGGCGGCAGGCGCTGCACACCCCTTCGGCATCAAAGGTAATGCCGGGCCGGGTATCGGGCATCGTACATTTTTTGCAGTAGCGCATAGTGTTTCTCCTTCACTTATAACTTACAATATTTTCCTTTATGCCTGGTTACGGGCCATCTCTGCCGCTGCGTGCACGCTGGCCGCGGAATCAAAGGCAAAAATCACATATCTTCCATCATCGTAGACCTGGTCACACGCACCGTACCGGACCAGCTCCGACTCCTCGATGGGGCCATCGGTTTCGGTGTCAATCAGCAGGAACGGTTTCGCGGGGTCCGTGGTCATATGGTCCTTTTCCTGAAGCCAGTCCATTATAACATCATCGTTCAGATTGACAAGCGTCCACATTTCGATCCAACCGTCAGAGAGCCCCGTAAGGGCGTTGGCATTCCAGAATGTGGCATATCCTTCGGTATATCCCTGCTGCTCCAGCCAGTCCGCCACCACATCCATGCCTTTATGCGCCAGCAGCGGATCTTCCATCTCACGGCGCACCGTGTGCACACCGCAGACGGTAATAGCCAAAGCCAGTGCCGCTGCCGTCAGTTCCCGGGCTCCCGGCAGATGGAAGTGTTCTGTTTTCATTTCCACCGCTACCACAGCCATGCCCATCGGGATCGCCGTCATCCAATAGTATACGTTATACTCCTGAAAATACGTATAACACACGCCGCATACCAGGATCATGAAAAACAGCAACAGGGTCAACAGCTGATCCGTAGTCCTCAAAGAGCGAAGCCGCCAGAGCAGCCGTATCAGGCAGACAAACACCACCGCCCCCAGCACAAGGCCGATCCCGGTGGCAATGCCGCTGAAATGGAACAGATAAGCCCCGTTTTGGTATCCGAATTCGTGGAAGAAGTCCGCGATCACGCGATCCAGCGTAAACCAATCATCGGAGCGATTCCACGAGATGGCACTGTAGGATTTGAATTCACAAATCTTGGTCAGCACCACCGTGGTAAACAGATACCCCACAAAACTTGCCACGGCAGCGGCGACAGAACTCACCAGAACCCAGCACGCATCCGCGCTGGCCCGGATGGCCTTTTTCCAGTCTTTTTCGCCGGTGCCATGCAGCGCCAATACGCATACCACCAGTGCCGCCAGGCAGAGCGGCGCGTGGAACACCATCAGTTCCTTGATTCCGTTCACGCCGCCGGCCAATGCAAGAAGACATACGACCACCAAGAGCCGGCGCTGCATTTTCCTGTCCTTGTTCTGGCCACGCAGAATCAAAGCCAAAATCGGAAGATAGAAAAATGCATACACGAGGTAATACCCCCCATGCAGCGTATACACCAGATAATGCTGTCCGAAAGGCCACAACAGCGCCCCCGTCAGCCAAAGTCCCGCTCTACCCAGACCTGCACAGCGAGACAAGAAAAGCAGCAGCCCCGTATAGAGAGCCAGCGCCAACGCCAATCCGATGCTGCGCGCCAAATGCCAGTTATCTGGAAAGAAAATCAGCCCCAGGCGATAAAACCACTGCATCTGGAAGACAGAAATTTCCGTAGAATAAATCCAGCTTTTGCTGATGACAGCCCCCTCTTTCTGGAGAAGATCTGCCAGCATGACCTCCGCGGAAAGATCCGAGTCAACCATCCATTTTCCCGGTACCAGCTGATACCACAGATCAAACAGGTATCCGGACGCAATCCATAACCAGGGCAGGATAGTTTGAATACGACCAGACAGTTTTGTGTTCAGAACCCTCTCTATGTATCATCCCTCCCCCAGCCATTGAAGACCGTAGAATTTTCCAAATATTTATAGCCCTTATTGTACCCCATTTGCCCCGGCGGCGCAAGGGCGGCAGCGGAAAATCCGTAGTTTCCGCAAAGACACAGTCTTGCATTTTCGAGCTGCGCATTTTACAATAATGACGAGCAAGACCACATCAAACAGGAGGCGTATCCATGTCTGCATCGAAAGTATACTTCACCGATCTGCGCACCTCGTTCAACGAGAACCTGCCGCAGAAGCTGGAGCGGCTCATCAAGACCGCCGACATCGGCCAGATCGATTTCAAAAACAAATATGTCGCCATCAAGATCCATTTCGGCGAGCCCGGCAACCTGGCCTATCTGCGGCCCAACTATGCCGCGGTGGTGGTCAAGGTGGTGAAGGAACTGGGCGGCAAGCCCTTCCTGACCGACTGCAACACGCTGTATGTGGGCGGCCGCAAGAACGCGCTGGACCATCTGGACACCGCGTATGTCAACGGCTTCTCCCCCTTCTCCACCGGCTGCCATGTGATCATCGCCGACGGCCTGAAGGGCACCGACGAGGAACTGGTTCCCGTGGAGGGCGGCACCTACGTCAAGGAGGCCAAGATCGGCCGTGCCATCATGGACGCCGACATTTTCATCACGCTGTCCCACTTCAAGGGTCACGAGTCCACCGGTTTCGGCGGCACGCTGAAGAACATCGGCATGGGCTGCGGTTCCCGTGCCGGCAAGATGGAGATGCACAGCGCCGGCAAGCCCTACGTCAAGCAGGATCTCTGCGTGGGCTGCGGCCGCTGCGTCAAGATCTGCGCCCACGACGCGCCCCACATTGTGGACCACAAGTCCAGCATCGACCAGAACAAGTGCGTGGGCTGCGGCCGCTGCATCGGCGTCTGCCCCACCGACGCCGTTCGCGCCGCCGAGGATGAGAGCAACGACATCCTGAACTGCAAGATCGCCGAGTACAGCAAGGCTGTGGTCAGCGGCCGTCCCCAGTTCCATGTGAGCCTGGTCATCGACGTATCCCCCTACTGCGACTGCCACGCCGAAAACGACGTGCCCATCGTGCCCGATGTGGGCATGTTCGCCAGCTTTGACCCGGTGGCGCTGGACCAGGCCTGCGTGGACGCAGTCAACCAGCAGCCCGTCATGCCGGGCAGCCATCTGGCCGAGATGCCCCAGGAGCACCACGACCACTTCACCGATTCCAGCCCCGCCACCAACTGGAAGAGCTGCCTGGAGCACGCCGAAAAGATCGGCCTGGGCTCCCGGGAATATGAACTGATCAAGATCTGAGTTTTGTCCATAACAAACATCCTCCCGCCGCCGGATTCCTTCCGAAGGCAGGAGGATGTTTTCTTTACTCGTGTGTGCAGGCTGCGGCCGCCGCTTTTCCGGCGGCGGCGCCCACCTCGTTGTAGGCCTGCTGGTAATAGTGGTAGGAGTCCTTCATGAGGCCCCGGGCCCGCATTTGCCAGAAGTCATCGCTGACCAGCACAACACCGGGGTACTTCCCCGGCAGCGCCAGCTGGGCCTTGTGGATGGCCGTATAGTCGTATCCGTGGATGCCGTTGTACTGGCCGATGGCCACGAGGAAACAGGTCTCCACACCGTGCTTCCGCAGCCGGGCCAGCATGCTGCCGAACTGCCGGGTGTAGGTTTCGGGGTCGGTGCCGTGGTCGCCGTCCGTCTCTCCCTGGCACCATACCAGATACCGGTGCCGGATGGTCAGCCCGTGGTCCCGGGCGTACCGGTTGGCGTCATCCCACCGCTGTAGCGCATCGGTGAGCAGATCGTCATCCCCCTGCCACAGTTCCATGCCGGAGCCGCCCCGGCTTGCCGAGACGCCCAGCACCGGCGTCCCCGTTGCGGTATACCAGGCGTTGACAAAAGCCGTCACCAGGGAGCCCGTCTTTTTGCCCGGCTCGTCGATGCCGCCGGGACGGTTTTCCGCCGCGCCGAAAGGCTCCCCGATGGGGTACAACCGCGCGGGGTCGGACACCGCCCGGTATTCCATGCCCGCCCCCGGCAGCAGGGCCGGTGCAGGCTGGGGCCAGCGCTCACTGGTGATGCCCCGCCCGGCCATGTTGGACTGTCCGGCAAACAGGAAGAGATCCCAGGCTTTATTTTCCATTGCGTACCGTTCCTTTGCTGTTCTGTGTGGGGCCGGAACATTCCGGCAGCCCTATTATAGCACCTGACGGCAAAACTGCAATGCCTCCGGTTCCGGGGCCTGTCCACAAAAAAGCGCCGCCGCGCTCCTTGCGGAGTGCGGCGGCACTGTTATGCGGGAAGATTTGGATTACAGCTCAGCGAAGTACTTAATGGTGCGGACCATCTGGCTGGTGTAGCTGTTCTCGTTGTCGTACCAGGACACGACCTGAACCTGATAGGTGTCGTCGTCGATCTTGGTGACCATGGTCTGGGTGGCGTCGAACAGGCTGCCGTAACGCATGCCGATGACATCGGAGGAGACGATGGGATCCTCGTTGTAGCCGAAGCTCTCAGAGGCAGCAGCCTTCATAGCGGCGTTGATGGACTCCTTGGTGACATCCTTGCCCTTGACAACGGCAACCAGGATGGTGGTAGAACCGGTGGGAACGGGCACACGCTGGGCAGAGCCGATCAGCTTGCCGTTCAGCTCGGGGATGACCAGGCCGATGGCCTTGGCAGCGCCGGTAGAGTTGGGAACGATGTTCTGAGCACCAGCACGAGCGCGGCGCAGGTCGCCCTTACGCTGCGGGCCGTCCAGGATCATCTGGTCGCCGGTGTAAGCATGAACGGTGGTCATGATGCCGGAAACGATGGGGTAGGTCTTGTTCAGGGTGTCGGCCATCGGAGCCAGGCAGTTGGTGGTGCAGGAAGCAGCAGAGATGACCTGATCTTCCTTGGTCAGGGTCTTCTCGTTGACGGAGTAGACGATGGTCTTCAGGTCATTGCCGGCAGGAGCAGAGATAACGACCTTCTTGGCGCCAGCAGCGATGTGAGCCATGCTCTTCTCCTTGCTGGTGTAGAAGCCGGTGCACTCCAGAACGACATCGATGCCCAGCTCGCCCCAGGGGCAATCCTTGGCGTCCTTGATGGCGTAGATGGTGATCTTCTTGCCGTCGACGATGATGCAGTCATCGCCGGCCTCGACGGTGTGCTTGTGCTCGCCGATCTTGCCCAGGAAAGAGCCCTGAGCGGTGTCGTACTTCAGCAGGTGAGCCAGCATAGCGGGGCTGGTCAGGTCGTTGATCGCGACGACTTCGTAGCCGTCAGCCTCGAACATCTGACGGAAAGCCAGACGGCCAATACGGCCAAAACCATTGATAGCAACTTTAACAGCCATAGTAAAATCCTCCCAAGATTTTATTGTATAACCTTGTGAGCGGTATTTCCCGCTCTGCGGTATGATACTATTGTACCCTATTCTTACACAATCTGCAAGAGGGTTGTTATTCTTTTAACGCGAATTTTTCAAAAAAAATTGGATTTTACCGAAGGATGGAAGCATTTTCCACGGTGGGGAGCGCGTAAACTGCGCAGACTAGGCGGTGAGCACAGGGAGGTGATGCCATGCTGCCCGACAATCCGGCCCGCGCCGCGCTGGCCGAGGAAGCCGCCCGGGGTGTGGCGGTGGAACCGCAGCTGCGGCTGCTGTACACCGCCGAAGCCCTGACGGCCCCGGCCCCGGCGCAGGCCCTGGATCTGAATGAAGAGCTGGAAACGCTCTGTGCCGCCCTGCGGGAGAGTGTACTCTGCCGCGCGGGGTGGCTGTATTTTGCCCCCGCCGCCGGTCCCGTGCCGGTGGCACTGCCCCGCCGTCTGCTCCAGGCGGCGGTGTTGTGCTGGATCGAAGGCACGCTGACCGCCCCCGAACGGCGCGCCGTGCTGCACCTGGAAACGGCAGCCGGGGCGGCAGTGCTGGTGCTGCGCGGCGGCACCGGGCGCAGTCTGCCCGCCGACGCCCGGGCGTTGCTGCTGCGGACGGCGGCCATCTCGGGGGGCGCCGTGGTGCAAAGCGGCGGCAGCGGACCGTTCACCGCGGCGCTGCGCCTGCCGCTGCGCACCGACCTGCCGCTGCGCGTGGCCGAGGAACCGGAAACCCTGTTGTGGGACCGCTACAGTCCGCTGCAGCTTTTCCTGCCGGGCTTCTGCGCGGGGGCAAACGAATGACCGGGGCCGTAAGGCCCCGGTCTTTTGGTTTTATTCTTCTTCCTCGGCGGCATCGGGACCGCAGGCGGCCCAGGCACACACAAAACCGCAGAGCCCCAGCAGCCCGATGCCCAGGCCGGTGAGCAGGTCGGGCAGGACCAGCATGCCGTGGAACGCTTCAAACAGCGTCTGGACCAGTTCCAGGCAGGTGCAGAGCAAAAAGCAGCCGCTGCCCGCCGCAAACAGCGTGTGGCCACAGGGCAGCCCCGGCACCAGGAACACCTTGAGCAGCACCACCGCAAAGAGCAGAGCCGCCACGGCGCTGAGCACCCGCAGGGTGCAGGGCATCCGCTGCAGCGAGGCCGGCACGAACTGGAACCGCCAGACCAGCCGCCACAGCAGGCAGACCGGCAGCACTACCCCGGCCAGGGCATGGCCCAGGCGCCCCCGGCGCAGCCCGAAACCCAGGAAGGCCCGCACACCGTAGACCACCAGCCACACACCGCCCAGCAGCGGCGTCACCGCATCAGCCCAGGCGGCGGGCAGCGGATAGGCGGTGAACAGGTAGGGGGCCTGGGTCACAAACCAGGCGGTCTGGAAGGTCACCAGGCCGCTGGCCGCCAGCAGCACGCCGGAAAACACCATGCAGATGCCCAGCGGCAGATTGGTATCGCTGAGGGCCGCCGGCTGGGGCGCCGCCCGCCGGGCAGGCAGGTAGGGCAGCAGCAGGGCGGCCAGCCACACAACGTAACGCATCCACACCGAGCCGCTGCGGGCGAATCCGGTGGAAGCATCGGTCCACAGGCACAGGTCGGCGGCGTGCACCGCAGCCAGCGCCACCCCCACAAGCAACAGCAGAACGCCGTACGGTCGTTTTTGTTTCATACAGGTTTCCTCACTCCGGGATTGGTATACTGCGGGGAACTGTCCGCATACCCATAGGACAGGCCCGTCGCAGCGCATGAAAGTATTGTACCGCCGCGCCGGGCAAATTGCAAGGGTGAGGGAACCGCACTTTGAAAAAGACATTGCTGTACGCCGCATTGCTGGGGGTGCTGGCCGCTGCCGCCCCCTTTACCGTTTTACTGCTGCCCGCCGGGACGCCGTCCGCCGGGGACACGCCCCAGGCCACCCCGGCCCCCACAGTGGAAGTGCCGGCGCTGACGCCTCCGCCGCTGGCTGCCTCCCCCGCCACCGACGCCGATGCCGCCGCGGCGCTGACTCTCTACGACGACGCCGTGGGACAGACCCTCACGGTGCCGGTGGAGGAATTTTTGCTGGGCGCCGCGGCCTGCGAGCTGCCCCCCGACTGGCCCGACGACGCCATTCTGGCCCAGATGGTGGCCAGCCACAGCTACGCACTGTCCCTGGGGGAGGAACCCATGGAGGGCAACAGCGCCCTGTGCGCCGGCTGGACCGATGCCCAGGTACTCCGGGCCCGCTGGGGCGACGCTTACGGAGAAAACTATGCCCGGCTGGAAGCCCTGGCCCGGGAAGTATCCGGGGCGCTGCTCTGCTACGACGGGGCTCCGGCCGCTGCCTGCTACCACAGCATCAGCGCCGGGCACACCGAGGCCAGCCAGAACGTCTGGCTGACCGCCCTGCCCTACCTCCAGGGGGTGGATTCCCCCTGGGACAAGACCGTTTCCGACTACGAAGTCTCCATCACCTACAGCGCCGAGCAGATGGCTTCGTTGCTCCAGGGGCTGGGGCTGACGCCGGGGGAAGACCCGGCCCAGTGGTTCGGGGAGGTTCAGTGGGACGAGGCCGGGTATGTGGATACCATGGAAGTCTGCGGAACTGCCTTCCGGGGCACCACGCTGCGCAGTGCCCTGTCGCTGCGGTCGGCCAGCTTCACGGTGGACTACCGGGACGACGCCTTCACCCTGACCACCCGCGGCTACGGCCACGGAGTGGGGCTGAGCCAGTTTGGTGCCAAAGCCATGGCGGAGGGCGGCGCCGACTGGCGGGAGATCCTTACCTATTATTTTCCCGGCTGCCAGATCACCGAATAAAAAACAGGCCTCCCCGTGGGGAGGTCTGTGGTGTTTATCGCCGCAGTGGTGTTTTGAGGATGGCCAGCAGCACCGCCCCCACCAGGGAGCCCGCCGCCAGGGCCAGCAGGAATCCCAGCGGATTGCGGATGACCGCAATGAGGAAGATGCCGCCATGGGGGGCCGGGCAGCCGCAGTTCTGCAGCATGCTGAGGAAACCGGCCAGGCCGCTGCCCAGGATGCAGGCAGGGCCCACCCGCAGCGGGTCCCGCAGGGCGAAGGAGAGGGCACCCTCGGTGACGAAGGAGGCCCCCATCAGCAGGTTCTGGGGGGCGGTGCGGCGCTCTGCCGGGGTGAACCGGCTGGAGAACAGCAGGCAGGACAGCGCCACCGCCAGCGGCGGGACCATGCCGCCCACCATGACCGCCGCCATGATGTCGTTCTGGTTGTTGACCAGCGCCAGCGTGCCGGTGAGGTAGGCTGCCTTGTTGATGGGGCCGCCGTAGTCGGTGGCCATTAAAGCCCCCAGCAGGGCCCCCAGGGCCAGCCGGCTGCCGCCCTGCATGCTGTCCAGCAGGTCGCAGAGCCAGAGATTGAAATGGCCCAGAGGCGGGTTGACGACAAGCACCATCAGCGCGCCCACCACCAGCAGACTGATGGCCGGGGTCAGCAGGCCGGTGCGCACCTGTTCCAGTTCCTGGGGCAGATGCCGCCCCGCCATATTCAGCCCGCGGATCACAAGGCCCGCCGCAAAGCCTGCCACCAGGGCGCCCCAGAAGCCGCTGGACACCCAGTTTTCCTCGGGGCCCACGGTGGTGCCCAGCTGGGCCAGATATCCGCCCACCAGGCCCGGCATGAAGGCGGGCATATCCCCGATGCTGTAGGCGATGAAGGCCGCCAGCACCGGGTAGATCAGCACAAAGGCTGCCCGGCCCACCGTGTCCATCATATCGGTCACCGGGGCGGGCGCCCCCAGCTGGTCGAACAGCAGCGCAAAGGCGATGAGCACACCGCCCGCCACCACAAAGGGCAGCATATGGGAGATGCCGCTCATCAGGTGACGGTAGGCCTCGCGGCACTGCTCTCTCCAGTCGTTGGCCCGGAAGCCGTCGCCGCCGCGATACACCGGCACGTTGCTCTCGGCCGCTCGTTCCAGCACACTGTCGGGATGGCGTATGGCCTCCCGCGCCGACACCGACACCACCCGCTTGCCCACGAACCGCGCCGTGGAGACCGCCCGGTCGGCGGCCACGATGATGCAGTCCGCCCCGGCGATATCGTCGGGGGTCAGCGGATTGTTCACCCCCGCCGCGCCGTCGGTTTCCACCTTGAGCCGGACGCCCCGGTCCTGGGCAGCTTTCTGGAGGGCTTCGGCGGCCAGATAGGTGTGGGCCAGCCCGGTGGGACAGGCCGTCACCGCCACAAACCGCCAGGGTTCCGGCCGGCCGCCTTTTTTCTGCCGGGGCCGGGATTTCGCGTCTTCCTGTTCGGCCATGAGCCGGCAGAACGCCTCCGGCGTTTCGGCATCCATCAGCCGGGCACACAGTTCCTTGTCCAGCATCAGGGTGGCCAGGCCCGCCAGCACCTGCACATGCAGATCATTGGCATCGGCCGGTGCCGCAATGAGGAACATCATCCGCACCGGCTTGCCGTCCGGTGTGTCACAGGCCAGCGGCGGGTCCAGCGTCAGCGCTGCCAGACCCGGCTGCCGTACCGCCGCACTTTTGGCGTGGGGAATGGCCAGGCCCTCCCCCACGCAGGTGCCGCCCAGCGCTTCCCGCGCCTGTACGTCCGCCGCAAAGGCCTGGGGATCGGTCAGGTTGCCGTTGGCAGCCATCAGGTCCACCAGCCGCTGCAGCGCGGCCTGCATGGAATCGGCCTGCTGCCGCAGTGCCACGCTGGCGGGGTGCAGGTGATCCGTAATGTGCATGAAATTCCTCCTGTGTGCAATGTCAAAAAAGCGGCCCCGCCGCAGCGGAGCCGCTTTGTACTGTCCGGTCGTGAATCAGTTGAGCAGGGTCTGCTCCGTCTCGGGATCGAACAGATGGATCTTGTTGGTATCCATCGCAACCACAACCTTGTCGCCGCGGCGGGACTTGGAAGTGGGGGCCACACGGGCCATCAGGTTCTGGCCCTTGTAGGTCAGGTAGAGGTAAATCTCGGCACCCATCAGCTCGGAGACTTCCACCTCGGTATCCAGGTGGCTGTCGGGATGCTTGGCCAGGAATTCCTCGTCGTCCTTGATGTCCTCAGGACGGATGCCCACTTTCAGGGTCTTGCCCACATAGGCGTCCAGCTTGCCGTCCGCCGTCTTGGCGGTGGGCAGCGGAATGGTGGTGCCGGCCAGGTCCACGGTGTACTGATTGCCCTTCTTGCCCAGCGTGCCGTCCAGGAAGTTCATCTGCGGGCTGCCGATGAAGCCAGCCACGAAGATGTTGCAGGGATAATCGTACAGGTTCTGGGGGGTATCCACCTGCTGGATCAGGCCGTCCTTCATGACGACGATGCGGTCGCCCATCGTCATGGCCTCGGTCTGGTCATGGGTAACGTAGATGAAGGTGGTGGCCAGCTTCTTGTGCAGCTTGATGATCTCGGTGCGCATGCTGGTGCGGAGCTTGGCGTCCAGGTTGGACAGGGGCTCGTCCAGCAGGAAGACCGCCGGGTTACGGACCATGGCGCGGCCCAGGGCAACACGCTGACGCTGGCCGCCGGACAGAGCCTTGGGCTTGCGGTCCAGCAGGTGCTCGATCTCCAGGATCTTGGCCGCCTCACGAACACGCTTGTCGATCTCGTCCTTGGGCATCTTGCGCAGCTCCAGGCCGAAAGCCATGTTCTTGTAGACGGTCATGTGGGGATACAGCGCGTAGTTCTGGAACACCATGGCGATGTCGCGGTCCTTCGGCGGGACATCGTTGATCAGGCGGTCGCCGATGTACATCTCGCCGCCGGAGATTTCCTCCAGACCGGCGATCATGCGCAGGGTGGTGGACTTGCCGCAGCCGGAAGGACCGACGAAGACGATGAATTCCTTATCGGCAATTTCCAGGCTGAAATCGGGAACGGCAACGACGTTGCCAGGATAAACCTTTTTCACGTGACGGCAGCTGATAGAAGCCATGACAAAACCCTCCAATTGGTATTTCTGCCCCGGTGTGGGGGCTCATTTACTTGACACGACTATAATAACAGGTTAAAATCAGTTTGAAAATAGCATTTTATTGATATCGAGGTGGCGAAATTGATTTTTGACCCCACAATGTATTGCAGCTGTACCAAAACCGCCGAACGGGACGGAGATGAACCGCTCACCCTGGACGGCGCCGGCCTGTGGGTGGGGGTGCTCTCCCGCGGGAGCTGCCTGCTGGAGGGCTGTGAAAAGCCCGGGCAGAGCGGCGATGTGCTGCTGGGCGCCGCGCCGCTGACGCTGGTGCCCCGGTCGGACTGCCACCTGGTGGCGGTGCGGCTGACCGGCTACTGTGTGGACGGCTTCCTGGTCCGTCTGGGGGAGGCCCGCTGGGCGGACGGTGCCTCCTGCCCGGGGGCCGCCGAGCTGCTGGCCCGGCTGCAGGGCAGTTCCGCCCCGGCCATGGCCTACGCCCTGCTCTGCGCGGTGGGCAAGGCCGACGAGACCACCCGCCCGCTGCCCGCCCTGGTGGCGGCGGCGGTGGAGGCCATCCGCCAGAATTACATGGCGCTCTACGGCGTGGAGGAGCTCAGCGAACAGCTGAGGGTCACCAAGAGCCATCTGGTCCGGGCCTTCAAGCAGGCGCTGGGGGTGCCGCCCGGCAAGTACCTCACCGGCGTGCGCATCGAGGCGGTGAAGACGCTGCTGCTGGCCGATGAGTACAACCTGGACACCATCGCCGGCCTGACCGGTTTTTCGGGGGCCAACTACCTCTGCCGGGTGTTCAAGCGGGAGGTGGGGGTCTCCCCCGCCGCCTGGCGCGCCGCCGCGGCACCGCCTCCCGTGGTACCCAAGCTGCCGCCCCGCAGCAACGAGATGTTCGTCTGACACGGCATACAAAAAAAACAGGCGCAGCCCGAAGGCTGCGCCTGTTGCCGTTTGTGGGGTTGTTACTGCTGGGTCTTGTAGCCGTCGGGGTTGTGGCTCTGCCAGTTCCAGCTGTGGGCACACATCTCCTCGATGCCGTACTGGGCCTCCCAGCCCAGTTCCCGCTTGGCCTTGCCGGGATCGCACCAGCACTCGGCGATGTCGCCGGGACGGCGCGGGTCGATCACGTAGGGGATCTCCTTGCCGCAGGCCTTGCTGAAGGCATGGATCACATCCAGCACGCTGTAGCCGTGGCCGGTACCCAGGTTGCAGATGAAGAGGCCGGGCTTTTCCTCCAGCTTCTTGATGGCCGCCACATGGCCGCGGGCCAGGTCCACCACGTGGATGTAGTCCCGCACGCCGGTGCCGTCGGGGGTGGGGTAGTCATTGCCGAAGACATGGACCTTTTCCAGCTTGCCCACCGCCACCTTGGCGATGTAAGGCACCAGGTTGTTGGGGATGCCGTTGGGGTCCTCGCCGATGAGGCCGGAGGGATGGGCGCCGATGGGGTTGAAGTAGCGCAGCAGCGCCACGTTCAGCTCGGGGTCGGCGTGGCAGCAGTCGGTGAGGATGCGCTCGGTGAACACCTTGGTGGTGCCGTAGGGGTTGGTGGTGCCGCCCACCGGGAAGTCCTCCCGGATGGGCACGCTGGCGGGGTCACCGTAAACGGTTGCCGAGGAGGAGAAGATGATGTTGTGGCAGTTGTGGCGGCGCATCACATCCAGAATGTTCAGCGTGCAGGCCAGGTTGTTGGAGTAGTACTCGATGGGCTTGGAGACGCTCTCCCCCACCGCCTTGTAGGCGGCAAACTGGATGACGCAGTCAATGTCCGGATTGTCGGCGAAAATCTTTTCCACCGCTGCCTTGTCGGTCATGTCCGCCTCCACAAAGCGGAAGTCCTTGCCGGCGATCTTCTTGACGCGGGCCAGGGCCTCGGGGCAGGAATTGTAGAAGTTGTCCGCCACCACAATGTCGTAGCCGGCGGCCAGGAGTTCCACGCAGGTGTGGCTGCCGATGTACCCGGCGCCACCGCTCACCAAAATTGCCATACCAATCCTCTCCTTTATGTTTTCTGGTTGCTTTTCTGCGGGCTGAAATGACCCGCTTGGTTACCTTTATTCTACTTTTTCAGCTCCGTTTCGGGAATAGACGTTTTCGGTGCCTCTTTGTCTTTTTGTTGCCTGTTTTGCCGCCGCGCCGGCAATCCCTGCTGCATGCGCCGGTAGGCGCTGGGGGTGTTGCCGGTGGCCGCATGGAATTTCTGACTGAAGTAGGCTCCTGAACAATAGCCCAGCTGGGCGGCCACCTCGCCGGGGGTCAGTCCCCGGGCCAGCAGCTGGGCGGCATACTCCAGCCGCATGGCGGCAAATTCCTCCATGGCGGTATGGCGCAGACGGGCCCGGAAGGCCTGCTGCAGCTGGGTGCGGGTGCATCCCACCGCCGCACAGACCTCCTCCACCTTCACCTCATGGGTGAGGTTCTGGGCAAAGTAGGCCCGGGCCGCCTCCACCAGCGCCGTCTGGCGGCGCTCCCGCCGCACCCGCAGCGTGGGTTTGCGGGGCCGCCTGCACCGCCGTGCCAGCAGGATCAGCAAGTTTTCCAGATGAATGACCAGCTGCTGCCGGGCGCCGAAGGGTACATCCTCCCGGGGGACGGGCAGGGCGCCGGGTTCGGCGGGCGGGTCGTAGAGTTCCGCCGCCTGCTTCATCAGCCAGTTCAGGTCGTGCTGCTCCCCCGGTTCGGCATGGAACACCATGCCCCGGAACCTGTCCATGGCCGCTGCGGAGCAGTAGAAGTCCATGCGCAGCACCTCGGGCGGGATCTCCCCCATGCAGCGCATGGCAAAGATCTCCTCCGGCTGGTGCAGCAGAATTCCCCCTGCCCGCAGTACCACCCGCTTGTCGTTGCAGCGTTCCTCCACCGTGCCGGCGCGCACATAGACCAGCTGCCACCCCTGGGTGGGCGTGGCCGCAATGCTGTCCTCGGGGCGGCGCTCCCGGGCCGAAGCCGCCGTCACCGCCTCGATGCGGAGGGGAAAATCCTCTTGGAACGCCATAGTGCCTCCTTTGTCAGACAGTCACCATGCCGCTGTCCGGCCAGAGATCCTGCGGGCCGCTGTCGCCGTAATGGAACACCCCCGGCTCCACCTGGTCCAGCTGGGGAAACTGTGCCAGCTCGGGGCAGGTATCGGTCAGGCCGATGCAGTAGGCCGTCAGCGGGCTGATGACCTTGTCAATGGATGTGTACAGGTTGCTGCCGTCGTCGGCATAGGTGCTGTACATGATCTCGTCGGGGTAGGTCTGCGCCACATAGGCGGTCAGGTCCCCGTCCACATAGGGGTCGCTGCTGCCCTCGTAGAGATCGGGCGCACCGAAGAGATGCAGGATTTCGTGGGCGTAGGTAGCCGGGGATTCCGGCTCGGTCCGGTCCGAATAGGCATCGTACCGGTACAGGCAGCAGTATTCGTAGGGAAAGCTGGCCCCGTCCTCGGCGTAGTGGGCCATGGTGAAGGAGGTGCCCGACACCGGCAGGAAGAGCAGGAATCCCACCCGGGTGGTGCCGTATTTTGCTTCCAGCTCCGCCGTGTCCAGCGTGGCGCAGAGGGCGTCCATCTCATCCAGGAAGTCGTTGCTCTCCTCGGAATCCACGCCGCCCCGCAGCCGGGACTTCAGCGAATAGGTGTAGCACAGCGGACTGGTGTCGGTGCCGTCGTCGTAGTAGATCCGGGCATCGACGCCGTAACCGGCGGCCTGACGGGTCAGCCAGTCCACCGCCATGGCTACGCTCTGCTGGGACTGGGCCCGGGCCTCCTTTGTCCAGATGCTGCCGGTGGCCGCATCGTTGAGATAGACACTGACCAGCACGGTGGGGTCCCCCGGCAGGCGCACACTGCCGTAGCGCTGGACATCCTGCGGGACGGGGGAAGGCTGCGGGGTGGGCGACGGCGTGGGGGCCGGGTCTCCCGCCGAGGGCATATCGGGCACCACCTGGCGGACGGGCCGCTGCACGCAGCCGCAGAGCAGTACCAGGGCCAGCAGCAGGACCGCAAGGCGTTTTTTCATAGGCATTCCTTGTTGTTTACAGTTGGAGCACGGGTTTGCCGTCCTGGGCTACCAGATGCACGGTGGCGGGGGCGGTGCCCAGACGGCCGTCCACCAGCGCCTCCGAGACGGGGTCCTCCACCGCCTTGCGGATGGTGCGGCGCAGTTCGCGGGCACCGTACTTGGTGGAGCTCTGGGCCACAATGGCCGCCAGGGCGGGCTGGTCGTAGGTCAGCGTGATGCCGTGGTTCTGCAGGCCGGGCTTGTATTCGTCCAGCATGAGGGCGGCAATCCGCTCCAGGTTCTCCTGGCTCAGGGGGTGGAAGGTGATGATCTCATCCACACGGCCGAGGAACTCGGGGCGCAGGAACTCCTGCAGCGCTTTCAGGCTCTTGTCGGCGCTGGCCACCTCCGGCTTCTTGCCGAAACCGGTGGCGCCGCTCTGGTCGGTGGAGCCGGCGTTGGAGGTCATGCAGATGACCGTGTTGGAGAAGTCCACCGTGCGTCCCTGGGCATCGTTGATCTTGCCCTCGTCCAGGATCTGCAGCAGGATGTTCATCACATCGGGATGGGCCTTCTCGATCTCGTCGAAGAGGACCACGCTGTAGGGATGGCGGCGGACCTTCTCGGTGAGCTGGCCGGCCTCATCGTAGCCCACGTAGCCCGGGGGCGAACCGATCAGGCGGGAGACCGCGTACTTCTCCATATATTCGCTCATGTCGATGGAGATCAGCGGGTCCACCGTGTCGAACAGCTGGTTGGCCAGCTGCTTCACCAGTTCGGTCTTGCCCACGCCGGTGGGACCCACGAAGATGAAGCTGGCCGGGCGGTGACGGCCGGACAGATCGGCCCGGGCCCGCTTGATGGCCCCCGCCACCGCGTGGACGGCCTCGTCCTGGCCGATGATGTGGGCCTTGAGGGCATCCTCCAGCCCCTGCAGGCGGCCGTACTCGGTCTCCTGGATCTTCACCGCAGGGATGCCGGTCCACAGCTCCACCACCTGGGCCACATCGTCCATGGTGACCTCGATCTCGGCCACCCGCAGCTGAAGGGCCGGCAGTTTTTCGCGCTGCTGCGCCAGTTCCGTCTTGACGGACGCCAGTTCCTCGTAGTCGATGGCGGCCTGCTGGCCGTTCTCCGGCTCGGGGTTTTCCAGGTCGTGTTCCCGGCTCTCCAGTTCCGCCACCCTGCGCTGGGTGGAGATCAGCTCGGTGATCTCGGGATGGCGCAGGTTGCAGCAGGCACAGGATTCATCCAGCAGGTCGATGGCCTTGTCGGGCAGGAAGCGGTCGGTGATGTAGCGCTCCGACAGCTTGACGACCTGGGTGACGATGGGGTCCGGCACCCGGACACAGTGGTGCTTTTCGTAGTAGACACGGATGCCCTTGAGCACCTCGATGGTGTCCTGGATGGAGGGTTCCTCCACCTTGACGGGCTGGAAGCGCCGCTCCAGGGCGGAGTCCTTCTCGATATACTTGCGGTACTCCGCAAAGGTGGTGGCGCCGATGACCTGCACCTGTCCCCGGGAGAGGGCGGGTTTCATGATGTTGGCGGCGTTCATGGCGCCGTCCGAATCGCCGGCACCCACGATGGAGTGGATCTCGTCGATGAAGAGGATGATGTTGCCGGCGGCCTTCACCTCGCTGATGAGGCCCTTGACCCGCTGCTCGAACTGGCCGCGGAACTGGGTGCCGGCGATGAGGGCCGTCATGTCCAGCAGGAAGATCTCCTTGTCCTGCAGACGCGCCGGGACCTTGCCCTCGGCGATGCGCTGGGCGATGCCCTCGGCGATGGCCGTCTTGCCCACGCCTGCCTCACCGATGAGGCAGGGGTTGTTCTTCTGGCGGCGGCAGAGGATCTGGATGGTGCGGTAGATCTCCCGGTCACGGCCGATGATCCGGTCGGTCTTGCCGTCCCGGGCCTTCTGGGTCAGGTTCTCGCAGTAGGTGTCCAGGAACTTGCGGCGGGGCGTTTTGTCCTTCTTGCCGTTTTTGCCGCCCTTGCCGCTCTCCCCGTTCTGGCGCTGGGCGCCGAACCCGAAGGGGAACACCGGCGAACCTCCGGGCACAAAATCATCCTGGCCGCCCTCGTCGGGCGCATCCTCCCCCGTGGGGGTCAGCGCGCCGGACTCGGCGGCCTCCTGCAGGAAGGAACTCATCCGTTCCTCCATATTTTCCAGGTCCTGATCGGACATGCCGAATTGTTTCATCAGATCATCCACCGGCTGGATGTGCATGGCCCGGGCGCAGGTCAGGCAGTAGCCCTCCTGCACCGGCTTGCCGTTCTCCATCCGCTGGACAAACACCACAGCGGGACGCTTTTTGCAGCGTACACAAAGCATATATGGTTCACCTCTCTATAAGAAAAAGCATTCGCTTGTAAATTCCGATGGTTCTATTATCGGGCGAACCTTCGGTTTTTGCAAGCGATGACTGGGAATGTTTAGAATTTTTTCATTTAATAATGGGTCAGGAACGGATTGAATGCTCCGAAAATGCTGTATCCCACGCTCTGGTTCAGAATATGCAGCGTGAGGAATTCCAGTGACCCGGCGGTGACGCTGGCCACAAACCACAGCAGCAGTGCCAGCAGCCAGCAGTCCAGCGCGCCGGTGAAAAGCCCCAGCACCAGGCCCAGGGCCCGGTTGACGCCGCCCACCAGCGGCACACCGTTGATGCCGCGGAAGATACTCACCAGCAGCCGGAAAATCAGCCGCACAACGAAGCAGACCGCCACAAAGAGCAGCACCTGCACAAAGGGCAGCAGGATGGGTTCCAGCGCCGTGGTGATCTGGTCGGGCAGCAGGTCCCCCGCCCCCTGGAGCATCTGGACCAGCGTGCTGCGCACGGTCTCGGGCAGGAAGTCCAGCCCCTGCACGGCAGTGGCCAGGTCGCCCCCCGACTGGGCTACGGCGGATTCCACCTTCTCGGTGACCGAACCGCTGAGGAACTGGTCATAGATGGGACCCGCCAGCATGCGGCTGGCCCAGACGGCCACGCCCACGCCCACCACCGCGCCGATCAGCTCGGTGAGGCCGGCCAGAAAGCCCTTGCGCCAGCTGGCCACCGCCGCAAACGCAAAGACAACCAAAAACAACAGATCGTAAATCCAAGACATAATGCAGTACAGAGTCCTTTCGCAATCATTCATCGGGGGCGGCCAGCAGGTCCACCTGGCTGCCGGAGAAGACAAGCAGTTTGTCCGCGTCCAGCACCGCGATGGGGTGGGCCGCCAGGTCGTCCTGCAGCCAGTTCTGCACACCGTCGTAGCTGTAGCACTCCACGGCGTTGGGGCAGAGCAGGTAAACATCAGTGTCGGTAGCCGTCACGCCGTAGGCCTGCCGGGCCGGAATCTCGGCCAGCACCGTCAGGTCCTCGTCAAAGGTCACCAGGCTGTTGCCGCCCCGGATGTTCAAAAGCAGCGCCGTCTGGCGGGCGCCGGGGGCCGCGCTCTGCAGGGTGGCGCCGCCGAAATCATAGCGGGCCGTCTCGGTGGCCGTGCGCGGGTCCAGCACCGCAATATAGGTGTCGAACACCGCCACCACCCGGTTGTCGCTCTGCCAGTCCAGCTGCAGCAGCATGCTGCCCTGGGTGGCCTGGTAAACCGGGCCCTCCTCGGTATCCGCCGTGTCCATGAAGTAGACGCTGCAGCTCAGCTGCCCGTCCCGGGCCGCCAGCGTGCCCGCCGCAAACCGGCGGTTGTCCGGCGCGAAATCCAGCGCCATGGGCGTGCCCTCGTTGCGGGTCAGCTCCCAGCTGTAGTTGAGGCGGAAGGAAGGGTCAAAAATTTGCAGCTGGGCGGTGTACCGCCCCGACTCGGTGACCACGGCCAGCGTATTGTTGTTGGACATGGCACAAAGAAGAATGCCCTCGTCGAAGGTGCGGGTGAAGAGGCTGCGGGTCCGGCTGGACACCTGCAGCTCGTTGCCGGCCCGGTTGTACACCACAAACCGGGTGCCGCCCACCGCCAGCACCGGCCGGGCGTAGGAAGGCTGGAATTCATAGACCTGGTTGCCGTAGGCGGAATAGACCACCACGTCCTCGCTGCCCAGCTCCACAAAACCGCCGGCCAGCTCCTCGATCTGCAGCGGTTCGGTGATGCCGGTGTTCACCGGCCAGCTGCCGCTGCCCCGGTTGAGGTAGAGGGTCAGGCTGTCCACCCCGTCAGCCAGCAGCGCGATGGAGGCCGACATGGCCCCCGTAAAGATGGCAATGACCAGCGCTATGACCAGCACGATCACCCCCAGGGCGATGGTGCGCCGCCGCTGCCGCTGTTTGAAGAGGGGCGTCAGGGATTTGAGGTTGGTGGTGCGGGTCTTTTCGGGTTCGGGGGCCGGTGCCGCGGCCGGTTCACTGCGGTGTACCGGCTGGGGGGTGCGCAGGCCGATGTCCCCGCTGGTGCCGGGGATAGCCCCCGTGGAGGTATGCCCCTGTTCCCGGGCCAGCATCCGCCGGCGGCGTTCCTGGCGTTCCTTTTCGGCTTTGTTCACGGGGGCTTCCCTCCTTTCGGCTTGCGGATATTTTCCCGGACGGTCACAGGTCCGGGTAGCTCACATCCTCAAGAAACAGTCCCCTGGCGGGCAGCGTGGGGCCCGCCCGGCGGCGGTCCCGGCTCTGCAGCAGCGCGGGGATGGAATCCGGCGTGCGCTTGTGCAGCCCCACCTCCACCAGCGTGCCCGCCAGGATGCGGACCATGTTGTAGAGGTAACCGTCCGCTGTGACGGTAATGACAAAACGGTCACCGCAGCGGGACACCGTACACCGGGAGATGGTGCGCACGGTATCGCCGTGGGCAGCGACCGAGGAGCCCGACGCACACAGCGCCAGGAAGTCATGGGTGCCGACAAACCGGGCAGCGGCCGCCTGCATGGCGTCCAGGTCCAGCGGCCGGGCCACCCGATGGCAGGTGTCCAGCGTGAAGGGGTCGTCGATGCGGGCGTTGAGGATGTGGTAACAGTAGGTTTTTTCGTGGGCGGCGTACCGGGCATGGAAGCCCTCCGGCACCGCCTGCACCTCCAGCGCCCGGATGTCCAGGGGCAGGTGTGCGTTGAGGGCCGGCACCAGCTTGTCCGCCGGCACACGGCCAGTATAACAGAAACTGAGCGCGAAACGCCGCGCATGAACGCCGGCGTCGGTGCGGGAACAGCCCTTCACGTCAGGCCGGCAGCCCCAGGCGGCCTGCATGGCGTCCTGGAGCACGGCGCAGACGGTGGGCGCGTTGGGCTGCACCTGAAAGCCCGCGTAGTTCGTGCCTTTGTAGGCGATCCACAAAAGACAGGTCATGACACCAGCCCCGGCACGAAGAAGTGGGTGGAGACGATGACCGCCAGCGCCACCGCCAGCACCACGGCGCAGCGGGCGTCGGTGGCGGTGAACCGCAGCTGCTTGAGGCGGGTGCGGCCCTCACCGCCGTGGTAGCAGCGGCATTCCATGGCCATGGCCAGCTCGTCGGCCCGGCGGAATGCCGAGATGAACAGCGGAATGAGGATGGGCACCAGCGCCTTGATGCGCTGGGTGAATTTGCCGGTGTCCAGCATGGCGCCCCGGGCTTTCTGGGCGTTCATGATCTTCTCGGTTTCCTCAATCAGAGTGGGGATGAACCGCAGGGCGATGGTCATCATCATGGCCAGCTCATGCACCGGAAAGTGCACCCGGTTCAGCGGCCGGAGCAGATTCTCGATGGCATCGGTGAGCACGATGGGGCTGGTGGTGTAGGTCAGCAGGCTGGTGCCCGCGATGAGGGCGCACACCCGTACCGCCAGCAGGATGGCGTAGCGCACACCCTCGGCATAGATGCTGAACACCCAGAAATGCACCAGCGGCTCCCCCTTGCCCGTGACAAAGAAGAGGTTGAGCAGCGCCGTGAAGATGACGATGGGCACGATGGGTTTGAGGCTGCGCAGGATCATCTTGCCGGGAATGCGGGCCACCCGGTAGAGCGCCGCCAGCAGCAGCAGGGACAGCGCAATGCCCAGGGGATTGGCTGCCACAAAAAGCACCACGATGTAGGCGATGGTGGCGATGAGTTTGAGCCGCGGATCGCAGCGGTGGATCACCGAGCGGCCGGGATAATATTGCCCGATGGTAATGTCCTTGAGCATTCAGTCCACCCCCTTGTTCTGTCTGGCGGCCAGCGCCTTGCGGATGGTCTTGACCGCATAGGGAATGGTGTAGACATCGGTGGGGATATCCAGGCCCATCTTGCGCAGTTTCAGGAAGATCTGGGTCACCTGGGGCACCGACAGGCCCAGGTCCAGCAGTTCCTGTGCCCGGGCAAAGACGTTCTCCACCGTATCGTACATGGCGATGCCCGCCTTGTGCAGCACCAGCACCCGGTTGGCGTACTTGGCGATGTCCTCCATGGAGTGGCTCACCAGCAGCACCGTGATGCCGGTTTTTTCGTGGTAGGCCTTGATCTGGCCCAGGATGGTGTCCCGGCCCTCGGGGTCCAGGCCCGCGGCGGGCTCGTCCAGCACCAGCACCCGGGGCTGCATGGCCATGACGCCGGCAATGGCCACCCGGCGCTTCTGGCCGCCCGACAGCTCGAAGGGGCTCTTTTCCAGCAGTTCGTCGGTGAGGCCCACAAAGGCCGCCGCCTGTTTGACCCGGCGCTGGATCTCGTCCTCGTCCAGCCCCATGTTGCGGGGGCCGTAGGCGATATCCTTGGCGCATGTCTCCTCAAACAGCTGGTATTCGGGGTACTGCATGACCAGTCCCACCAGGAAGCGGAAGGAGCGCAGATCGGCGCCGGGCGCCCACAGGTCCTTGCCGTCCACCAGCACCCGGCCCGAGGTGGGACGGTTGATGCCGTTGAAATGGCTGATCAGGGTGGACTTGCCGCTGCCGGTGGAGCCGATGATGCCCACGAAGTCCCCCTCCTCCACCGAGAAGGACACATCGTCCAGGGCGGTGGTGGCGTCCGGCATGCCGGGGTTATAGACATACTTCAGATGTTCGACACGAATGATCTCTGACACAGTTTGATTCCTTTCCCGCGGAATACCGCCCGGTTCTGCGCCGGTGCCGTTTCCGCCTTGGCTGGGTTTGTCAATCCTTGAGCAGTTGGAACAGTTCCTCGGCACAGCGGTCGGGGGTGATGACGTTCTCCGGCATGGGGATGCCGGCCTTCACCAGCTCATCCCGCAGCTCGGCGGCCTGGGGCACATCCAGATGGTAGCTGTGCAGCCGCTCGGTCTGGCTGAAGATCTCCTCGGGAGTGCCCTCCATGACCACCCGGCCCCGGCTCATCACCAGCACCCGGTCGGCCTGGGCGGCCTCCTCCATATAGTGGGTGATGGAGACGATGGTGATGCCCGCCTCCCGCAGCTGGCGGATGGTGCGCATGACCTGGGCACGGCCGTGGGGGTCCAGCATGGCGGTGGCTTCGTCCAGCACCAGGCAGTCGGGGCGCATGGCAATGACACCCGCGATGGCCACCCGCTGCTTCTGGCCGCCCGACAGCTTGTAGGGCGCGGCATCCCGCTTTTCGTAGATGCCCGCCAGCTTCATGGCCTCGTCGATGCGGGTGCGGATCTCCGCGGGCGGCACGCCCAGGTTCTCCGGCGCAAAGGCCACGTCCTCCTCCACGATCGTTGCCACGATCTGGTTGTCGGGGTTCTGGAACACCATACCCACCTTCTGGCGGATATCATAGAGGTGTTCCTCGTTGCAGGTGTCCATACCCTCCACCAGCACGGTGCCGGTCTCGGGCAGCAAAATGGCGTTCAGGTGCTTGGCCAGCGTGCTTTTGCCGCAGCCGTTGGCTCCCAGCACCGCCACAAATTCGCCCCGGTGCAGATCCATACTCACCCCGTCCACCGCATAGCGCGGCTGGTCGGGGTCGTAGCGGAATTTTACCTCCTGCACCTGGAGCATCGGCGTTTCGCTCGGCATACTCATTTCTCCCATATGGCGGTGGCGCCGCAGGGCACCACACCGCCGGTGGCCGAGACCGGCAGCCCGATCTCGTCGCAGTGCGTCCGGCCCCCCTGCACGGGGCAGAGGGTCGTTTTGACGATGTATTCCATCACCGCGGGGCTCAGACCCTCGGTGTAGGAGTTGATGGCAAAGAACAGCGGGTCGTCGCTGAGCACCTGCTCGGTGAGGGTGATCAGGTCGTAGACGTTGTCCTCCAGCTTCCAGATCTCCCCGCCGGGGCCCCGCCCGTAGCTGGGCGGGTCCATGATGATGCCGTCGTACCGGTTGCCGCGGCGGATCTCCCGCTGCACGAACTTGGTGCAGTCATCCACGATCCAGCGGCAGGGCCGGTCGGCCAGATGGCTGGCTGCGGCGTTCTCCCGCGCCCAGGCCACCATGCCCTTGCTGGCATCCACATGGGTCACGCTGGCACCTGCCGCCAGGCAGGCCAGCGTGGCGCCGCCGGTGTACCCGAAGAGGTTGAGCACCTTGACGGGACGGCCTGCGCCCTTGATTTTCTCCTGATACCAGGCCCAGTTGACGGCCTGCTCCGGGAAGACGCCGGTGTGCTTGAAGCCGGTGGGGCTGACGATGAGCGTCAGGTCCTGCCAGTGGATCTGCCATTTCTGGGGCAGCTTCTTGTGGTAGTTCCACCGGCCGCCCCCCTTGGCGGAGCGGTAGTAGATGGCGTCGGCCTGGGCCCACAGCGGGCTGGCCTCGTCGTTTTTCCAGATGACCTGCGGGTCGGGGCGGATCAGCAGCGTGCTGCCCCAGCGCTCCAGCCGGTTGTGGTTGGTGGCATCCAGCAGTTCATAATCCCGCCAGCTATCGGCAGGGCGCATAGGCGATTCTCCTTCCTTATTTGTCCAGGATGCGCTGACGGATCATATCCGCGATGCGGTCGGCGCTGGTCTGGATGGCGGCGCGGTCCTCGCCCTCCACCATGACGCGGATCTTCGGCTCGGTGCCGGAGACGCGCACCAGCACGCGGCCCATACCCATCAGGCTCTGCTGCTGGCTCTCGATGAAGCCGGCAATATACTCATCCTCTTTGTAGGCCTGTTTCTGTTCCTTGTTGGCACTCAGGTTGATGAGCACCTGGGGGAACTTGGTGTACACCGCGTTCAGGTCGCTCATCTTGGTGGCGGGGTTCTCCGCCTTCTTGCGGGCCAGCACCTTGAGCAGCTTGCCGGCAGTCAGCTCGCCGTCGCCGGTGGTGGAGTGGTGCAGGAAGATCACGTGGCCGCTCTGCTCGCCTCCGATGGCGTAGCCGCGGGCCCGCATCTCCTCCAGCACGTAACGGTCGCCCACCGCCGTGCGGGCGGTCTCGATGCCCAGGGATTCCATATGCTTCATGAAGCCCAGGTTGGACATGACGGTCACCACCACGGTGTTGCCGTCCAGGCGGCCGCGCTCCTTCATGTCGGCACCCACCAGGGCGATGATCTTGTCGCCGTCCATCTCGGCGCCGTTCTCGTCGCAGCCCAGGCAGCGGTCGGCGTCACCGTCAAAGGCAATGCCGCAGTCATAGCCGCCCTCCTTGACAGCCCCCTCCAGCGCCTCCAGATGGGTGGAGCCGCAGCCGTCGTTCACCGTGACGCCGTCCTGCAGCGTGCCCATGAAGCCGCACTCGCAGCCCAGGCGGGGGAACAGCTTCTGGGCCACCGCCGCCGAGGCACCGTTGGCGCAGTCAAACAGCACCTTCAGGCCGGTGAGGTCGGCGTCGATGTGCTCCTGCAGGAAATCCACATAATCGTCGATGCCGGTGCGGCACATGTGGATGCGGCCGATGTCGGCGCCCTCCGCCAGGCGGATGTCGGCGCAGTTGTTGAAGACATGGGCCTCGATCTGGTCCTCCACCTCATCGGGCAGCTTGTAGCCGTCCCCCTTGAAGATCTTGATGCCGTTGAATTCCATGGGATTGTGGGAGGCCGAGATCATGATGCCGGCGTCGGCATGGTACTTGCGCACCAGGTAGGCCACGCCGGGAGTGGGGATCACACCCAGCAGGTCCACGTCGGCGCCCACGCTGCACAGGCCCGCCGCCAGGGTGGACTCCAGCATGTCGCCGGACACACGGGTATCCTTGCCGATGAGAATCTTGGGGCGGTGGCCGTCCAGGCTGGTCAGCACCGCCGCGGTGCCGCGGCCGATCTGCAGAGCCAGTTCACAGGTCAGGTCCTTGCCCGCCACGCCGCGGACACCGTCGGTTCCAAACAGTTTACCCATACTCGATCAATTCCTTTCAGTTGCAGTGTTTTTTCTATTCTATGCGTCCGGCCTGTCCGCCGGTGCGGTGATGACTTCCTCAGAACATGCTCTGCTGTCCGTCCTCTTCCCCGTCGAAGCGGCGGGGCACCGCCATGTGCAGATGCTCGTAGGCCAGCCGGGTCACGCAGCGGCCCCGGGGCGTGCGGGTGAGCATTCCCATCTGCATCAGATAGGGCTCACACAGGTCCTCCAGCGTGACGCTCTCCTCACCCAGGGCGGCAGCCAGCGTTTCCAGGCCCACCGGCCCGCCGCCGTACATCTCGATGATGGCGCGCAGCAGACTGCGGTCCAGCTCGTCCAGGCCCATCTCGTCAATATCCATCCACTTGCGGGCCTCCACGGCGGTCTCCCCGTCGATGGTGCCGTCCCCCTGGACGGTGGCAAAGTCCCGCACCCGTTTGAGCAGCCGGTTGGCGATACGGGGCGTGCCCCGGCTGCAGCGGGCCAGTTCCAGAGCCCCTTCCTCGGTGATGGGAATGCCCAGGATGCCGGCGCTGCGGGTGATGATCCGGGCCAGCTCGTTGGGGCTGTAGGGTTCCAGCTTGAGCAGAATACCGAAGCGGTCCCGCAGCGGCCCGGTGAGCTGTCCGGCCCGGGTGGTGGCACCGATGAGGGTGAACCGGGGCAGGTTGATGCGGATGCTCTGGGCGCTGGGACCCTTGCCGATCATGATATCCAGGGCGTAATCCTCCAGCGCCGGGTAGAGCACCTCTTCCACCTGGCGGGAAAGGCGGTGGATCTCATCGATGAAGAGCACATCCCCCTCCTGCAGGTTGGTGAGCAGGGCAGCCAGGTCGCCGGGCTTCTCGATGGCCGGGCCCGAAGTGATGCGGATCTGCACCCCCATCTCCTGGGCCACAATGCCCGCCAGCGTGGTTTTGCCCAGGCCCGGGGGGCCGTAGAGCAGAATATGGTCCATGGGCTCGCCCCGCTGCTGGGCCGCCCGCAGATAGACCCGCAGGTTGCCCTTGGCCTTCTCCTGGCCCACATAGTCGTCCAGGGTTTTGGGGCGAAGGCTGACTTCCTCGGCATCGGCGGGGATGGCGTCGGGACTGACCAGCCGGCTGGGGTCCACGGTGTATTCCTGATTCATTGCGGTCTGTCCCCTCCTTTACCGGGCGCGCGAAAGGCCGCGCAGCGCCACTTTGATGATGTCCTGCACGGGCAGGGTTTCGTCCACCCGGGCCACGGCGGCCGCCGCGTCGGAGGGCGTATAGCCCAGGCTGACCAGGGCGGCCACCGCCTGGGCGGGGGCGGAGCTGGGCACCGCGGCGGAAAGATCCGCGCCGCCGAAGCCGGTGCCGTCGGCCAGGCCCTTGCCCACCTTGTCCTTCAGTTCCAGCGTGATGCGCTGGGCCAGCTTGGGCCCCACGCCGGAAGCCTTGGTGAACGCCTTGTGGTCCCCCGAGGAGGCCGCCAGGGCGATTTTTTCGGGGCTCATCACCGAAAGGATGGCCAGCCCCGCCTTGGGGCCCACGCCGGAAACGGCGGTGAGCATCTTGAAGCAGTCCCGCTGCTCCTCGGTGGCGAAGCCGTAGAGGGAAACGTCGTTCTCACTGACGTTCATGACGGTGTAGACCGTGCCATCCTGGCCCGGGGCGGGCAGCGCCTCGCCGGTGGTGGCAGGGATCTGCACGGCATAGCCCACACCGCCGCAGCTGATGACGGCGGTGTCCAGCGACTTTTTCAGAATTTTGCCGGTCAGGCAATAGATCATGGTATCCTTCCTTCTGATTCAAAAGGGGCGCGGCGCTCAGCGCGGCCGGGTGCCCATCAGTCGGCTGCGGCTGCAATGGCAGTGGGCAATGGCCATGCCCAGGGCATCCGCCGTGTCGTCGGGTTTGGGGATGGTATCCAGGTGCAGCATCATGCGGGTCATCTCCTGAATCTGCTTCTTCACGGCCTTGCCGTAGCCGGTGATGGCCTGCTTGACCTGCATGGGGGTGTATTCGTAAATGGGCACGCCGCACTGGGCGGCTGCCAGCAATATGACGCCGCGGGCTTCCGCCACGCCGATGACGGTGGTCTGGTTGTGCTGGTAGTAGAGTTTTTCCAGCGAGATGGCCTCCGGCTGATACCGGCGGCAGACATCCAGCACCGCGTCGTAGATTTCGCACAGGCGCTGTTCAAAGGGGGTGTCCTTCTCGGTGAGGATGGCGCCGTAGCCCACAGGGGCAAACCGGTTGCCCACATACTCCACAACGCCCCAGCCCACGATGGCATACCCGGGGTCAATGCCCAGTACCCGCAACTCTCTACACCTCCCCACTTTAACCGATATAGTATACCACAAAATTCCGGTGCCGTCCACCGTGCGCTCCCGCTTTTCGGGATGAGCAGAACGGCGTTTTACCGTGCTTTTCAAAAAAAGTTGATTTTTTTGCAAAAAGGGCTTGATTTTTTCTTCCAGGTTTGGTATGATTATTGGCGTCGCAAGAAGCGCGGCACAACCGAATATGGACGGTTAGCTCAGCTGGTAGAGCATCTGCTTGACGTGCAGGAGGTCACAGGTTCGAGTCCTGTACCGTCCACCAGATCAGCCCGGAACGGAAGGTTCCGGGTTTTTACTTTTGTCTTCTTGCGAAAAAGCAGCGGCGTGCAGGTCTTCCGGCCTGCACGCCGCTGTGGTTTTTATCCGCAATTATTGGGCGCGGCGGTTTTCCCGATCCTTCTCCCGTTCCCGGTGCTCCCGGCGGTCCCCCTTGCGGGGTTCCTCCTGGGGCGGGCGGCGGGTCAGGCGGACTTCCTGCACGCGGCGGTGGCTCACACGGGTCACCGTGCCGTCGCAGTCGCCCCACACGAAGTGGTCCCCCACCTTGGGCAGCCGGCCCAGCTTTTCCTGGACCAGACCGCTGATGGCAATGGCATCGATCTCCTCCTTGTCGCGGATGGAGAGCTCCTCCGCCACATCGTCAATGCCAGCGGTGCCGGACACCAGCCAGCTGCCGTCGCTCTGCTGGCGGATATCCTCCACCACGTCGTCGTGTTCATCCCAGATCTCGCCCACCAGCTCCTCCAGGATGTCCTCCAGCGTGATGATGCCGGCGGTGCCGCCGTATTCATCCACCACCACAGCCATGTGGTGCTTGCTCTCCCGCAGGGTCAGCAGCAGGGTGGAAATCTGGGTGGCGGTGGTGGTGTACAGCGTGGGACTGACCAGGTTCTCCAGCTTGACTTCCTTCACGTTGCCCTTGCGCAGCGCCGCGAAGCAGTCCTTCTCATGCACCACGCCGATGATGTTGTCGATGGTCTCGTGGTAGACCGGCAGGCGGGAATACCCGCTCTCGGCGAACATTTCCACCACTTCGTCCATGGGGGTATCGTCCTCCACGGCCACCACGTCCACACGGGGGGTCAGCACGTCCTCCACTTCCACGTCATCGAACTCGATGGCGCTGCGGATCAGTTCGCTTTCCCGGTCGGTCAGCTCGCCGTCCTTCTCGGCCTCGCTGACCATCGTCACCAGCTCACCTTCGGTGATGGTGTCCCGTTCGCCCTTGTAAAAGCGCTTGGCCAGGAAGTTTTTCCACTGCCCGAAGATCCAGTTCAGCGGCGTGAACACCGTGACCAGCACGCTCAGGGTGGGCGCAAAGCTCAAAGCCAGCGACTCCGGCATCTCCTTGGCCATGCTCTTGGGGGTGATCTCACCGAAGGTGAGCACCACCAGCGTCATCACGACGGTGGACACCGTGGGGCCGTACACCCCGCCCAGCACCTTGGTGAAGAGCACCGTGCCGATGGAGGAAGCGCCGATGTTCACGATGTTGTTGCCGATGAGGATGGTGCTGAGCAGACTGTCGTACCGCTCAGCCAGCGAGAGGACCTTGGCGGCCTGCCGGTCGCCGGCGTCGGCGCGGCTGCGCAGACGGATGAGGTTCAGGGAAGAATACGCGGTCTCGGCCGAAGAAAAGAAGGCCGACATGCACACCAGAATAACCAGTGCCACGATCATAAATATACTGCCATCGTCCATTGGGGAAACTACCAACTCAACTTTCTGTATTCAAATTTTATGCGTTCCGCGCAAAGTACAGTGAACGCATATTGTAATGTATGATACCATACTTTGCCGCAAAACGCAAGATGGCGCGGACCAGGATGCAAAACAGATGCAGGTTCTGCGGGCGCCGGGATGCGCAAAGCCTGTCGCATTGCGCACCGGGCGGGCGCGTGTTATAATAAGGTGTATTTTTGTATCCTGTGACAAGGAGGCCCCTGATGAATTCCCTCTCCCCCCTTTGCCGGCGGCACCGCCGGCTGCTGCTGGCCGTCGGCTATCTGCTGATCCTGGCCCTGGCCGTGATGTACCTGCGGGTCACCATCAGCGTTCCGCCCGAGGGCGACGACCGGCTGACGCTGAACAAATGGATGTTCGAGTTCGACCGCACACCCTTCCTGGAATATCTCTGGCGGGACCTGGGCGAGCGGCTGCGGTATTTCACCCTGCAGGAAGTCCGCTTCTTCCCGTTCCACTACCCGTCGGCCTTCTCGCTGCTCTTTTACGGCAGCCTGACCAGCTACCGGCTGTACATCATCGGTGTGACGGCAGCAGCGGGCTTTCTGACCAGCCGGGTGGTGGCCCGGCTCAGCCGCAGCGACGCTTTGGCCCTGGGCGGGTTTGCCCTGGCCCTGTCGCTGGCGCCCATCTTCAACGAGGGCATGTACAGCTACTACGCCGTGCCCCAGAAGGCGCTGTTCTGGGCCATGGCGGGCTGGCTCTGCCTGCTGCGGATGCAGGATACCGGCCATCGCCGCTGGGGCGTGGCCGCCGGCATTCTGGTATTTATTTCCTGCGGCACCTACGAGATCGGCTACATGTACACGGTGCTGGCCGTAGTGCTGTGGGCGGTGCTGCGCCGCAGCCTGAAGCAGGGCCTGCTGGGCTGTGCCCCCGCCCTGGCGGGCACCGCGGTGGCCCTGGCCTTCCATCTGGGCTGCTCCCGCGGGACGGGTTCCACCGGCAACGCCCTCTCGCTGAATCTGCCCGAGATCGCCCGGGTCACGGTGCAGCAGATGGCCTCGGCCATCCCCTTCCTCAACCCGCTGGTGCAGGGCCAGGACCCCGGCGCCATCACCGGCGGCGACAAGCTCTGGCCGTTGCTGCTGGGCCTTGTGGCAGCGCTTGTGCTCTGTTTTGCCGCCCCGCGGCTGAAAACCGCCCCTAAAGTTCTGGGCGGGCTGGCGCTGCTGGGATTGGGGCTGTGGTTTGCCCCGGCCCTGCTGCTGGCCTGTTCCGAGCGGTACCAGGCCCCCGAGGCCATCACCTGGAAGTGGGGTTACATTCCCGCGGCAGCCTGTGCTGTGGGACTGGCGCTGCTGCTGGCCGCCCTCATCGTGCTGCTGGCCGGCGCGCTGGCCAGGCTGCCCCTTGTGCCCGGCGTGCTGCTGCGGCTGGTGCTGGCCGGAGCCATCGCCGTGGGACTGTGCGCCAACGGCGCCTACACCCGGGCCTGCCTGCGCAACCACCACGCCCAGAACCTGGACAACTACTATTTCTTCGTGAACACCCTGGATGCCGGGCTGGCAAACCCCATCACCGATGAGGACCTGATCCTCTGCAATGAAAACGTCTGGGCCAGCAACCCCGACGCCGAATCCTACTTCTTCAGCCGGTTCACCGGCCGGGAACTCCATGCCCAGGTGATGGGCGCCGGGGAGGTGCCCGACGATCTGACCGGCAGCGTCTACGGCTACCAGACCTACCGCGACTACGGCGGCTACGATCTGGCCTGGTGCGGCCGCGCCCAGGACGCCACCGGCGAGCTGCTGGACACCCTGCAGGTCTATGTGCAGGGGGCCGTGGTGCCGGACAACGCCGTCATCAAGTACAAGGTCCGCCTGCCGGACGGCAGCGAGGAGGCCCGGTCCATCTGTCTGCTGGACTGCACCAAGACCGAGCGCAACGCCCGGGGCGACTATCTGGCCACGGTGGAGGATTCCTCCATCCTCAACGCCAAGATCATGATCTGGGACGGCTGAGTCCCGAAAAGAGGTTACGACGATGGAACACCTGGTTTCCCTGCTGCGGAAAAACAAACTGCTGGCCGCCGCCCTGGTGGCGGAGCTGGCGGTGGTGGTCTGGCTGGCGGCAGGGCTGTTCGGTCCGGCCTACCGCCTCTCGCTGACGCCCGACGCCTTTTCCAACGGCTTTCCCGGCTTTGCGGCGCTCAATGAGGACGGCAGCGCCCTGCAGATCTACAACAACAACGGCTTCACCTCCGACAAGGAGATCACCTTCTCCACGGCGGGGGTAGCCCTACCCTCCGGCGCCTACGAGGTGACGGTGGACTATTTCTCCTGCCAGACCCCCGACGCCCCCACCTTCAGCGTGCAGCAGAGTGCCGGTTCGCTGACCTTTGCCTCCGACAAAGTGCCCTCCGCCGTCCAGGCCGACACGCTGACCCTGGACGACGGCCACCGCACCGTCACCACCCGGCTGTGGGTCAGTTCGGGCGCCCGGCTGCAGGACCTGACCGCCACCCTGCACTACGGCGAGGGCCAGCTCTACCTGTACGGCATCCAGTTCGCCGAGCAGCCCATCTACCGGCTGACCCGGCTGGTCTGTTTTCTCTTCTTCTTTGGCGTGGTGGATTTTCTCGGCTGGCTGCTGGTGGCCTGCACCGGCGCCCGGGGCGCTGCCCGCCGCCGCGCCCTGCGCCTGCCCCTGGCCCTGCTGGGCATCACGGTGCTGGCCTGCCTGCCCCTTTTCAGCGACCACCTCTATTTCGGCCACGACCTGCGCTACCATCTGCAGCGCATCACCGCCATGGCCGCCGAGCTGTCCTACGGGCAGTTCCCGGTGCGCATCGCCACCACCACCCTCAACGGCTACGGCTACATCAACCCGCTGTGCTACTGCGAGCTGTTTTTGCTGCTGCCCGCCCTTCTGTACAACGCCTGGCTGCCGCTGCGCACCTGCTACCAGGTCTATATCTTTGCCGTGACGCTGGCCGCCTGCGGCTTCAGCTACCTCTGCTTTGCCCGCATCTCCCGCAGCCGCCAGGGCGGTGTGCTGGGTGCGGCCCTGTATACCCTGTCGGTCTACCGGCTGGTCTGCGTCTACTTCCGGGCCGCGGTGGGCGAATACACCGCCATGAGCTTCCTGCCCCTGGTGCTGCTGGGCGTCTATGAGATCTACACCTGCGAAAAGCCCCGCTTCGCCCAGTGGGCCCCGCTGGCCCTGGGCATGGCGGCCCTGGTGCAGAGCCATCTGATCTCCACCGAACTCACCGGCGCTTTCCTTTTGCTGTTCTGTCTGCTGCGGCTGCGGCAGACGCTCCGCCCCGCCCGGCTGCTGGCCTGGGTGAAAGCCGCCCTGCTGGCCTTCGGGCTCAGCGCCTGGTTCCTGGTGCCCTTTGCGTCCACCGCCCTCTCGGTGCCGCTGCAGGTCAACGAGGGCCTGCCGGGCAAGCCCCAGAGCGAGGGGCTGACCCTGATGCAGCTGATCAACCCCTTCGGCCCCGGGTTCGGCGGCACCACCCCCGGCACTTCCAACGACATGAGCCTGACGCTGGGGCTGCCCCTGGTGCTGGGCGTGGCGCTGGTGGTGTTCTGCCTGCTGCGCCGTGACCGGTGGGAACTGGGCGCCCCCCTGCGGCTGACCGCCGGGCTGGGTGTGCTGGCCGTGGTGCTCTCGCTGCAGATCTTCCCCTGGGATTTTGTGGAAAGCTGGCTGGGCTTTGTCGCCGGCAAACTGGCGGGCACCTTCCAGTATCCCTGGCGGTTCCTGGCCCCGGCCACGCTGCTGCTCTGCGCTGCCGCCCTGCTGGCCCTGCAGCTGATTGCCCGGCACCACGGCACCGCGGCCCGTCTGGCGGCGGGCGGTCTGGCGGTGGCCGCCGCCTTGAGCGTGGGGGTCTTCCAGATGCAGCTGCTGACCTGCACGGAACTCACCGCCAACACCATCAGCCGGGACGACACCCGGGATGTGGGCATCGGCGAGTATATGATCGACGGGTGCAGCATCTATGAGACGATCTGGGCCCAGCCCAAGCCGGGCAGCGAGGACATGACCCTGACCGGCTACGAGAAGCGGCAGGGCGTTGCCTACCTGAGTGTGGAGAACACCGGGGCGGAGGCCGACATCTCGGTGCCCATTTTCAACTACGGCCATTACACCGCCGCCGACACCGTTACCGGCACCGCCTTCCCCCTGACCAGCGGCGAGAACGCCCGGGTGGTGCTGACCATCCCCGCCGGTTACACCGGTACCATCGCCATCGCCTGGCAGAGCCCTGCGTGGTGGCGGGGCTGCGAGCTGCTCTCCCTTGTGTGCGCCGCCGGATGCCTGATCCTGGCGCTGGTACGGCGCCGCAAGGCCCTCTGATTTTGCCTGAAACGGTCTTTTCCGGGGATTTACCTGCGAAATATTACCCGGAAAAATTTTACAAAGATTGCAATGCTTTTTGATTTTGCGTCGTTATAGTATACAGAACCCCGATTTATGCCATAGCATCGCCAGGTCGTACAGATTCTTACAGATTGTACTGTTTTTTCTTGTCGGCTTTTCCGCTTGCTTTTGTCGAGGGTTCCGGCGTATAATAATACATCGCCATAGGTATGCTGTTTTTGAGATGTATAAGGAGTTTCCTATGCGTAATTGGTGTATGCGTCATCCCGTATGGTTCATGACGCTGTATGCATTGTTTTATCTGACCTGTTTCGGTTTTCTGGAAAAGGCCATCCTGGTGCCGGACCTGTGGGTGCACTGCCGTCTGGACGACCTGATTCCCTTCTGCAAGTATGCCGTCGTCCCCTATGTGATGTGGTTCCCGTGGATCCCTTTCACGCTGTTCTACATACTGTGGCATGCGCCGCGCGCTGATTTCTGGCGGCTCTGCCTGCCGCTGTTTGCCGGCATGACGCTGTCGCTGCTGTTCTATGTGATGGTCCCCAACGGACTGGCACTGCGTCCCCACAGCGTTCCCGGCAGCGACTTCTTCGCCGAGGCGGTGCGCGCCCTCTACCGGCACGACACCCCCACCAACGTCTGCCCGTCCATCCACGTGTCCAACTCGGTCACGCTGATGCTGGCCTACTACCGCTGCAGCTGCTTTGATGCACCCCGCCGCCGCTGGATGCGCCCCGCCGCCGCGGTGCTCTGCCTGGCCATCACCCTTTCCACCATGCTGCTCAAGCAGCACAGCGTCATCGATGTGGTGTTCGGCATCCTGCTGGCCCTGGCCCTGGATTACGCCGCCACCGTGCTGCAGGCGGAAACTTCTCCGCTGCACCACCACAGCCGCCACCGCAAACAGCGTCTGCCCGAATGGTGGTAACACAGTAAAAAACCCCGACGAAAATTCGTCGGGGTTTTTGTTTACAGTGCATAAATCAGGATGCCCACGATGATGATGACCAGGGCTGCCGCCTTGCGGGGGTTCATCTTCTCGTGGAAGATGGTGACGCCGAACACCGTCACATACAGATAGCCGGTGGCCTCCAGCACGGGGCCCACGTTGAGGGGCACCCCCTTGTAGGCCAGCATGGTCAGCAGGGTGCAGCCCACAAACAGGCCGTAGCCCAGCAGCACCCGCCAGTCGGTGTATTCGGCCAGCAGGGATTTGTGTTCCCGCAGCGCGGCCTTTTTGAGCAGCACCTGGGACACCGAAGCCAGAAAAGTGCTGAAAAGATAGAGCAGCAGATAGGGAAGCTGTGCCTGTGTCATGAGCGGTCCTCCCCTTCGTGGTCGGCCCGCACAAAGAGCACGATGCCCACAATGATGACGAGGGCCCCCACCAGCTGCCGGGGAGTGACCGTCTCGCCGAAGATCAGCAGACCCAGCAGGATGCCCCAGACCACCGTGACAGCCTTGTTGGCGTAGGCGGTAGTCAGCGGCAGATGCTTGATGACCTGCTGCCAGCCGAAGGCGTAGGCCACCAGCGCGGCCAGCATGCAACCGTAGAGCAGCAGGAAGGGCAGGCTGAGAAAGGCCTGCCGGGAGGCCAGTTTGCTGCAGACGCTGCTCAGGGCGTAGATGCCCAGGAAGACATGCAGCACCAGATACCATTTAGCCTGTTTCAACGGGACGCCTCCTCATGGTGGAGATATTCCCGCGCCACATACTGGGGGGCGTTGTTGGCGCACATATAGATGCGGCCCACATACTCCCCGATGAGCCCCAGCACCAGCAGGATCACCCCGCCCAGAAGGAGCAGCAGCGCCGTGGTGGAAGCCCAGCCCAGGGGGGCGGTGTGGCGGGTGAAGTGGTTGATGATGATATAGATCATATAGAGAAAGCCCGCCACCGCCGACAGCGTGCCGAAGTAGCTGGCGATGCGCAGCGGCTTCACCGAGAAGGAGGTAAAACCGTTCATCCACAGCCCCAGCAGCTTGCCCAGCGTGTAGCCGGAACGGCCCTCCTCCCGGGCGCGGTGATGCACCGGCACGTTGCAGATATGCTTGGTGCTGCGCAGTACCAGCCCGATCACATAGGGGTAGCAGTGCTCATAGCGCAGCATCTCGTCCACCACAAAGCGGCGGGCCGCAAAGTAGCTGTTGACCACCAGCTCGGGCGGCTTGCCCAGCATGATCTCGGTCATCTTGCTGTTGACCCAGCTGCCCAGGTTGCGCCAGCCCGCCTGCCGCTTGTTGTCGTAGCTGGCATAGACCACGTCGTAGCCGGCCTCGATCTTGTCCAGCAGCTTGCCCACCTCGTCGGCAGGGGTCTGGCCGTCGTCGTCCAGGCAGACGATGATATCGCCGCTGCACTGGTGGAAGCCCGCCATCAGCGCGGCGTGCTGGCCGAAGTTGCGGGCCAGGTCCACACCCTGCACGTGGGGATCCGCCGCCACCAGGCTGCGGATAGTGTTCAGCGTGCCGTCCGGCGAGCAATCGTTGACCAGCACGATTTCATAATCATACTGCGGCAGGGCGGCCATGGTACGGGTGATCTCCTCCACCACCGCCGCCAGGGTGTGTTCCGAGCGGTAACAGGGAATCACATAGGATAGTTTCTGCATAGCTTCTTCTCCCCTTTTATGACAGGGTATCCGGCCGCTGGTAGACCACCAGATCTTCGGTGGAGACAACCTCCTGCCAGCCGTCCTTCAAAAGACGGGCCTCGGCGTCGGTACCGTGGTTCACCATGGCGTACCGGGAATAAATGGTCTGCGTTTCGTCGGCCAGGTAGGTGTTCCAGTCAAACTCGATGCCCATGCCGGCGGGCACCGCGTAGAGGTAACCGTGAAACACATCGTCGTCGTAGGCGTAGGCCAGCGTGTAATCCCAGGGATCGTCGCTCTGCCGGGCCTGCACGCTCCAGGTGAGGGCGGATTCCACGGCAGTAATCTGCTCCCCCATGCCGGCGTTCCAGGTGGAAAGGCTGCTGCGCCGGGCATTCATGGGCAGCAGCAGGATCATCATCACCGGCAGATAGACCACCGCCTGGCGGGCATTTTCCACCGTGACGGCCCCCAGCATCAGCATGCAGAGCAGCGCCAGATGCCGCGGGGCGATGTTGTACATGAAAATCAGCAGCAGCGTGATGACGCCGGCGCAGAGCAGCGCACAGATCTTGAAGCGGCAGGGCCGACCCCGGCGCAGATCGTACACAAGGCAGCCCACCGTGACCAGCACCATCACCACAAAGACCAGGCAGCCGGTGCCCAGATACTGGGGGTCGCCCTGCAGGGTGGGCAGGATGCCCAGCCAGGCGGTGTGCAGCTCCTTTGCCCCGCGGGTCAGTTCATACCCCACCGCGCCGGCCACGTCCCCGGCCAGCAGCTTTTTCAGGCCGCCGAAATCCATCCCGCCGCCGCTGAAATAGGGTGCCGAGAGTTCCGTCATGGAGAACAGCGCCGCCCCGAAGCTGAGGACCGCCGCCCCGCCGAAGAGCAGTTTGCGGCGCCGGGAGCCCTGCCACAGCGCTGCCAGCGGGAAGGCCCAGAAGAGCAGCGCATAGGGCCGGAAGAGGGTTTCCAGGGCGCAGGCAATCACCGCCGCAGCACACCAGCCGGGGTGGAATTTTCGCTGCAGGGCCGCCGCGCTGCCCACAATGACCAGCGCCAGGGCGTAGTGCAGCGCCTCGGAGGAGCCGCAGAACACCAGGCTCAGCGGCACCCACAGGCAGACCAGCGTGAGGGCACAGACCATCTGCTGCCAGACTTGCAGCCGGGCCGCGCGCACAAAGAAGGCGATCCCCACGATGGTGAAAAGGATATTGCACCAGAACACCGTGTTGACACTGGCGCCGAACAGAAAGCCCGGCAGGGCGTACGTCCAGATCAGGAAGGGGCCCCAGGTACCGTACCGGCCGATGTTGGCGTGGGTTTCCTCGTAGCCGAAATATCCCCGGGGCCCGCCGTGGGTCAGCACGCTGACCACCTGGCGGTTATAGATGACCTCGTCGTTGTCCATGTTGGGGGCCATCCAGACCTGGTTCAGCGGCGTGCGGTAGGCCAGCGAATAAAACACCAGCAAAAACAGGACTGCCCCCAAAACGCAGAGCAGCGCGTTGGGGGTCTTCTGCAGCCAGTTCCGGCCGCGGCGTATCCATGGATTTTTCCAGATGATCGTCATGCCGGTCCTCCCTGGCCCTCCTCGGCCAGCCTGGCCATGAACACCACATCGCGGTAGCGCCCGTCCAGCACCACCATGTCCCGGAAGGTGCCCTCCAGCACAAACCCGGCTTTCTCGTAGCTGCGGCGGGCGGGCAGATTCTCCGCCAGCAGCCGCAGACTGATGCGGTGCAGATGCAGCGTCTCAAAGCCGAAAGCCGTGAACAGGCGGGCGGTCTCGGTGCCGAAGCCCTTGCCCCGGGCGGACTCCTCCCCGATGAAGATGCCGTACTCGGCACTGTGGTAGGCGTGGTTCACATCCCGGTAGTAGACGGACCCCACCGGCTGGCCAGTGGCTTTGTCCTCGATGATATACTGCACCACCTGCCCGGTGGCCACCTTGGTGGCCAGCCAGTTGCGGTGCATCTCGGGGGTGAACTTCTCGCGGAAGATGAAATTCTGCATCACCGACGGCGTGTTGCGCCACGCCACGATGCGATCGGTGTCGGCATCAGTGATGGGACGCAGCACCACCAGCTGCCCGGTCAGGATGGGAAGTTCCTGCATACGATTCATTCCTCTCTTATCCCCGCTCATACACGGTACAATACTGCCCCTGGTACAGGAGCGTCCATCCCTCGTCCAGCAGCCGGGCTTCCACCCCGCTGCCCGGGGATGTCATCATATAGCGTGACCGGATGGCATGACTTTCATCCTCCAGGTAGGCTGCCTCGTCAAACTGCAGCCCCATGCCGTCCGGCACGGCGTAGAGCATGCCCACATGGGCGGCATCCCCGAAGGAATAGGCCACCGTGTGGTCCCAGGGGTCATCGCTCCCGATCGCCGCCTGGCTCTCGGTAAGAGCCGCGGTGAGCTGGGCGCTCTCGGCAGCGATGGCCTCATGCCAGCCGGGCATGCCGAAGCCGCCTGAAGCGGTCAGCCCTAGGATGCCCGCCGCCGTCAGCACCAGCGTCACCGCCGCCGTGCCCAGGGCGGGACGCGGACTTTCCAGCACCAGCGCTGCCAGCAGCAGAATGTCCAGCACCAGCGTGTGGCGGGAAGCCTCCGCCGTGCGGTACATCAGCATCAGGGCGAAAAAGATCACCAGCGCGGCCGCTGCGGCACAGCCCTTCCAGAAGAGCGGCCGCTTGTGGTGCCAGTCCCACGCAAGGCAGACCAGCGTCACCGCCAGCAGCAGCAAAAAGATCAGATAGTAGCCGCCGCCCTCGCCCCGCAGCGCCCCGGCGATCTCCTGCCCCACCTGGGTGAAGGCGGTGCCCAGTTTGTCCGCCGTGTAGCGGACTGCCGAGAATACCTGCAGATGGGCCAGCATCTTGAGCGGCGCGGTATCCACATTGGTGAAGAAATAGGGCGCGTAGAACTTGGCCATCAGCACCAGCGTCGCCGCCAGCGAAGCCAGCGCCCCCGCCCCGCAGCGCAGCAAAGCCCGCCGGCGGGGCCAGGCCAGCACCAGAGGATAGAGCCAGTAGACGGCGTTGTAGGGCCGGGCCAGGGTGGCTGCGGCGCAGAGGATGGCCAGTGCCGCCCAGGCCGGTTTGCGGCCGGTTTTACGCACCAGCACCGCCGTGCCGGTGATGGCCAGCACCAGGGCGTAGTGCAGCGGCTCCTGCATGGCGGAAAAGACATAGCGCACCGGGGCGTTCAGGCAGGCCAGCACCACGCCGAAGGCCGCCTGCTGCCAGGCTTTGAGCCGGGCCGCCCGGGCAAAGACCAGCCAGCCCGCCGCCACGAAAAACAGATTGCACCAGAGAAAGGCGTTCTGCCCCCGGAGGAAAAAGCCGGGGATGGCGTACAGCCAGAAGATGGCCGGGCCCCAGGCCGCAAAGGTGCCGATGTCGGCGTGGGATTCGTTGAAGCCGAAGTACCCCCGGGGTGCTCCGTATTCCACCACCGCCGACAGCTGCTTGCTGTAGACCACCTCGTCGCTCCAGGAGCTGGCGGGCAGGTAGATATCGGTGACCGGCACCTTGTAGACCAGCCACTCGTAGAGCAGCAAAAAGGCCAGCGCGGCAGCCAGGGTGGCCGCCGTGCCCAGCCAGAAGGACTTACTGCGCATAGAATGCAAGGACCCGCTGGATGACCTTGTTGCGGTCCTCTTCGGTCATGCCGTAGTAGAGCGGCAGCCGTACCAGACGCTCGCTCTCCTTGGTGGTATAGCGGTCCTCGCCGTCAAAGCGGCCGAACTTGCGGCCCGCCGGGGCGGAGTGCAGCGGAATATAGTGGAACACCGCCAGGATGCCGTTATCCTTGAGGTAGCGGATCAGTGCGGTGCGTTCCTCCAGGTCCTTGCACTTGAGGTAGAACATGTGGGCGTTGTGCACGCAGCCCTCGGGGATGGTCTGCATCTCCACCTTGCCGGCCTGGGCCAGCGGCGTGAAGGCCGCCCGGTAGGCATTCCAGGTGGCCATGCGGTTGTCGTTGATTTCGTCGGCATGGAGCAGCTGCGCCCACAGGTAGGCCGCGTTCAGCTCGCTGGGCAGGTAGCTGTCGCCGAAGTCCACCCAGGTGTACTTGTCCACCTGGCCGCGGAAGAACTTGGCACGGTTGGTGCCCTTCTCCCGCAGGATCTCGGCCCGCTCGTTGTAGTCGGGGTTGTTGATGACCAGCGCGCCGCCCTCGCCCATGGAGTAGTTCTTGGTCTCGTGGAAGGAATAGCAGCCGAAGTCGCCGATGGTACCCAGCGCCTTACCCTTGTAGGTGCTCATGACGCCCTGGGCCGCATCCTCCACCACCATCAGGTTGTGGCGGTGGGCAATGTCCAGGATGGTGTCCATCTCGCAGGCGACGCCCGCATAGTGCATGACGATGATGACCTTGGTGCGGTCGGTGATGGCCGCCTCGATCTTGGTCTCGTCGATGTTCATCGTGTCGGGACGGATGTCCACAAACACCAGCCTGGCCCCGGCCAGCACCGCCGACGTGGCCGTGCTGGAGAAGGTGTAGCTGGGCAGGATGACCTCATCCCCCGGCTCCAGGCCGCACAGCAGCATGGCCATATCCAGCGCGGTGGTGCCGCTGGTGGTCAGCAGCACCTTCTGGGCGCCGAAGCGCTCCTCCATCCAGGCGTTGCACTCCTTGGTAAAGGCACCGTCGCCACAGATCTTGTGGGATTCGATAGCCTGTTTCACATACTCGATCTCGTCCCCGACACAGGGGGGTACGTTGAAAGGAATCATAGATAAGCCTTCTTTCCTGGGCATAGATTCAACAATTATAAGCAGTATACCATATTCGGCCCGATTCTACAACCTCCGGCTCACTCCTTGACCCGGGCCGCGTTGTAGGCGCGGATCATCAGCACCGCATACCACAGAAGCAGCACGCTGAAGAGGATGAACGCCCCCGAGGATACCGCCAGGGGGCCGCCCAGCTGGTGGGTCACGGTGTAGACGGCCAGGGGAACGGCAGCCGCCCCCGGCATCAGGCGGTGGGGCAGCCCGGCCTGGCGCAGCATGAGCACCGCCGAGAGGACCAGCACCCAGAGGTCAACCGAACGCAGCAGCGGCAGAAGCCATACCCAGACTCCACCGCTCTGGCTGCCGCAGAGGATCAGTTCCAGCACGATCTGCACCGCCCCGCACACCAGGGGCAACACGGTGCGCCGGGCAACCAGCAGATAGCCCACCACCGCCAGCACCGTCAGGGACAGTTCCTGCAGCTGGGTGTTGTCCGGCATGGCCAGCAGGGCCCGGCCGGCCGCCGAGATGCCCACCAGAAGATAGGCCAGCGCCATATGATTGCGTTTTTCCATAGGGATTCTCCTGTACAAAAAGGTTTGATTTTTCTAATGATAACACGAACCGACAGGGCTTGCAAGGAGTCGAAAGCGGGCGTATAATAGGGTCTATTCCCACTTTGGAAACGAGGTTTTTTGGCATGGAATTTTCCCATCGGTTGGAACTGTTCGGTCCCGAGATCTTCGCCGCCCTCAACGACAAGAAGGTCGCCCTGGAGGCAGAGGGCCGTCATCTGTATAATTTGAGCGTGGGCACGCCGGATTTTGCCCCGGCAGCCCACATCAAGCAGGCGCTCATCGACGCAGCGCAGGACGACGAGAACTGGAAGTACAGTCTGCGCGACCTGCCCGAGATGCTGCAGGCCGTCTGTGATTACTACAAGCGCCGCTTCGGCGTGGACACCATCACGCTGGACAAGGTCATGAGTTTTTCCGGCAGCCAGGACGGCATCGGTCACCTGGGCCTGGCGCTGTGCAATGACGGCGACACCGTGCTGCTGCCCGACCCCTGCTACCCGGTGTTCATGACCGGCTGCATGCTGGGCGGCGCCAAGCCCTGGTACTACCACCTGACCAAGGAGAACCACTTCCTGCCCGACGTTTCCTCCATCCCGGAGGAGGTGGCGAAGGCCGCCAAGCTCATGCTGGTCAGCCTGCCGGCCAACCCGGTGGGCAGCATCGGCACGCCGGAACTCTACGCCGAGATCGTGGCGTTCTGCCGCAAGTACGACATCCTGCTGGTCCACGACAACGCCTACAGCGACATCATCTTTGACGGCGCCCACGGCGGCAGCGTCTTCAACACGCCGGGCGCCGAGGACTGCGCGGTGGAGTTCTTCAGCCTGAGCAAGAGCTTCAACGTGACGGGTGCCCGCATCAGCTTCCTGGTGGGCCGCCCCGACGTGGTGGCCGCCTGCAAGAAGCTGCGCACCCAGATCGATTTCGGCATGTTCCTGCCCGTCCAGAAGGCGGCCATTGCCGCACTGACCGGCCCGCTGGACGGCGTGAAGCGCCAGTGCGCCGAATACCAGCGCCGCCGGGACGCTCTGTGCGGCGGCCTGCGCAGCATCGGCTGGAATGTGCCGGACAGCCACGGCAGCATGTTCGTCTGGGCGCCTGTGCCCGCCGGGTACAAGACCAGCATGGAATTCTGCCTGGCCCTCATCGAGAAGGCCAACGTCATCTGCACCCCCGGTTCCAGCTTCGGCCCCAGCGGCGAAGGCTATGTGCGCTTCGCCCTGACCCTGCCGGTGGAAAAGATCCGGCAGGCCGTGGCCGCCATCGACGCCAGCGGCATGATCGCCCGCGGCTGACCCCCGGTATTGCCATACAAACAAAAAAGCAGCCTACCGTATTTTACGGTGGGCTGTTTTTCATACACCTTGCTGGATTCTCTTCACTGGCCATTTTCCCGTACCGCAGCGCGCAGCTCCTTCTGAATGGCCGGCGTGATTTCCACCCGCTTGAGCAGGGCGGCCAACAGTCCCGGGAACTGATCCGCCGGAAGCTGTTCCACGATCACTTCCGCCAGGTACTCCGCATGGGACATGGCCGGCTCAAAGGTGCGGGCATAGGTCTTGCCGCTGCGGACAAAGCCTACTTCCTTCAGCACGCCCTTTTCCATCAGGCTGTTCAGCATGGAAAAAATCGAACGCTCTTTCCATTTACGGTCCACGCAGGTGGAAACCACCTCGGTCTGGGCCATCGGATGGTCCGCCTGCCAGAAGATTTCCATGATCTGCTGTTCACTTTTTGTCAGATGCACGACAGTCTACTCTCCCTCGCTATAAGATACTTAGATAGTATCCGCTTTTGGTTGAAATGTCAATGTGTTTCGCACATTTTTGTTGTCGATTCCTGTTATTTAATAATTATTTAACATTTATTCATATTTCCGACACAGGCATATAACGCCTTGCCATTTTAGCGATACATCGGATGTTTATTCCAAAATTTTGCATATTATTTCGGAATTCTGCAAGTGTCCTCCCTTAAAAAACACAGACAGATACACCACATAATTCCATTTCACCACATGGACTTTCCGCTCATTTTCCGTTTCCCTGCCATCGGGCCGAAAGCGCCTCCAGCGCCCGTTTTTCCAGCCGGGAAATATAGCTCCGGCTGATGCCCATCTCCCCGGCGATTTCCTGCTGGGTGCAGGGCGGCCGCCCGTCCAGGCCGTAGCGCCGGGTCAGCACTTGCTGTTCCCGGGGCGGCAGCGTGTTCAGCAGCTTGCGCAGGCGGGCCGCGTCGGCCCGCTGCTCGCAGGCATCCTCCATCACCGCCGGGTCGGGCAGCGTATCTGCCAGGGTCAGCTGCCCTTCGCTGCCCTCCAGCGGCTCCTGCAGCGAGAGCATGGTGCCCTCCCGCCGGACGCGCCGCAGCTCCATCCGCAGCTCATTTTCAATGCAGCGGCTGGCATAACTGGAAAACTTGCTGGCCCGCACCGGGTCATAGGTGTCCACCGCCTTGATGAGGCCGATGGTCCCGATGGAGATCAAATCGTCCTGGGAGGCATGGGCTGCATAGTATTTCTTCGTCACATGGGCCACCAGCCGCAGATTGTGCCGGATCAGCCGGTCCCGGGCCGCGGCCGCCTCCCCGCCGCCCGCCCGCAGGGCCGCAAAGGCCTCCCTTTCTTTCGCCGGTGAAAGCGGCCGCGGAAAGGAACCGCTCTCCAGATGCAGCATGAAGTACAGTACATGTCCGGCCGCCGCCTGCAAAAACAGGCCCAGAATTTCCAACATAACGCCACCCCCCTGGCCCAGCCTATGCAGCGGGTGGCAGCAAAATGCGCCGGGACAGGCCCCCCTTACGAAGGGTCTTTCCCGGCGCACACCTGTTTCGGTTTCAGGCTTCGCCCAGTTCCACGATATCCACCGTGGTGCCGTGCTCCCGCAGCAACGCCACCAGGTCCTCCGCCTGCAGCCAGACGGTGGCGGTGTTGTCGTTGGGGTGCACCCCGATCAGCCCGGACCCCTGCCAGAAATCCCGGTCGATATAAAAATGCACCCGGCATTCGCTGTCGTTGAGCAGGCCGAAGGGCGTCACCGCCCCGGGAATCAGGCCGAGAATGGCCTGCAGTTCCTCCGGCGAGGCAAAGGTCAGCGGTTTGGTGCCCTGGCGGCGGCGGAATTCCTTCAGGTTCACCCGCTTGTTCCCCCGGACGGTGATGAGGTAATAATTGCGGCGCTTGTCATCCCGCACAAAAAGGTTCTTGGCGTCCCGGTCGGGATAGGGCAGCGTCACCTGGGCCAGCTCTTCCATATTATATACAGCGGCGTGCTCGGTGATCTCGTGGGGGATGTTTTTGGCATCCAGAAACGCGTACACTTCCTGTTTGTTCATAAACAGCCTCCCCGATCATACCCGCTGCCAGAGCAGGCGGTTGTCGTCAAACTGCACGGTGATGCGGCCGGTGTCCTTCAGCCAGGAGAGATAGGACCGCACCGTGCTGCCCACCAGCACATACTGCTCCATCGTCATGGTCAGGCCGTAGGCGGCAAACAGCTGGCGCAGCAGTTCCTCAAAGCAGAGCGGCGCGGCGCACAGGTCCAGGATCTTGGTGGCAATCTGCTGCACCTTGTCGATGTTGTACTGGGCCAGAGGGGCGATATCCTCGGTGGGTGCGGCGTGGGACGGCACAAAGCATCTGGCCTGCATCGTCTTGACCTTTTCCAGCGTATCCAGGTAGGCGCCCACATCGTAGAGCACACCGATCTGGTACTTGTCCAGCGTTTCCCGGCTGGACAGGCAGTCCGCCAGGTAGACCACATCGTCGGGGGTGCGGAAACCCACCATCGAGAAGAAATGCCCCGGCAATTCGATAAGTTCAAATCCCTGGGGCAGCACCTCCGGCGTCAGCGGTTCGGCGCGGCTCTCCTGGGCCATGAGGAATTTGTGGCGCAGGTCCTTGCAGGGGTACCCGCCGTACAGGAAGGCCGGTTCCAGCACCGGGTGGCAGGTGAAGTCGCACTCGATGCCCGGGGCATAGATCCTGCAGCCGGTCTGGTTCTGCAGGTACTGGTTGCCGCCGGTGTGGTCGGCGTGGGAGTGGGTGTTGTAAATGGCCTTGAGATGCCAGCCGTTGGCGTCCAGCAGCTGGCGGATCTTCCGCCCGGCGGCCTTGTCGTTGCCGCTGTCAAACAGGCAGACATCGGTATCGCTGAGTTTGTACAGCCCGATCTTGGCCGGGCTCTGGAGATAATAGCTGTTCCCTGCAACTTGCATCAGTTCATACATAAAACATACCCTCCCCGGCGGCGTATTGGCGGCCGCCCCTGGCTGTATTGTAGCGCATCCGGCACCGGCCGGCAAGTCCCTACCGGCTGCGGCGGCAGAGTTCCAGGAACCGCTGCATGGATTCGGAGAGATACTTCTCCTTGTGCCAGGCGGCCACCCGGTGGCGCCGCAGCGCCTCCCCCTGGATGGGCCGGGTGCAGACAAGCCCCGATGCCACCGCACCGCGCACCCGGGCCTCGGGCAGCACCGCCACCCCCAGCCCCTGGGCGGCTGCCTGGAGCAGCGCTTCGGTGCTGACGCTCTCCCAGGCGATGGACAGCGGCAGCCCCCGGGCTTCCAGGGCGCTCTGCAGAGCCGCCCGGGCGGTGCTCCCCTGCTCCCGCACCAGCAGCGGCGCCGCGGACAGCTGCTCCAGCGTCAGGCTCTCCCCGGCGGCCAGCGGATCGTCGGGGGCCATCACAGCGCACAGCAGATCGGTGCCGATCTCCTCGGTATGCAGGTCCGGCATGGAGGGCGCACTCTCCAAAAGAGCCAGGTCCAGCCGGTTCTCACAGAGGGCGGCGGTCAGGGTGCCGCCGTTGGCCACCGTGACCCGCAGCTGGATGCCGGGATTTTCCTGGGCGAACTGCCGGGCCAGCCCCGGCAGCACGGTGCTGCCCAGCGTGACGGTGGCTCCCACCCGGATGAGCCCCAGGGAATCCCAGTTGCGCAGGCCTGTCTCGATGCGGTCGAAGGAATCCAGCAGATGCACCGCCTGGGGATAGAGCCGCTTGGCACACTCGGTGGGCGACAGATGCCGGTACATCCGCTCAAACAGCCGCGCCCCGTAGTACTGCTCCAGTTCCTGGATGGCCCGGGTCACCGCCGGCTGGGTCATGTGGAGTTCCTCCGCCGCATGGGTGGCGTTCTCCGCCTGGTATACGGCCACAAAGATACGCAGATGTCGTATGGTCATCGCAAAAACTTCCTTTCCCACAAAAAACGCATGACTGTGATAAGAAATCGGTATTTCACACCGGCGCCGCTTTGCGCTATGATAGTACCAGAGAAAATGTGAACAAGGAGGACCTCTATGGATCAGCATCCCCAGCCCCAGACCCGCGCCGCACGGCTGCGCGCCCTGTTTTTCAGTGCCCTGTACATCAGCGCCTTCACCTTCGGCGGCGGTTTCGTCATCGTCACCTTCATGAAGCGCAAATTCGTGGACGAACTCCACTGGATCGATGACCAGGAAATGCTGGATATGGCTGCCCTGGCCCAGTCCTCCCCCGGCGCCATCGCCGTCAACGCCGCCATCCTGGTGGGCTGGCATGTGGAAGGGCTGGCCGGCATGGTGGTGGCCGTGCTGGGCACCATCATTCCGCCCATGGTCATCCTGTCGGTGATCTCCTTCTTCTACGCGGCCTTCGCCACCAACACCTATGTGGCACTGGTGCTCAAGGGCATGCAGGCCGGCGTGGCCGCCGTCATTCTGGACGTGGTCTGCGGTCTGGGCCGCGATGTGCTCAAGACCCGCTCGGCCATCTACATCGGACTGATGGTGCTCGCCTTCATCGCCAGCTTCGTGTTTGATGTCAACGTCATCCTCATCATCCTGGCCGCTGCCGCCTTCGGCGTCGTGCGTGCCCTGCTCCAGTACAGAAAGGCGGCCCGTTCATGATCTATTTTCAACTATTTTTCAGTTTTTTGCAAGTAGGACTTTTCAGCGTGGGCGGCGGCTATGCCACCATGCCGCTGATCCAGAGCCAGGTGGTGGAACAGCATCCCTGGCTGACCCTGCAGGAGTTCACCGACCTGATCACCATCTCCCAGATGACCCCCGGCCCCATCGCCGTCAACTCGGCCACCTTCGTGGGCATCCGCATCGCCGGCATCCCCGGTGCCCTCATCGCCACGCTGGGCTGCATCACCCCCGCCCTGATCCTGGTGTCCCTGCTGGCATATGTTTACAATAAGTATAAAGATATCTCTGTTTTACAGAATGTACTGGCCTGCCTGCGGCCGGTGGTGGTGGCCCTGATTCTCGGGGCCGGGCTGTCCATCCTCTCGCTGGTGCTCTTCAACGGCGAGGCCCCCGCCCTCAACATCGTGGACTGGATCGGCGCCGGCAGCTTTGTGGTAGCCTTTGTGCTGCTGCGCAAATTCAAGTGGAACCCCATCCTGACCATGTGCCTGTGCGGCGTGGCCGGCCTGGTGCTCCATCTGCTGATCCCCGCCTGATCGGCTGTCCTTGCTGCGTCCCCTTCGGAGGGCGCTTTTTTGCTGCCCCGGAGCAGGAGCACATGCCCCCGATTGCATCCCGGCTGTATTTGGACTATACTGACAGCAGAAACCAAAAAGGAGCCGCTATGAAAATTCTTGTTCTGAACGCCAGCCCCAAGGGGGCCCAATCCACCACCGTGCACACGGCGCTCTACCTGCAGGCGCTGCACCCCGAGCATACCTTCACCTTCCTGCCGGTGGGCCAGCGCATCAGGGCCTATGAGAAAGACTTTGCCCCGGTGCGCACCGCGCTGGAGGAAGCCGACCTGGTGCTGTTCTGCTACCCGGTCTACACCTTCATCGCCCCCTCCCAGCTCCACCGCCTGATGGAGCTCATCAAGACGGACGGCGTGGACCTTTCCGGCAAGCTGGCCAGCCAGATCACCACCTCCAAGCATTTCTACGACGTGACCGCCCACCGCTGGCTGGAGGAAAACTGCTGTGACCTGGGCATGCGGGTCATCCGGGGGCTTTCCGCCGACATGGAGGACCTGCTCAGCGCCCGCGGCCAGGAGGAAGCACGGATGTTCTTCGATCAGCTGGTCTTTTCCTGTGCCCACGGGCCTTTTGTGGCGCCGTCTCCCCGGGCACCCCGCCGGGACACCCCGGTATACCGTCCCGTGCTGCCCGCCGCGGCCAAGACCCGGGATCGGGATGTGGTCATCGTGACCAACTGCGCCGACGACGATGAAAACCTGGCCGGGATGATCGCCGACTTCCGCGCCGCCCTGCCCTGCGAGAGCCGGGTGGTCAACATCCGGCAGTTCCCCTTTGACGGGGGGTGCCTTGGCTGTTTCGGCTGTGCCATCACCGGCAAATGCGTCTACAAGGACGGCTTTGACGATTTCCTGCGCAACACCATCCAGTCGGCGGACGGCTTCGTCTACGCCTTCACCATCTCGGACCACTACACCCATTCCAGCTTCAAGTGCTTCGACGACCGGCAGTTCTGCAACGGTCACCGCACCGTCACCCACGGCAAGCCCATCGCCTACCTGATCAGCGGCGACTACCGGTACGAGAGCAATCTCCAGATGATCGTGGAGGGCCGCGCCGAGGTGGGCGGCAACTATCTGTGCGGCGTGGCCACCGACGAGGGGGACACCACCGCGGCCCTGGAGGGACTGGCCGAGAACCTGACCTTCGCCATGGACCACAGCCTGCGCCGCCCGGTCGGTCTGCCGCGTCCACGAGGGTTCCCTGGCGGGGCTGAAGTCCAGCCTGGTGCACTACGGCTTCAACCGTTTTGCCCGCAGCACCAAGCCTTTTTATGCCACCGACGCCTGCACCGGCTGCGGTCAGTGCGCCCGCGACTGCCCGGCCGACACCATCCGGCTGGAAAACGGCAGACCGGTGTGGGGCGAGCACTGCTACCAGTGTCTGCGCTGTTTACACCGCTGCCCCGTGCAGGCCATCCAGTACGGCAAAGGCACCGAGGGCAAGGGCCGCTACCGCATCGAGCGCTACCGGCAGGACTGAACGCTCGGACTTTCCGCCCGTTTCCGGCAGGGTCCCCCTGCCGTTCAAACCAAAAAACGACGCCCTCCCGGCTTGCATCGGGAGGGCGTCGTGCTTTTGTATACTGCCGTGGGGAACGGCGTCAGGGGGTTATCGGCTGCGGAAACGGATCACCGCGATGCCGATCAGGACCACCACGGCCAGGCAGGCCACGGCGATCAGGGCCGCCAGCGGCAGATTCACCGCGGGTGCGGCCGCCGTTTCGGCCTGTTCGGGGGTGGCGGGTGCCGGCGTGACGGCGGGTTGCTCGTCAGGCTCCGGCGTGGCGGTGGCGGCGGGGACTTCGGTGGGGTTGGGGGTCACCTGGGTCTCCGTGGAGGCACTGCCGCTGCCCTTGGCGGGCTTTTTGGTGCCGCCGGAATTGCCGGAGGCCGCCGTCTGTCCGCTGCCCGCGGAAGGGACCGGGGCCTGCGCCGTCGCCGCAGGTGCGGCAGGCGTGGCAGTGGGGGCCGCGTTGGAAACGGACTGGGTGCTCTGGGTGCTGCCGCTCTGCCCCGCGTTGTTTTGCTGGCTGGGCTTTTCTGCCGGCGTCTGGGTGGGCGCCGGGGTGGGCTTCGGGTCAGGCGTCGGGGTGGGCGCCGGGGGTTCCTCCGCCGCCGATACCTCCACCGACACATTTCCCACCGCGGGGGCCTCGGTGCGGCCGAAAGCACCGTTGACCAGTTCCAGGGAATTCTCCACCAGGTGCACCGTGGCGGTGCCGCCCGCCGGAACATCCACCTGGATGCTGCCCAGCGAAGCCGTGCCCTGGGGGAGCAGTTCCTGTCCGCCGGCCACGTAGACCGTCATGGTGCCGGTGGCGGCATCGTAACGGTACTGCTGCACGCTGCCGGGCAGCGCGCTGTCAAAGGCGAAGTCCGCCTCCACGGGGTCGGCGCTCTCCACCGCGAAGCGCAGGCGCAGCGCCTTGACGCCCTGCACGGTATCGGCGGGCAGGTCCAGGCGGACCGACGCGCCCCCGTCGGTGGCCGTCAATGTCACCGGGCTGCCGGAGGTCTCGGCCGCAGCGGGCAGCGCCGCCACGGTCAGGGCCAGGCCCAGCAGCAGGGTGGCGAGAATTTTTTTCATGATTGTCTCCTTGTTGTGCTCAGTCCGCCTGGCTGCCCATGGTCAGGGACGGCAGCGGATCGGGCATCGTCACCGCCAGCGTATCGCTGGTCAGGCGCTGGCCCTCGTTGGTCGTGGCGTTGTCCACGCGGTAGAGTTCCACCCGCACGGTTTCGGGCATCGTCATGTCTTCCAGGTCCTGGGGTTCGATCCAGTAGACCCAGTAGCCTTCACTGACTTCGCCCAGCTGTCCGTTCTGCGGATCGGGCGCCAGAATGATCTGGTGGGCCACAATGCTGCCCTCGGCGTCCACACCGCCCACCACGTTGCCGTTCTCGTCATAGAGCAGCACCACGTTGTAGGCAGGGTTGCCCTTGTAGCTGCCGGTGAAGACCAGCGAACCTTCGGGGATGGCCTGGCCGGTGCTCTCTTCATAGACATAGGGCGCCGACAGCGTGCCGATGCCGCTGGACAGCAGCTCCACGTTGTCGCCGGTGGGGCCCAGCACGTCCAGCTCGCTGACGGAAATTTCACCGGCGGGTGCCTTGACGACCAGACGCAGCTGGGCCGCGTCGTAGGTGCAGACCCAGGGGTCGTTGTTCTCGTTGCGGAAGTAGACGGTGCTGATCTCGCCGCCCGTAAAGGTGCCGGTGGCCAGCGTCTGCCAGCCGCCCTCCGTCGCCGGGATCTGGATCTCGTAGTCCCGGATGGGCGTGCCCCCGGTGACGGTGTACTTAAGCCCCGTCACGGCCAGCGTCTTGCCGAAGTTCAGCGTGATGACCGCCTCGCCGTCGGCGCGGCCGGTGTAGGTGGTGTTCTTGTTGTTGTCCACCACCCGGCTGATGGCCGAGACCGGCTCCGGCTCGCAGGGATCCTGCTCGCCGGCATCGGGGGTGGTGTCATCGGCCGAGGTCATGTTGGTGGTCACCGTCCACAGGCTCTTGTCGTAGCTGCCGTCATGGCTGATTTTCACAGCGGGCAGCGTCATCGGCTGGGAACGGTTCAGGAACTGGTCCACCGCCGTGATCTGGTAGGCGATGGTGCGGTTGTTCACGGTGGTGATCGTGTCGGTGTAGTGGCTGCCAGTGGTGAAGCCCACCACCTCGGTTTTGGCCTGGCCGTTCTCCCAGCTGATGCGGGCGATCTCGTAGCCCAGCAGCAGGTCGCCGGCGTCGCAGCCCAGCGTCAGGTTCACCTGGTTGGGGGTGCGCTCGTCCAACACGGCGGCGGTGCTGTCGGCCAGCACGGTCTTGCCCGCGAAGCTGCTGCTCTCACTGTGGGTGAAGCGGTAGTTGCGGGAGGCGTCGTTGCCGTAGTAAAGCGCCCGGGTCTCCGGCTCAAACTGGGCCAGGTAGGCCGCCGTGGCGGCATCGGGCATCATGCCCCAGCGGACAAAGAAGTCCGTCAGGTCCTTCCGGGCCGCCGCCGAGGCCAGCCGCATGAAGTTCTGGTCGGCATCCCTGCCCAGCGTCAGCTGGACGCCGCCGGGGGCCGGAGCCCGGGCCGTGTTCCGGGCGTAGGTATCCACCCGGGCATAGAAACGGCTGGCGAACAGTTCGTCGTAATTACTGTAGATCTCGTATTCGTAGCCCTTGTCGTAGGCCAGGTGCAGCTGCCAGTACAGCCCCAGCTGGGTGAAAACGTCGCTGGAATGGCCGGTGGTGCCGCTGGTGACCTTGCTGTAGATGGCGTCGTAGCCGAAGCGGACGCCCTCGTGGGCCTGGGAGATCTGGGAGAAATAGTTGTTGGTGACTTCCGCCACGGCGTAGCTGCTCTGGTTGATGTTGTGGCCGATCTCGTGGGCGATGCCCCAGCCGAAGAGGTCGCCGCTGCGATAGCTGCCATCCTCGTTCAGCGCGATGGGCTCGCCGCCGCCCAGACCGGGCACCGAATCCCAGCCGATGCCGATGTGGTTGCCCGCCGCATACATGAAGGCGCCGGCAAACATCCGCATATACCGGATATTCAGGTGCTGGGAGGGCAGACGGTTCTTGTCTCCTGCCCCGGCCAGGTCGGTCAGGCCCTTGTGCTGGTAGAACAGGACCATCATCTGGTCCATGGCATCCACCGAGCTGAGCAGGCGGGCGGCCTTGTCGGCCGTGGAACCGCTGCCCAGACCCGCCAGCAGCTGGCTGACCGGCACCGAGTACATCATCTGATCCAGCAGCACGTCGGTGGTGTTGAGGATGCAGGTCCCAGCCTCATAGGCGCCGTGGTCGCCGTGCAGTTCGTCGTGACGGCTGTTCAGGCTGCCGGCCGCCGCTTCCAGGGCCGCCACATAGGCGGTGACGCGCTCCTTGCGCTGGGCCGGGTCGTCGATGCCGTAGAGGTCCAGCACGGGGATGGTTTCCCCGCCGCTGACCCGCACCGAGTAGCGGTCATTGGCACTGTTGCCGGTATACTGCACATAGAGGGCCCCGCCGTGCTCGGCGTCAAAGGTGACCAGCTCGGGGACCATGATCTCGTTGCGGCCCACCTTGAGCTGGATGGGCTGGGAGACCACCTCGCCCGATTCGGAGTTGTACTGGGTGGCTACCAGCTGCAGCCAGGCGTTGGCGCCGGTGGCCACATTGCTGCTGCCCACATAGACGATGATCTCCTCCCCGGCCCTGGCGGTGACGCCCAGGGGCTGCCAGGCGTTGAGCCCGGTGAAGCCCAGGTGACCGTCCTTCTTGGCCGTGATGGCGGTATGCACCTCTACCACATCGCTGAGGGCGGTGGTCAGCAGACCGCGGGCGTTGTCCAGCTCCTTCTGCAGGGCCTCCCGCTCGGGGTGCAGCTCACCGCTGGCCTCGTCGGGGGTGTCCAGGCGGGTCTGCAGCGCCTCGATGGTCTGCTCGTTCACCCCGTCGCGCAGCGTCACATGCAGGTCATCGGCATAGAGGGCCAGGATGTCGTCCTCCAGGCTGTCGTAGGTGTAGAACCGCATCTCCGAGATGGAGATGGGGCGGTTATTATAGATGTATCCCACACAGATCCGCAGGTAATCGGTGGTGACACCGCCGGGGATCTTGATGGTGTAGTAGTTCTGGCTGCCGTCGCTGTGCTTGGCAATGGTCACGCCGGGCACCTGGTATTCACGGCCGTCCTCCCCGCGGGCGAACAGGCGCACGTTGCCGTAGGTGCCCCGGTCCTCCGAGGGGGACAGCGACAGGCTGCCGATGTGGTAGCGGGCGTCAAAGGTGATGCGCACACCGCCGTTGTCGGGGTAGGCGGCGCCGTCGTCCCAGTCGTCCAGGCCGTACCAGGAGGTGAAGTCGTTGTCCACCACGCCCCAGGCGGTCTTGCCGGAATCCAGCGGGCTGTCCTTCATGTAGCCGGCCTCGTGGGGCACCGACGCGATGTGCGCCGTGACCTCCCCTGCCGCGCCCACCGTGTTGATGAGCCTGTAGGCAGGCAGCTTCACCGGGCTGACATTGGCCGTGGACGCCGTGGAGGTCAGCGAGGCGGGACCTTCGCCCAGCTCGTTGACGCCGGTGACGTACACCTCATAGACGGTGTTGTTTTCCAGGTTCTGGATGGTGTAGCTGTTCTTGTCGATGCCGGTCACCTTGGTGAAGTCGGCATTCCCCTGTTTGCGGTAGTAGACATTGTAGCTGTCGGTGTCCTTCATGTCCTTCCAGGAGGCTTCGATGCGCTGGAAGCGCCCGGTCAGGCGCAGGGCGTCGGGGGCGGCGGGCAGTTTGTCCGCCTTGGGCACCACCGTGATGGCCTCGCTGTAGCCGCTGCGCCATCCGCCGTTCACCGACTGCACCCGCACGGTGTAGGTCTTGCTGTTCTGCAGTTTCTCGCCGCCGAAGGAGTTCACCGCCAGCGTGTTGGCCGCCGTGCGGACCATCTCGGTCTTTCCGTCAAAGGTGATCTCCACCTCATAGCCGGTGACGTTCACCGCCGGGTCCCAGGTCAGTGTGAAGGCCTGGCTTTCCGTCTCGGCCGCAAGGCCGGTGGGGATGTCCATGGAGGGCGGCGGGATGCGGGATTCCATATCGTTGAGGAATTCCACCTGGGAGATCTCCGCCAGGCTGCCGCCCCCCGAAACCGCCGTAATTTTAATGGTGACCTTCTTGACGGCGATCTGGCCGCCGAAGTCCACCGCGATGGAGCCGTCGGGCTGCACGGTGGCCGCTCCCAGGAAGCGGGCGATCAGCGAACCGCCCACCGTGATGGGCATGGTCTTTGTCTCGCCGTCTTCCTCGTACTCCACCAGCACGGTGGCGCCGCTGACAGCGTTCTCCGCTGCGGGCGGGGTCTGGAGCACCATACCGGCCATGGGCACCGCCGCCTTGGCCGCTTTCTCAAAGTCAAAGCTGACCGTGACGGGGTTTTCCTCCGAGATAGCGGCACCGTCGGCGGGCTTCAGCGCCACGGCGCTGTCGCCGGTGAGCAGATCCTCCAGACTGCCGCTGACCACCTGGGTGGATTCTTCTTTCTCCAGAGCCATCAGGCTTTCGGGGACCCGCACCAGCACCGAGGCAGTGCCGTCCCCCGTCTCTTCCAGAGAGGCCGCCAGCATCTGCAGGTCCACCAGGTCCGCCGCGCCGCTGCGGTCCAGGTCGGCCACACCGGCCTGTCCCCCTTCGATGGCATCGATCAGAACACTGGCGTCCCCGTCAGTGAGCTGGCCGTCGCCGTCCACATCGCCGATGCGCAGGGCACCGGGATGGAGGCTGTCCGCCGTGTAGGTGTAGCCGGCCAGGAACCCGGTGTAGAGCTGCACGCTGTAGAGCTGGGTGCCCACCTCCAGGGTCTGGGTATAGGTGGCAAAGCCGCTGCCCTGCACCGTCAGGGTGTACTGGCCCTGGGGCAGGTCCCGGAAGCGCACCTCACGCCGGGCAGGTTCACTGCCCTCCGAGGCGGGCAGCGTGACGGACTGGGTCTGTGCCTCGGGGCCGTTCAGGCTCACCGTGAAGTCGGCGTTCCCCTGCAGCGGCAGACCCGTCAGCAGCGTCACGGCCACTTCCGCCGTATTCTCCGGGGCCTGTTCCGCCCCGGTTGTCTCTTCCTCTGTCTCGGTCTCTTCCTCCGCCGGGACTGCTTCCTCCAGCAGTTCCGGGGCGTTCTCCTCCGCCGGCTCTTCGTCAGCAGGAAACTCCGCCTCGGGGGAAGCGGTCTCCCCGGTGGCGCTGGCCGCAGGCTGCGCTTCGTCCGGTTCCGCGGCCTGCACAGCAGGCTCTGCGGACAAGATCTCTTCCGCCAGGGCGGCCGGGCCTTGGGCCAGGATGCCCAGCAGCATGCAGCTGCTCAGCAAGGTGGCGATGGCTCTTTTCACTTGATTCCGTCCTTTCGTTGGGCAGACCCACATAGAGTCTGCGCTGGGTTGCTTGTGTGCAGCGCACATTCTACTATAAAAGAACTAGGAAATCAAGTCTTTTGCAAAATTTGTTATAAAATAATTTATTGGTTCTATTTAAATTTCAAAACTATGCATTTTGACGAGCATTTATATTTTCATCTTTTTCTGGATTCTTCCGGTTTTTCCGTTACAAAAGAAAAAGGAGGCGTTTCTCCCTGCGGGGAGAAACACCTCCTGGAACCGGTCTTCCGGTGTTGGGAACAGGATCAGGCGAAACCGATCATGACCGCCACCACCACGAAGATGGTGGACAGCACAAAGAGCATGCCCTGCATCTTGATCTGGAATTTGGCCCACTTGCCCCATTCCAGACGGGCCACACCCAGCACACCCAGCAGGCAGCCGGAGGTGGGCACGATGAGGTTGGTCAGGCCGTCGCCCAGCTGGTAGGCCAGCACGGCCACCTGCCGGGTGATGCCGGCCAGGTCGGCCAGCGGCGCCATGATGGGCATGGTGAGGGCCGCCTGCCCGGAGCCGGAAACCACCACGAAGTTGAACAGGCTCTGGAAGACATACATGAGCCAGGCCGCCAGCACACCGGGCACGCCGCTGAGCAGGTTGCCCAGGGTGTACAGGATGGTGTTCATGACGCTGGGGGTGGTGGGATCGGTGCCGCCCAGCACGATGACGATGCCCTGGGCCATGCCCACCACGAGAGCCGCGCCCACCAGGTCGGCGGCGCCGCTCTGGAAGGAGGAGGCCATGTCGGAGGGCCGCATGCCGTTGAGGTGGAAGATGCAGCCGATGATGCCGGCCACCAGGCCCATCACGAAGAACTGGGAAGCAATTTCCGGAATGTAGTAGCCCTGGGTCACCACGCCCCACACGGTCCATACGATGGTGGCCAGCACGCTGAGCAGCACCAGGGCCTGGCCCAGCGTGAAGGGCACTGCCTCGCCGTCGGTCTTGGCCATCTGGTTGCGGTAGTAGGCGTCGCTCTCATAGGCCACCGAGAGCTGGGGATTCTTCTTGATCTTGCGGGCATACACCATGGTGAAGGCGATGCCGGCCAGCGTGAAGACCGCCCACATGACGATGCGGAAGGCGGTGCCGGACATCACCGGCACCCCCGCGATGCCCTGGGCGATGGCCAGGCCGAAGGGGTTCATCCAGCTGGTGCCGAAGCCGATCTGGGTGGCGCCGTAGGTCACACAGACGGCCACCACGGCGTCATAGCCCATGGCGATGGTCAGCGGCACAATGACCATGGCGAAGGGGATGGCCTCCTCGCCCATGCCGAAGACCGCGCCGCCCAGCGAAAAGAGGGTGAACAGCACGGGGACCAGGATGATCTCCCGGCCCTTGGTCCGGCGGATCATGGCATGGATGCCCGCATCCACCGCGCCGGTGCGCATGACGATGCCGAAAGCACCGCCGATGACCAGAATGAAGGCCACAATGCCCACCGCACTGCCGGACTTGTCGCCGGAGGTCAGGCCCTCAAACACATAGTTGAGCATGCCCTGGCCGCCGAAGTCCTCGGTGCCGAACAGCGGCACGCCGTTGCGTACCCGGTTGCCTGCTTCATCCACCGCATAGGAGAAGCTGTCCGCCACAATGACGGTGCGGGTCTTTTCGGTGTCCCCCACCATGTAGCTGATGTCCTGCGTCTGGAAGCTGCCCACCGGGATCAGGTAGGTCAGCAGCGCGCAGACGACCACCACCGCAAAGATGATCACATAGGTGTGCGGCATCTGGATGGTCTTTTTCTTCTGTTTTTCCACGATTCCTTATCACTTCCTGCATAAAATCTGGCGCGGTATGCATGGATTTTCACCGCATACCCCGCCAAGTGCCCTATTATAGTAGCGTAAAATGTAAGAAAATGCAATGAAAAACACAAAAACATTTGCAAATATCTTCTCAAAAGGCTATACTTCTATTGTCTGCACGTTTGTGCACAAGTTTCAACCACAGGAGCTTTGCCATGATGAACAATTATCGGGCCGCGATGATCGCTGCCATCAGCCGCCTTGTCGAGATTCCCTCGGTCTTTGCCGAAAGTCCCGACTTTCCCTTCGGTCCCGCGGTGAACCACTGTCTGGATGTGACCCTCTCCATGATGAAGGACCTGGGCTTCCGCACCTTCAAGGCCCCCGACGGTCTGTACGGCTATGCCGAGATCGGTGAGGGCGAACTGTTCGGTGTGCTGTGCCACCTGGACGTGGTGCAGGCCCGCCAGGAGGACGGCTGGGACCACGATCCCTTCCGCCCCATGGTGCAGGGGGACTGGCTCTGCGGCCGCGGCACCCAGGACGACAAGGGCCCCACGGTGGCCGCCGTCTTTGCCCTCAAATCGCTGCTGGATGAGGGCCATACACTGAACAAGCGGGTGCGGTTCATCTTCGGCATCGACGAGGAGACCATGTGGCATTCCATCCACGCCTACTGCGAACGGGAGGAACTGCCGGTGAGCGGCTTTGTGCCGGACTCCACCTTCCCCCTCACCTACGCCGAGAAGGGGCTGCTGCAGCTGAAGGTCCACTCGGATAAGCCCTTCGCCCTGGCCTGCAGCGGCGGCGACAGTATGAACGCCGTATCCTCCCACGCCGAATGCCCCCGGGACGAAGCGGTGGAGCACGCCCTGGAGGAACTGGAGCTGCCCTTCCATGTGACGGACACCCAGGTCTGCGCCGAGGGCCTGACCGCCCACGCCAAGAATCCCTGGAAGGGGGTCAGCGCCAACCTGAACCTGCTGCGCGCCCTGGGCAAGGCCGGGTACGAACACGATGCCATCGCTTTTGCCTGCGACGTGCTGGACGGCAAGTTCCGCTTCGAGGGCTTCACCGACCGGGATCTGTCGGACTTCTCGGGGCCGGTGACGGTCAACCTGGGCCAGTTCACGCTGGGCGAGCAGGGCGCCGTGCTGGGGCTGGACCTGCGCCTGCCGGTGACGCTGGAAAAGGAGGAGGTCCTCCAGATCATCCGGGAGAAGGCCGCCGCCTACCACCTGACGGTGGAGGAATTCGACTGGCTGCGGCCCATCCATGTGCCGCTGAACAGTCCCCTGGTATCCAAACTGCTCCAGGCCTACCGGGAGGTGACCGGCGACGCCCGGACCGAGCCCTACATCTCGGCCGGCGCCACCTTTGCCCGCGCCTTCGACAACTGCGTGGCCTTCGGGGCCAACATGCCCCACAGCCCCACCACCGAGCACCAGCCCAATGAGCGGGTCTCCCTCATCAAACTGATGCAGGCCGCCGAAGTGTACCGCCGGGCTTTTTCCTATCTGGTGCTGGCCGACTGATCCGTTTTACACAGCAATGCCCCGGATCCAAAGGATCCGGGGCATTTTTGCAATTCAGAACAGTTTGCGGCCCGCCGCGTACTTGGCGCAGGGGCGGCCGTCCGAGAGATAGACCAGCCGTTCCAGCCGCTCGTCCAGGGTACAGCTGCGGGTGGTGGACAGGGTGCTGTCGTCCAGCACCACGGCGTCAAACTGGTAGCCCGGCTCAAAGCTTCCCACCTTGCCGAAGAAGGCCCCGCCGCCCTTGGTGGCCATGTACAGCGCCTCGGGCAGGGTGAGGGCCGGGGTGTCCTGATCCACCAGCCGCCACCGCAGCTTGGAGCACTGGATGGCATCGGTCATGGCCCGGAAGATGGACAGATGGGCGCCGCCTGCCACATCGCTGCCCAGGCCCACCTTCTGGCCTTCCCGCAGATACTGCTTGACGGGGGCGATGCCCGAAGAGACATTCATGTTGGACTGGGGGCAGTGGGCGATGAAGACGCCCTGCTCCTTCATGAGGGCACGCTCCTCCTCCCCGCTCCAGACGCAGTGGGCCATGATGGTGGGGCAGTCCCCGCCGAAGAGGCCGAACCGGGCATAGGCTTCGCCGTAAAACCGGGTGCCCGGGCAAAGCTGCTGCACCCAGGCGATCTCGGAGAGATTTTCCGACAGATGGGACTGCACGGGCGTGCCGAACTCCCGGTGCAGTTTTCCCAGGCCGTTCATCAGGTCGTCGGTGCAGCTGGGGGTGAACCGCGGCGTCAGAATGGGGCGTACAACGGCAAAGTCCCGGCTCTCTTCCAGCCAGCGGCGGGTCTCGGCCAGGGATTCCGCGGTGGATTCCCGCAGGTAGTCGGGGCTGTTGCGGTCCATGTTGACTTTGCCCACAAAGCAGGGCAGCCCCGCTTGCTCCAGCATCTCCATGAGCCGCAGCGTGGCCGGGCGGTGCAGCGTGGCAAAAATGCTGGCCCGGGTGGTGGCACTGTGCAAAAGCGCATCCACAAAAATGTGGTAGGCCGCCTCGGCGTAGGCGGCCTCGGCAAAGCGGCTCTCCTCCGGGAAGGCGTTCTTCTCCAGCCAGTCCAGCAGTTCCATGTCCATGCCCAGCCCGCGGTAGGCGTACTGTCCCCCGTGGACGTGCAGGTCCACAAGACCGGGCAGAATCAGCTTGTCGCCGTAGTCCTCCACCAGGATGCCCTGATACCGATCAGGCAGCGTGTCGAAAATACCTGCCACGGTACCGTTCTCACAGACCAGGTAGGCCCCGGGATACCGGGCCAGCTTCCCGCAGACTGGCGTATAGAAAAGATTGCCTTTGACGGCAAAGGCGGTTTGCATGGGAATTACTCCTTTTGAATCGAAATATTTTCCGCGGGTCAGTGTAGCACAACCATCCCAAAAAAGCAACCGCACTTTGGGGAAAGCGCAGTTGCACTGGATTGTACCTGCTGCGTCTATTCGGCTGCGGGCGACGCCAACGCAAAGCTGAACCCCGAAAACAGGTCCAACGAACCATCCTCCGCAAGGGTACAGACTGCCCAGCAGCCCTCGGGCAGCGGCACCCAGAGGCGGGTGCACTGCGGGTTGAAATCCACCTGTTCGTCGCTGCGCAGCACATCCGGCGTCACCGCCACCGGAACCGGGCGGGATGCCTCCCAGAGATGCAGGGCGGCCTGGTCGGGGTCATCCTCCCATTCCCAGGTGTAGGTCCCCTCCCGCAGCTGGGAGAATACTGTGTTCAGCTGGTCGCTGACCGATTGCAGCTGCGCTTCGCTCAGGCAGTTGCCCTCGGGCGGCCGGGTATACCATTCATACCGGTCCCGGGGTGCCGGCCAATCCCCCGGCAGTTCCTCGCAGGAGGTCATGGCGTATTCCGTCAGATTGCTGTGCCCATCGTACACTTTGCGTTCGGTCATGGCAAAGGCCCGTACCTCCCCCACCGTCCAGCCCAAGGCGTCCAGTTTGCGGCCCACCACCCGGGTGGCGGTTGTCAGATGGACATCGTCCTCGAAGGTATCCTTCACATCCAGACTCCCCAGCGCCTCCCAGGCACCGGGTTCCAGCCCCATTCCCTGGGCCACAGCATCCTCCAGGTCACCGCTCTGCAGGTAAAATTCTTCCACCTTGCCCTCCTCATCGAAGGAGAAGCGGAACTCGTGATCCCCCGCAGGCAATCCGGTGGCGCCCGGGTCCGCGATGGTCAGCGTTGCATAGGGGGCTTCGTATACACCGCCGCCCATGGACACATCGGTGATGACCAGACCGGTCAGGTCGGGCAGCGGCAGGCTGCTTTCCAGCAGGGAATCGGACAAAACGCTCCGCATCTTTTCGGCATCGTTGGTGTACAAAGCCTCCACGAAAGTGGAACCGTTGCTGCGTTCGGTTTCGAGATCGTCCCGGGCCATAAAATAGCTGTCATAGATATGGGGCGGCTGAGGCGTGGTTGGCAGCGTCAGCATCTCGTAGTCCAGCCCGGCGCTGGGGTCCGGCGCAGGAGTGGGTGCCGCCGTGGGGGTCGGTGTGGGTTGCTCCGTCGCCGCCGGGGTCGCCGTGGGCACCGGTGTTGCCTCTTTGACGGGCAGCGGACCGCAGGCGGTCAGCGCCGCCAGCAGCAAAGCAGGGATTGCCAGGGGCAGTTTTCTCATCACGGTGTCCTCCCTTTTATAGAAGATTGCGCAGCAGCGCCGTACAGCCCTCATACACATCCCGCCAGGTGGCCTCAAAATCCCCGGTATACCAGGGATCGGCCACCTCACCGGGGCGGCCGGTGTAGTCCAGCAGAGCGTGGATTTTGCCCGCCGGGTCGCCGCCGCAGATGCGCGTCATGTTGCGCAGATTGGCGTGGTCCATCCCGATGAGCAGGTCATAGCGGTCATAATCCGCCCGGGTCATCTGCCGGGCCGTCTTGCCTGCACAGGAGATACCGTGCTCCGCCAGCTTGCGCCGGGCCGGCGGATAGACCGGGTTGCCGATCTCCTCGGTGCTGGTGGCGGCCGAGGCGATTGCAAAATTTCCGGCCAGACCGGCCTTTTCCACCAGATCTTTCATCACGAATTCTGCCATGGGACTGCGGCAGATATTGCCGTGGCAAACAAACAGGATTTTTACCATCTTTTCAGAACTCCTCAAAAGTGCTTCATTTCGTTTCAAACGTCCAATATTATTTGGTGTATCGTTGTTTTTTCTTGTGCCTCAAAGACCCGTTCCGGGAAGATATCTTTTCACATCTTCTCAGCACGTCCCATGTTTTTCCCTGCAACATTGGTAAATCGTTGGTAAATTCAAAAAGTTTACCAACGGGCCTTTTCATGCATGGGCCAGCCGAAGCAGTTCTCCCTTGGCATCTTCATAGTTCACATGGGTGTAAGTGTTGAGGGTAACGCTGATGTCCGCATGGCCCATGATGTACTGCAGGGTCTTGGGATTCATCCCGGATTTTGCCATATTGGAACAGAAGGTGTGCCTGCACACATGGGGCGTTACCTTGGGCATGGGGATGCGGTAGATCCTGTTGTACTTCTCCACGATATGCTGCAGGTACTTTTCCCAGTGGAGCGCCACCATGGGCATGTCATTCTTGTCCAGGAACAGAAAACCCGCGTATCCGTCCACCATCGGCTCTCCTTTCGGAGTCCGCCGGTTGGCAATGATCCGACGAAAACAGGAGGCCACGTCCGCCGTCATGGGAATATAGCGGATACCGCGTTCCGTCTTGGGCTGCTGAATCACATACTCCATCCGGGACGTTCTCTGAAGCTGATGATCCACCTTGATACGCATCTCGGAAAATTCAATATCCTGCATGGTCAGGCCACAGAATTCCGAAATACGCAGCCCTGTGTGAAAGAGGATGTAGATTCCGTCGTAATATCTGCTGAAATGCTTATCCTCCTTGATGAATTGCAGCAAATCCCGTTCTTGCTTCCGTGTGATGGCCTCCCGGGTCACCGAGTCATTGACCACCACCGAGGCCAGCTCAAAATCAAAGGGATTCTTGCGGAGCAGGTCATCGTCCACCGCCATCTGGAAAGCCGGGCGCAGAACGCCCCGGATGGAATGAATGGAACTGTACCCTTTACCGTCCACCTGCTGCAGCTTGATCAGCCATGCTTTGGCATCGGACAGGTGTACCCTGTCAATGCGCTGCCCAGCGAAGGCGTCTTTTCTCAGGGTGGCAATCACCGTCTTGTAGCCTGCAATGGTATTCTGGCGGACGCCGGTTTTCAGAGATATGTATTTCTCTACCAGTTCCAGAACCGTGTAGTCCCCGCCATTGGTTACAATGTGGTCATACAGATCCGCCTCAATCCGCTTTTTCTTTTCTCTCAGAGAAAGTTCGGGCTTTTTCCCTTTGGGCATGGGATCGTTCTTATCCAGCCGCCAACTGTATACACTTTGCTCCTTGCCGTTTTCGTCAACGTAGCGATACCGATACCTCCCATCCTTGCGCTGATACTCACCATCGCGCAAAATCCGATTGCGATTGTCACGTCTTTTTTCACTCATGGTAATCTCTCCTTGTAAAAGAAAGGAGAGCCAGACTTGCACTTTTATCATAGCACAAGTTTGGCTCTCCGCATAGCTATGCCATAGGAAATCCTGTTATACGGCCGTTGCCCTGTCCAGATACCGCTCGAATTTTTCCCGCTTGATCAGGACGCGGTTCCCGTTCATCACAAAGAAATCCTCGTTGGGATGCTCATCCACCAGCATCCGCAGCTTGGTTTCCCCGATATGATAGTATCCGGCGGCTTCCTCGATGGTCAATGTATACCGGCGCCAGACCGGAATATCCGAGCCCTTCTTCTCACAGACCATTGCCTTTTCATTGTCCATAAGCCACCTCCATAGCTTTTATCTGATATTCAACTCTTCTTTCGTCCTCTCCAACGGGGGTTCCTTCCATGCAATTCCATGTTTGCGCAGAAGCGCCGCCATGCCTGCTTTTTCCCGTTGGAGGCGTGCGTTCTCTTTTTCCACCTGCATCCGCCGTGCTCTTTCCCCCGTGAGTGCCTGACGGTACCGGGCAGTCTGCTCGGTCAGTCTGTTGGTCAGATCGGCCACTTTCTCTTTCAGACTGTTCATCACACTTTCCAGCTGACGGATTTTCTCCTGAGCAGCATCCAGCAGTTTCTGCAGCTGTTCATCCTGACGGCGGTACACCACATACTGTTTGGCCGCATGGAGCAGGTTCTCAAAGTCGCTGCGCGGCAGCGTTACCCGGTCACTCAAAAGCGCCTTTTTCGCACTGACAGCTTCGATCTTATCAAGGTCCACCACCTGTTTCTGGACCGCCTGCAAGGTGTCCTCTATCTTTTCCACTTCGGTGCGTTTTTGTGCAATGGCCGAATCCAGTTCCTTGACCTCCTTGCAGCGTTCCTGCTTTTTGTACTCCAGTACCGACAAGTGCTCTTCGTGGGTGCCGAGTTGCTCCCATTCGATACCATGCTCCTGCATGATATCCGCCAGCACCTGCTTTTCCCGCTGCACCCAAAGATTCCACTCTGTGGCGCTGCGTGTTCCGCCCACAAAGCCCATCTGTGCCAGCGCCTGTTTGAGGGATACTCGGGTATCCATTCCCCGTTTGCTGCCGGTGATATAGGGCACAAAATCAATATGGACATGGGGCGTCGCTTCATCCATGTGCAAATGAGCGGAGAACATACGCAATGTGCGGTTTCGTGCTTGAAAGCCACGGACATACACTTCCAGACATTGTCGGGCAAGGTCCGCCGTTTCCGAGCTGATGCCGGTATCATCCTTGTTTCCGATTTGCAGCACAATCTCGTGAAAGGGCTTTTCCTGCTTGGAAGAACTGATTTTTGTGTAATAGTCCACTATACGGCGGTCACTGCGTGTCTGCCTTGCATTGTAACGCTGCTGTGCTGCGTCAAACAGTTCATGGTACACCGTTCGGATATCTTCCTTGCAGAATTCCACGTTCAGATGGCTGCGGGACGGGTCTACATTGGGGGCGTAAAACTCACGGCTGTTATGATTGAGGGAGCCTTTCCCAACCATGGCGCTGATTGTCCTTTTCAAAATTTCTCCTTTCTCCGGCGCAAGCCGGCGGGTTCTGTTACTCTTGCCAAGAGTAACGCAAAAGCACTTTTGACACTTCGCATCAAAAGCGCCTTTGCGCCCTGCGGGGCTACCTAGCTGAAAAAGCAATCTCCTGTTTTCAAGAAGGCAAGATGCCCTGTTCTTATAGATAGGGTCATCTTGCCTCCTTGCATTATTTTTGTGGCAATTCCCACAACCATCGTTTTCCCACCTTGCGGGAAGTGACACCCAACTCGTACCGGGCATTGCGCAGCGTTTTGGGCTTGATGCCTTTTTGCTCCGCAGCTGCCTCTATTTCAGTTTGCGGCAGAGCTCCTTCCGCCAGCACTTCCTGCAGGAGATTCTGTGCTTCCCGCAGCTTGTGCCCTCGGCTGTTGCCTGAAAGCAAATCTTCTGCGCTGATGTCATATTCACCTGCCCATTGAAAGCCCTGCTCCGGGTCAAGGCGAAAGGCGATAGCCTTTCCTTCCGGAGCCAGGGAACTTTTGGTGGGGCAGACAACCCGCAGCGTCGGATCATCCTTGATACGGCCCACCACCAGAACACTTCTGGCAGCAGCCTGAAAGTCGATGGAACCGAGTCCCCGGTAACTGGATTTTTCCCCGCTGTTCTTGTTCATGTGCCCGATCAGGACAATGGCACAGTGATGCTTTTCAGCCAAGACACCGATCCTGTGCATCAGCGGTCTGATCTCGTTGGCGCGGTGCATATCCACCCCGGCCCCGATGTAGCCTTGGATCGGGTCAAGCACAACCAGCCGTGCATGGGTCTGCACGATGGCCTGTTCCAGCCGGTCATCCTCCAGTGTCAGCGCCCTATCGCTGTCGTCGATCACCAGCACCTTGTCACAGGCCGCACCGGCGGCGAGCAGTCTTGGCTTGATGGTATCCGACAGACCATCCTCCGCCGTCTGGTAGATCACGTTGCCGGGTGTCATAGGAGACATTCCGTCCCATGCAGGTCTGCCGGTAGTGAGACGTGCGATCAGCTGCAGAATAAAGGTCGTTTTCCCTTCGCCGGGATCGCCCTGAATGATGGTGATCTTTCCGCAGGGAATGAATGGATATACCAGCCACTCCACTTCTTGTACGGGAATTGTATCCAGGGAAATCAATTTTACAGTACTCTCATTTTCCATAAAGCCTCCCATTTTTTCTTCAAAAATGGCGGCTGCTGTGGTAAAATATCAGTGGTGCCTGATAGTTACACACAGCAGCCGCTGTTGGTACTGTCTTTCATCGGAGCGTTTACCCCTGCACGGGTAAGCGCTCTTTTTTGTTACCCAACATGACTCTCCGGGTTAAAATAGCCGATTTCCTCCCATACCTTGCGGTCAGGACAGTAGTAGTTATACTCGTTGGAACCTTCCAGCTTGACTGCGTAACCGAACTTGAAAATTCCCTGTTGCAGGCCCACTCGTACATACTGCGCGTCCTTGTGCATTGCCCTTGCAATTTCCGTTACCGGCACATTTCTCCCCGTAAACGCCGGCATCTTTCCGTAGTTCTGATTTTCTCCCATGCTTTCCACCTCCTTCTGCTTGTGATTGCTTTTCAGCAATTTCATTATACGCAGTTTTATTGCGTATGTCAATCTTGTATATGAATTTAATTTTCATATAATTTGCCTAAGATGCTTGATTTCTTCGCATTCCTATGATAGTATTAAGACGAGGTGAGAAGCCATGAATCTTACAAACGAACAAATCGGACAGCGCATCAAAGAAGTCCGCACAGAAAAAAATATTACACAGACTCAACTTGCGAAGTTTTTGGGGAAAAGCCTGCGTACCGTGCAGAGCTACGAAAGTGGTGAAAGCAGGATTTTCTTTGACACCGTATGCAGCATTGCAAACTTTTTGGGGGTAACCCCTTCCTACCTGTTGGGGTTTGAAGAGCCCCAAATGCAACTGAACTCTCTATCCGACGTCATCGCAGTACTCTATGAACTCAATAAAAAGAAAGAGCTACATTTTGATGTGGACATCAAACACGAGCAAAACGATGATGGGAATTTCACCGCTTCCCTGATTTTTCGTGCTGACAATCCTGATGCCAGTCTGAATGGAACGCTTTGCTACCTTCTGGAGAACTTCTCCTCCGCGCGCACATGGTCCGAAGAGTACTGGCACAATCCCAAACAGATGAAAAGCTGGATGCAGGAGAATACGGCCCAATATGCCGGAACGCCCTTGACAGACAAGCCCCTCTACTCTGCCGATCTCAGCAAATATAGTCTTGCCGAGCTGAAGGCCATGACCAAGGAGCAGCTGGAAAATCTGAAGTAATGTTGATAAGAGGTTTTCCTCTTTATCATAAAATCTGCCTGAGCGAAAGGGAGTTTGATAAAAACATGAAATTACCCAATGGCTACGGCAGCGTAGTCAAAATGTCCGGAAAACGCAGAAAACCCTATATGGTACGCAAAACCATCGGCTGGCATTTAGATAAAGAAAAAGGCAGACAGATTCAGGATTTCATCATCATCGGCTATGCTGAAACCAGAGCCGAAGGTCTGAAAATGCTGGCTGAATACAATCAGAACCCTTATGATGTGGATACCGCCAAGGTCACCTTCGCCGAAGTGTACGAGCGCTGGTCCAAATCCAAGTATCCCACTATCTCACATTCCAATGTAAAGGGGTATGAGGCTTCGTACAAAGTCTGCGGGTTTTTGTACGATAAAGCCTTCCGTGAGATCAAACTGTGTGACTTGCAGCTTGTCATTGAAACCTGCGGCAAGAACTATCCTACGCTGAAAAAGCTAAAGGGTCTGTTCAACCAGATGTATGCCTATGCCATGAAGAACGACATCTGCAACAAGGACTATTCCCAATTTGTCGATCTGGCAGGTTACCGGGACAAGAATCCCAACCGGCGTGACCGCAATATCTTCACAAAAGAAGAGCTGGCAACCCTATGGGCACACAAAGCCAATCCCTATTGCCAGATTTTGCTCATGCTCAATTACAATGCCTGCCGCATTTCGGAGTTTCTGGATCTGAAAAAGGAGAACGTCCATCTGGAAAAACAGTATTTTGATGTGGTGGAAAGCAAAACCGAAAACGGTATCCGGAAGGTGCCCATTGCAGACAAGATGCTGCCCTTTTACAAAGGATGGATGGAGCTCTCCCCTTGCGAGTATCTGCTTTGCACCACAGACGGCAAGCATCTGGACTACTTCAATTACTGCGACACCTACTGGGACCCTTTGATGGAAGAATACGGGATGAAGCACAAGCCTCACGACACCCGGCACACCTGTATTTCCATGATGGCTGATGCCGGTGTGAACCCCACCATTCAGAAGAAGATTGCCGGTCATTCCGGTGCCATGAGCCTGACCGAGCGTGTGTACACTCATCTGGATATCCAGACCCTTATCGACGGTATCAACATGATTTGCAAGCCATAAGGTTTTTCTTTTTTTGCAAATAAAAAAGCAGGAGACGTTCTCCTTGCGGAAAACGTCTCCTGCAATAGGCAATTTGCTTTTGTAAGGTCTGCTGCACACTCGCTTCTTACCTGCTGCTTTTTCAGCAAGTTCCAAGGCGATTTGCTGCATTCCACCACGTCAGGCGCATCCGATTTTCTGCACACAATCGTGCAAAATCGTCGTGAAGCGTACTGAAAAGTTCGCAAATAGTGCGGACAATCAGCGCTTGCTGAACTGCGGAGCGCGACGGGCGGCTTTGAGGCCGTACTTCAATCGTCTGAGCGATGATTTTCCTTGATATTCCGGGCTTTTTTGAGCCTCGGCCCCTCGGTTGTCCTATTCCTTAACCAAAAAACAGGCCACTTTTACGAGGGGACAGCTTGATGAAATGCAGAATTTACTACATCGAATAGCTGTTCTGGTTTATTATACTTTACTCTTGCATAGATGTCCATAGTTGTCTTGCTGTTCTCATGTCCGGCAAGGTACTGGACCGTCTTGGGGTCAACACCTGCATACAGAAGATTGGTGATGTAGGTATGCCGCAGCAGGTGCGGTGTCACATCGAAGTCCAGGCTATACACAATGTTGGGATTGTTTTTCTGATGTCCTCCCAGACTCGGCTGAACAGTGTACTTGATGCTCTGTCCGTTCACATACTTATAATAGGTACGCTCCTTGGTAGACCGAACAACGATGTACTGCCAGACACGTTTGAACTGCGAATATGACAAGGGCTGTCCCTCACTATCGGCAATCACATATTCCGATTTGGAGGCAGCCTTGGCTTCCCGCAGACAATTCACAAGGCATTTGGGAATGGGAATATCCCTTCTTGCTGCTTTCGTCTTAAGCGTTGTAGAGATAACCGGTCTGTTATGCTCTGATCGCCATGCGCGCCGCACAGAGATATATGGAGTGGGTGCATCGAGGAACACACAATCCCATTGCAAGGCGAGAGCTTCTTCTCGGCGCAGACCGGCATATAAGCCGATCATGGTAAACAGATACGGCGGAAGTCCTTTGACGGTTTCCAGCAGCACTTCCACCTGCTGGTCTGTCAGCGAATCTTTCTTTTGGGTCGGTTTCCCTCCTTTTGCCGAAATCCCCTCACACGGATTGTATTCCAGCAACTGGCTCCGCTCTGCCGAGTAAAAAATGCACTTGAGGAGCATATTCACCGTATTGTGCAGGCTCTCGGACTTATTGGACAATGGGATCAGCGCCAGACGAATATCATCCGCTGTTACTTCCTCCATATACATATCTCCCAAAGGCTTGATAATGTAGTTCTTCATATTGGAGGCGTAGCCCTTCAGTGTAGCCGGCGACACTTTTGCGGATTGCATCAACAGCCACTTCTCACAATACTCGGCCACAGTAGGATGCTCCCGGTGGAAGATGATCTCCGCTACCTGGCGTCTCGCCTCCTGCTCTTTATCGTACAGTTCCTCGCAGGTAGTCCCATACAAGCTCACCTGCTTGCCGTCTGCGTCCAGAATCCGGGTTCTGTAATACAGGACACCCTTTCGTGTGACGGTTCCATATTGAGGTATGTTTTTTTTCTTCTTTGCCATAATTAATTTCCTTTCTCGCGTGGTGATGTATCTACACCTCCTTTTTATCAGAGATTTCAAATTGAATCAAAGATACGGCCAAGGAAAAACTAAGAGCGAGACATCCTTGTCTCGCTCTTACTTCATTTTCTGAATTGTTCGGAACTTACACAGCGTCCCATAAGTCAAAGGCACAGCCCATTGCTTTGACAAGATCATCCGGCCTGTTGTATTTGACCTTTGCGTAAATGTCCATCGTGATTTTGCTGCTTTCATGGCCCGCCAAATATTGTACCGTTTTGGGGTCCACCGAAGAATGAATCAGATTGGTGATGTAGGTGTGCCGCAGCTGATGCGGTGTCACTTCAAAATCCAGGCTATATACCACATGGCCGTTATTCCTGGCTTTTTCTCCAAGTTTCGGGTAAAGCATATATTTTACATACTTTCCGTCCACAAGTTTTCTGGCCATTCTCGGCTTTGCAGTCCGCGTCACAATATACTGCCACAGCCGCTTAAACTGTGTATAGGATAGCGGATCACCGTCCCGATTGGCAATCACATAATCCGAAGTGGATTTTTTCTTTGCATCTTTCAGACATTCAACCAGACAGACCGGGAGAGGAATGTTTCTTTGTGCCGCTTTGGTCTTTAGCTCGGTAAGAATGACCGGCCTGTTATGTTCTGTGTGCCATGCCCGCCGTACCGTTAAGTACGGAGCCTCTGCATCCAGATACACAGAATCCCATTGCAGCGCCAGGATTTCTTCCCGGCGCAGACCGGCATATAAACCGATCATCACAAATACATAGGGCGGCAAATCCCGGATCGTGTCCAAAAGCCGCTCAACCTGTTCATCCGTCAATGCCTGTCTTTCTTCCTGGGGAACTCCTCCCTTTGCATCCAGGTATATGGTCGGGTCCTCGTCAATCACATGGCTCTCCTTGGCCGCCCGGAAAATGGACTTGCAGAGAATCACCACAGACTTATAAACCGAAGCCGACTTCTTGGAAACAGGTACGAGGGCAAGTTGGATGTCATCCAGGGATACATCAGCCATTCTCTTGTCTCCCAGCCCTCCAATAATGTGCCGCCGCACCTTAGAGGTATAATCTGTCAAGGTGGTGGCCCGAACATGGACGGACTGCATCAGCAGCCACTTCTCACAGTACTCAGCAACCGTAGGCGATCTTCGACGAAACGTAGTACTGTCAATCTGCTCTAACGCCTCCAGTTCCTTGTCATAAAGCTTTTCGGGCGTCTTTGCATAAAGCGCCACTCTGTTTCCATCCGAATCTTCGACTCTGGTTCTATAATATTCAATGCCGTTAAGCACGACCGTACCATATTGAGGAATTGCCCTTTTTCTTTTTGCCAATTCCGTCACCTCCTAAGAATAATGTCCAGCGCTGTACCTTTGTTTTATCAGACATATTAGGTTCCAGCAAGGATACGGAACAGCTCAAGCTCGGACACTTCGCAGCTTGCGGTATGTAGCGCTTTTTTCCACTGGCTTTGCACGATGGGTGCATTTTGCGATATACTCCTGAAGGCCAGCATCTGTAAAGTACACGCAACCATTTTGCACATACTGAACATAGGAAATTAGCCCACTGTTTCGAGCTGCATCCAAAGTGGCAATGCTAATCCCCAGTAATTTGGCAGCCTCTTTCCGCGAAATCAATTTTTCCATAGGTGGTCCCCCTTTCTGTCAAAGATGTGGTTGTTGCTTTCAAAATCACATGAATGCGCTGGCAACCGAAGCTGCCAGCGCATGGTATCTGACTTTGAAAAATTTACTCGCCACATTTGCCACGCACCCCTGGCGATGGGGACATTCCGGTCTCCGCTGGCGCGGCTGTCATAACTCCACAGCGTCGTTTTACTCGTGCGCCGCAGAGTTCCCCCCAAGTCTTTAGGAGGCCGTGAGGAAGTATCTTTAACCCCTATGCAGTCATCGCGCCCTGAAATGCCACTTTCGGGTATCAGGCTGACGTGGATCGCTCGGAACAGTCCTATTCATCACCTCCTGGGGCTGTCCATCTTCGCGGCGTGCCTGATTCGCTCGTACATAGGTTATGTACCGGAAATGCCGTCTATGAAATTGTCAAGCTCCACATTGGGAGAATGTTCTTCCCTCAATGGGTAGGCACTGATACGCTTCATTTGTTAAGTGTTATTCAAAAATTTTTTTATTTTTTTATTTTTTTAAATCTTTGTGCAACAGCACTTCTGGAACAATGCCAAAGACGTGCTACATCAATTTGACGATAACCATCCACAAAAAGTAATGTCAATAGCTCCAAATCTTTCTTCGACAGCTTCTTCAATCTCAACAGTAGTTGTTCGTTTTCCACCGAAGCCAACCATCCATATCGCGTTTGATCAATCTTATCAACATCCCATTGATAAGATAACGATGCAAACTTTCGGAACAGCTGTGATTGACCACATACTTCATCATATTGTTCACAAGGTATTGGTTGCGTATGGTTTTGAAAAACCCTTTGACTGCAAAACCATGCCCAGTCATATTCTTTCATGGCAGCAATCTGTTCTTCGCTCATCCCTGCATCACAATACTCAACTTCTAAACGCTTCCATCTACTATCAAACTTCTTTTTCTCATATCCATAATTAAATCCCATTATTAACCTCCTGTAGATTCAATTTGCAAAATTCACCATGCAAACTAAAATCAGGAGGAGATCGACAACGAGAATCTCTGGGTTGTTTTCCATCCCCAGAAACAAAAATGCCAGCTGATCTTAAGGACCAACTGGCATTTTTATTCGCGCACAAAGAAAACGCATTATTAAGATTTTATAAGTACAACAAGTATACCAAGCACAATTCGATACCAACCAAACACCTTAAAATCATGTTTTTTGATAAAGTTCATTAGGAATTTAATTACTAAGACAGATACCGCAAATGCCACAGCCATACCGAGAACAAGAGCGAGCAGTTCTGCACTTGTAAATTCAAACCCGAATTTTAACAGCTTAAAAGCACTTGCTCCAAGCATAGTAGGTACTGCGAGGAAAAAAGTAAACTCTGCTGCTGCCACTCGTGAAACTCCTATGAGTAAAGCACCTATAATCGTTGCTCCCGACCGTGATGTGCCGGGTATAAGTGATAACACTTGAAATGCCCCTATCAAGATTGCTGTTTTATAGCTGATGTCAGAAAGTGCCATAGTAGTAGGAGTACGCTTTTTATTCCAATTTTCTATGAGAATGAATAACAAACCATAAAAGATTAACATGATTGAAATCACAATGGGGGTTTGGAGGTAAGCATCCAAATAATCATCAAATAGAATCCCCATAATAGCTGACGGTACACAAGCTACCGCAACCTTGAACCACAACGAGAAAGTATCCTTTTTAACAATTGACTGTGCTTTGTTCTTAAATTGAAAGGGAAACATCTTGTTCCAAAACATTACAACCACTGCGAGTATAGCTCCAAGTTGAATAACAACAAAAAACATTTCTTTAAATGCTTCGCTCATATTAAGTGTGATAAATTCGTCCACAAGAATCATATGTCCTGTGCTGCTGATAGGTAGCCACTCAGTAATACCCTCAACAATTCCAAGAAAAATAACTTTTAAAATTTCTATAAAATCAAGTACCATTATTTCAAATCCTCCTTTTTAAAATGATGAAAGGTCATAAGAAAACCAACTGCTGATACAAGAATAATAATAGATACAGACAGCAGTGTAGGATAGCCGGTACTCTGAAGTTTACCCTGCACCAAGAAATAGGTGGCTGTCCACGGATACAACGCTCCCCATTCTTGATTTGAAAGTGCGGCACTTCCCATGACAATCACGGCAGAGCCAATCATCGGGGCGACAAATCCTTTTGTTTTCATAGCAACAAACACAAAAGGAGAAACTGTTAAAAACATCAGGATACTGCCAAACAAAAACTTGGGGAGCCATACTATTGCCACTAGTAAGCTATATCCCTCCAATGTAAAGACAGCGTCATATAGCCCACAAACGATAAATATACCTGCCCATGTTACAAGGGTTAGCATAACAATCCAAAGAAGCAGGGTGCAAAATTTTCCAATTAATAGTTTTGTCCTTGAAATGGGTATGGGCAATATGGTTTTGAGGGTGCTTTCTGTGTACTCTCTGCTAAACAAGTAAGCTGCAATTGCCACATATATCATAATGTTTACCAGCAGCATGATATACAGTACACTGTCGCTGTATATGTCAGACAAGGTAAAGATAATCTCCGGCTTATCAAAATGTGTTTGCAAGGCTTCTATTAACATCAAAAGTGGGGTAGATAATACCCCTGCCACACTAATTAGCACCACTTTTGAACGCTTTAGTTTTAATAATTCACAAGAAATAAGATTAAGCAATACCGCCACCTCCAATCAGTTTAGAAAAGTAGTCCTCTAAGTTTTCCTCACTATCATTTATCCTTGTCACGAGCAGTCCATTTCGTGCAAATTCTCGATTGATTTCTCCAACACTTTGGCTAAAGTCATAAATTCTCACCGTACCGTCCTGCACTGTAAAATCCGTCATGTGGTAGTGGTTTTCTAAAATCTTTCCGGCTATCTCACTGTCAGATAAATCAAATTGAATGTATTTTCGATTCCTTTTGTGAAGCTCGGATATATTCACTTCCTCTACTAAATGCCCCTCGTGCATAACGCCGATAATATCTGCTATCTGTTCAATCTCGCTTAAAACATGGCTTGAGATAAAAATGGTAATGCCATGATTGTGACTAAGTTCAGATAAAAATGAGCGTATTTCAACTATTCCAATGGGGTCAAGTCCGTTAATCGGTTCGTCAAGTATTAAAAGCTCCGGCTCGTGCATAATGGCGGCGGCAATACCAAGCCGTTGCTTCATTCCGAGGGAATAATCGGAAAAGACTTTTCTTTTCTCCTTATGCAGCCCCACAACTTCAAGAGCTTTTTCTACTCCACTTTTAGATACTCCCCCTCGCAGTTTAGCGAGAATTTGCAAATTCTCATACCCTGTTAAATTACTGTAAAATCCCGGTGTTTCGATAATAGAGCCTACTTTGCTATAAAGGGTATGGATATTTTCCTTATAGTTTGTGCCAAACAAGCGTACCGTTCCCTCCGTTGGGAAAGCAAGCTGCAACATCATTTTCATTGCTGTGGTTTTGCCTGCTCCGTTTCTGCCGAGCAAACCATAAATTTTGCCCTTTGGCACATGAAGATTTACCTTATCGACAACGGTGGCTGTTCCGTATCGCTTCGTAAGATTTTCTGTTTCAATGATATAATCCATATTTGATTCTCCTTTCCGTGGGTTGCTGTTCTTGTTTTCGCTGACCACAATCTTATTATCCACGAGTATTGCATAGAAGCCAAGAAATCTACCGTCACAATGCCGACACAATAGATGTCAGCACGAAAAAAGCTCCGACACTTATCGTGTCAGAGCCTATTTTAAAGGGTTTATGGCATTTTACTTTGTTTGGGTTTGCTTTATCCAGACAAATATTTTAGCAACAAATAGCAGAAACATAAGGGCGGTTACATAGGGTTGTCTTGCCGCAGCGAAGAAGCAGATAAAAAGCGTACTCAGCACGAGAGAGCATTTTGTGATTATGTTGCTCCATGATTCCTTTTCAAAACAAACACACATCAGTTTCGCTATCCCAAGTGCAATCAAAACAATAAAAACAATCCAATAGATTGCAAGATATATTGGGGTAGTGTCTGTAAATGAAAGTAGATTGACAGAATAAATATATCCGTCAACAAGCTTACCATACAACGGCAAAAGTATAAAAGTAACCGCCATCATATCTAATATTCCATAAATGAAACTGTAAATTTTTTTCAAGTTGGAACGATTTTCAGTTTCGGCAAGTGTAATCAGTTCTTCGCCCGATAGCAGTTCATCTATGGTCACAGAAAAGAATTTAGAAATACACTTGAGCGACTCAATGTTAGGGTAACCCTTGCCGCTTTCCCATTTTGAAATGGCTGTTCTTGATACATATAATTGCTCCGCAAGTTGTTCCTGCGTTAAGTTCTTTCCAGTCCTAAGCTGTTGTAGCTTTTCATTAAATTCCATGATTCTCCTCCTGTTTGTTCCTTGTTTTCATACGTCCATCAACGGGTTTTTCTGCATCTTTTGGTATCATCCATGCACGACCAAATTTTTCAGTTCCGTCAATGCGATTTTCCTCACATAATTTTTGTATCCGTCTTTCCGATATGCCCCATTTTTCAGAAGCGGCTTTCACAGAAATGTAATTCATAATATCAACTTCCTTTCGCAAAGAGTATATAATTATTATATACGGAATGACGAATAATAGCAAGTTTCTCTCCACTAATACGAAATTATACACTACTAAACATAAAATCATACTTCGTTCAAATATCATCACCCGAAATGTACAATGATATAGGATGATATTAAAATGTACCAAGATGAAAGAAAACTTGATTTTAAGCCGTTAGGTATAGCGATAAAAAAAGCTCGGGAAGCAAAAGGGTGGACACAGGAATATCTTGCCCAACTGGTAGACCTTACGCCACGCTCTATTATGTATATAGAGAACAGGGGGCAGCACCCAAGGCTTAACAAATTTTATCTCATTACTACCTTGCTTGACATCTCTGTAGACCAGTTCTTTTTTCCATGCAATGAAGATGGCGACAACAATCGCCGCAAACAAGTTGATGTACTGTTGAATGATATGGAAGAAAAGGAGCTTATCGTGATGGAAGCTACGGCTCAAGGCTTGAAAAAGGCAAGAGAAACTGCGGAATAATTAACGCTGTTTTCGTAAGCCAAGCCAACTGAAAAAAGTGCGACACCTACACAGGCTATCGCACTTTTTAGGTTATTTTTTTATTCTCCACACAAATCATAAAGCTGTTCACATCGGTTTTGAATATCTAAGATTTCTGTTTCGGTTAAACTCCTGCGGTTATGAGTAAGTTGTTGCTCTAAAAAATCACGATAGCCATCAAGTAAGGCATCCCGTAAAAGCTCGGGGGCTTTGCAATGTTCCACACCAAACCATTGCTCATCTTTTTCATCCCAAATCATAACGGTGTATCCTCGCTTAGTGTTCACCACCTCCAAAACACTATCTTTATTTAGGTAATCGTTGAATACTTCTAAAACCTTTTCAAAGGTCATCATTTTATCAGCCCTTTCATATTTTAGGTGCTTATATGTAAGTAGTTTATATACTTATTACGACTATGATAATAAAAGTAAATCATCGTGTAAAGGATACGGATATTGTTTGCGAACAAAAGTGGCAAGCAATGCCGGTGTTAATACACTCGGCCCACAGAGGGAAAAATCCTGACGTGATTTCCCCCTCTGCTTTGCTTGTTGAGGGCAGCGCCCCCAAGCCCCTTTGAACGCAGAATTTCATTCTGCGGCTACGCGTCCGATGGACGCTTATGACCATGACCGGCTTACCGCTGGCCGTGGTCTTTTTCTTGTTCTTTTTTCTGTTCCTCATCCATTTTCAGCAGCCGATCCACATTGGCCTTTGCCGTCAAAAGTTCCCGCATTTCCTCACGGGAACGCCGGTACTCGGCGTAGGTTTTCTTCTTTTCCTCCAGCAGTTTGGCATACTCAGATTGCAGGTCTTTGACCTTGGGCAGCTTCTTCACTCCCATCTCATCAAAGGCATTTTTTGCCGCCTGATGGAGCAGAATTTCTTGCTCATGTTCCTCCCGAAATTTTCGGGAATAACCGGCCTTGCGATAGGCAACATAGGTCTCGCGGGTCTTGGCATAATTAATGATATGGGTACGCAGGACGGCGATCTCTGCCATGCGTTTCTCCGTCGCCTTAATCTGCGCTGACAGCTCATTGTGATGGGCGGTAGCCGCCACCGCTTTTTCTTCCAGCTCTGTATAGTCCAGTAGGTGATGTTCGGTAAGAAAATTCACGGTCTGCGCCATCTGTTTTAAGTTAAAAACCTTGGCCCAGCGTGCATATCCAGCACCTTTCCCGGCCTGCAATTTTGCCTGAATATCCACCAGCAAATTGACCTTGGGTGGCTCCGGCTGCACGGTGGATTTCTTGCGGGGCGTGTGCTGCTTTTCTCCAGCCAGCACCGCACGGATTTCTGTTTCGCTGTACCCGGCTCCCAGCTTGTCATCCATACGGGCTACATTCTTCCAGCCGGGAGCTTTAAGGCGGATTGCTTTCCCGCGCCGAGATACCTCGCAGCCCATCTCGGAAAGCAGTTGCAGAAGTGTGTCAAAGTCTGCTGGCTTTTGCTCCAGCGCCCGGTCAATCATCACCCGTAGCTGTTCCCGATGGGAGGGCTTGGCTTGTTCGCCCAGCCACTTGTTGTAGCTTTTTCCGTGGGGCTTGGGGTTCTCCACAATGGATAGTCCGTTCTCGATACAAATGGTGTCACTTAAACGTCGAACAGCTCTGGTGCTTCCCCAAAAGTTACGGAACTTCCGGTCACAATCCATATTGACCGCCGACCAGATGATGTGATTATGAATATGCGATTTGTCGATGTGGGTGCAGACCACAAAGGAATGATTGCCTTTGGTGAACCGCCTGGCAAATTCTATGCCCAGCCGGTTGGCTTCCTCCGGTGTGATCTCTCCGGGCCTGAACGACTGGCGCACATGGTAGGCGATCACATCATCTGTACCGCGCACTCGTCCGGTGGCGGCAATATACTGCCGCTTTGCCAACAGAAACTCTGCATCAGCAGTGCGGCTGTCACATCCATAGCTGGTAATCAATTTTCCGTTGTCGGTCTTTTGGGGATTTGCCACATAGTCAATAATATCGCTGATGGCACGGCTCTCAGTCCGACCCTTGCCGATATGCAGCGGCATGATGCGTGTGGTTGCCATAAGGGAGACCTCCTTTCCAAAAAAGAAACGGCCTGCATGGTGCAGACCGCTTTTGTTATTCTATTAAATCGTCCTCATCGAGAAAATCAAAATTGTCCTCGATGTCCTCTAACCGCTTCGGAGGAAACCTCATCTCGTATTGTTCTTTTGCCAGCGCACGAACTTCCCGGCGCTTATCTTTCATTCGGTTCTTCAGCCAGGAAATCTGCTCCTTTGATAATCTCCATGGGAGATTCAGCAAGCGGTTTATTGTCATTTGCTCCGCTTGCTTCTCCGGCGGCAAAGAAGCACAGGATTTACAGACGTGCGCCGCATGACCTTTGCCGGAAAATTTTTCATTAGCCTTATATTCTCCGCAGACTTTACAATAATGGCCGTGCTTCTTCATAGGCTCGATTCCTTTTCACTGAGAGCGTATAAACTGCGCACCGCCCCCATGATGATGTTCCACTCCAGATCTGCCGCATAGGAAAATTTTTTGCGGTACGATTCCCAAAGTTTCTGCATAACCGAGCTGTTCTCCACTTCCTCAAAAACTTCGGCAGCTTCTGCAAGATGTCGTTCTGTCCCGCGTTTGTGAGCAGTGGCCCGCAGCGCATCATGGAGAATCTGAGGGTCCAATGTATTCCCATGCAGCTGTTCCAGAATATAAATGTCATAGAAATCTCTCATGCGGGTGTTGGTGGTAGTTCTGGTAATGATCGTTTCCAGCTTTTCGGCCAGAACCGTTTCCAGATTGTACGCCCAAATATCAATGGAGCGATCTTCCAGCATCAGCTTGAAAGAGTAGCGGATCTCCCTGGGGGTAATGGCATCCCCTGTGGAAATGTCAATCTTCAAAGGCGTCACCACACCGTCAAAGGTTGTAGTCATATTTACGCGAATCCCCGGATATTCCGCCTCATCCATAATCTCCGAAATACTTTTCAGCTGGAATTTGACGCCATCATCAAGCGGGACACTCACAATAGCGGAAATCAAATTCTCTATGTCCTCCACATTGACATTGGCTCCTTTTACAGTAGCGTCCAAATCCATCGTGGAACGGGCATCCAGACCAACCATAGCCGCTACCAGCATACCGCCTTTCAGAATAAATTTGTCACGATATTCAGAAAGGGAGATACGCTCCAGAAAACGCTCCATCATGTAGTTCCGCATCAAGAGCTGGGCGTCCGCAGATTTTTTTCTGGAAAGATTGCGGATCAGATCCTTCAACTGCCTTGCTGTTTTTATCATAAAAGCACCTCCAAATACTGCCGCAGAATTTTTTCTACCCGGAACATACCGGCATACCGCATCAATGTCCGCAGGTCTTTGTCTTTTCTTCTGGCATACATCTTTAATGCCCCTTGAAAAGTCTGCATCTCCATGTTGTTCCTGCTGCGGAGCAGGTCGCAGATGGTGCGCTCCAGGTCATAGACAGGAACTGTATGCCCAAATGGTGTCTGAGCCGTTGTCAGGCCCACCCCATGCAGTTCCGCCTTAATGGTGAATACCTGTACGCCCTCTGCTTTCAGCTTGGAGGGATTATATCCGGTCTTGACTGTGACCGTATATTCCAGCGGCTCGCGGTCTGTCAGATCGTGAAAAAATAAAGCTGTCTCATGGGAAAACACTGCCTGTTCGACCCGCAGATGAAGTAAGTACATGGCATCGACCCAGGCATCCTTGGAAAGATAAATTCCATGCGCGACCCGCTCCAATTCCCGTGAGTGCACATAATCATAAAAAACAGGCTTAGAAATACCAGCAGATACTACTTGAGCTGTTCGCAGCATCCCATCCTGTGTTTCCAGCAGCTGATCCAGCTGTTCAAATTGTCCCACCGTACCACTTCCTTTCACACTAATATTATAAGCAATATTAGTTCAAAAGTAAAGTGATGAAAATTCGGCATAATTTTACCGACAGCTTAACGTTCAACAGTTTTGGAAATATGAAGTGGCAGCAAAATAGACAACCTCAGCTGCCCATTTCATCACGATATGAAATAATCTGCTTCTTTTTCTGTTTGGCACACCGTAACGTTGTGGCTGCTCCGCCCCAATCATGGAGAACATAGGCCACCACTACATCGGCGGACTCTACCATCCAGCGATTTCTATGAGAAATCGAAAAACGGCGCGGTACGTTTTCCAGCGGTGGATACACGGTACTGTCATAGCCAGAAACATCCCGGCCAGTGTTCAAATATGCCAATACAAGAACCAGCTCGATTTGCGGATACTTTTTCTTTTGTTCCCGTAAAATAGACGCTGCTAAACTGTCGAACTCTCCATATCCTCCAAGATAAAAAGTTGTTGCTCCTTGCTCAATTAGGTCTTGTGTTACATTGCGAAGCCAATTCGCAATATTGTCTGCCTTTGTGATTTGCGAATGGCCACAAAAAGTTACGTTCATACGATGGCACCCCTATTACCATCATACTGCAAATAGCTCTATTAGTACAGGTACAGGGACCAATTTTAGCAAAACTGCCCATATACTAAATATAGTACAGTCACAGGGGCGGTGTATAGAATGAAGCTAAACGAGGCGGTAAGCAAACGTCTGTTAGAATTACTAGATGAAAGAAAAATGACACAATATCAACTGTATATGAAAAGCGGTGTTCCCAAGTCTACGATTGGAAATGTCATCAACTGCTCGTATGATTCGGTTAAGCTACGGATCATTCATGAGATGTGCCAAGGAATGGGGATTGGGATAGATACCTTTTTTGCATCGCCGCTTTTTCAAGAAGATAACCTAGAACCATAAAACCTCCGACGAAATTCGTCGGAGGTTTTCATATTATCCATAAACCAAATCTTGAATGATAAACTTCAAGTCCTGTACCTTGCCCAGTAGCCAGATTGCAGCCATTGGCAAACCATAGGGACTAATGAGAAATGCTATCACCAGCAGGATAATGCCGTTTTGCAAGGAGTAAGTAATCAGAACTGCCACACCCAGCAGGGCAACCACCATGCTGATAAGCCCCAGCACCAAACCGGAGACATAGACAATCCCCACACAAATCCAGACGAACAGGGTCAGCGACAGAATCACCGGAGCCATTAAAATCTTCAACGGCAGTTTCAGAATGAACCAGATCGCCCTCATTTTTCTTCCTCCTTCCATCGTTCCCGAAAGCTCTGACAGAGAATTTCTGCCTGTCTTTCATCTTCTTCCGTCACTTCTCGGCATCCTTTGGTTAGCCGCAGTTCCTCATAGCTGCGATAATCAGATAACAGCACCTCGAATAGTTCGTCCGGTGTCCGGCTGAGAAGTCCATCCACACAGTAGCGGGAATCTCCATTCCATGTGACGCGGAGATAACCTTCTCGACAAGGGAGGACTTCTTCCTCTAGATCACAGTCCAAATACTCACGAAAAATCTCCAACACCTTCTCAAAGGTTTTCATCTATTCTCAACTCCTTTGCGGCAATCTGTTTTCTGGTCCTATGTCAAGAAAAAGTACAAATTAAACATGCCTTTTTTAAGTTGGCTTACCCTGCCAAAGCTTCTGCTTTTTCGTCTAATGCTGCATAATACTTCTCCTCATATTGATCAGGCGAAAGATATCCACAATGACTGTGGATCCGCACTGTATTATAAAATGTTTCAATATATTCAAATACCAACTTATATGCATGCCGGTAGTTAAAAATTTTAAAGCGGTTAATCCATTCCCTTTTCAGTAACGCATGGAAAGATTCGATACACGCATTATCCCATGGATATGCTTTCTTTGAATAACTGTTTATCATCCCATCTGTTGCCTGACGAAACGCGTCTGATACGTACTGGCAGCCTCTGTCTGTATGTATAATCAGCGGCTGTGTAATGCTGCGTGTTCTCTTTGCTTTCTCTACGCAGTCCACTACATGGGATGCTTCCAGAGTTTCGCTGAGTACCCATGCAATGATTTTTCGGGAATACAGATCCATAATGCTAGTCAAGTATACGAAGCCTTCAAATGTCCAAATATATGTGATATCTGACACCCATACTGCATCCGGCTGTTCCGGATTGAACTGCTCCTGCAGAATATTGTGCAGTTCCTTGCTGAAATCAGAATCTATAGTAGTTTGTGTGTAAGGCTTTACCCATTGTGCTTTGATCCCCATCTGCCGCATATAATTCGCAACTGTTTTTACTGCAATTTTTTCGCCGTCTTTCCACAATTCCCTGGTGATTTTAGGAGCGCCATAGTTTTGGTGGGAATCCTCATAGATTTTCAAAATTTTTTCTTTGACCTCCCCACGATGTTTTTCAGTAGCAGAAGGGCATCTTTTTTTCCATGCGTTGTAGCCGGATCGTGAAACACCAAGACGTTTTAGTACCCCGCTGACAGAGACACGGTGCTTCATCGGCCGTTGTTCCATTTCCACAATATACTCTGCTGTGGCAGTATAAACAGCCTCTGTCATTTTCCCAGGATACTGATGGCTTTTTTTAGGATTTCAAGGGCATCCTTTGTATCTCTTAGTTCCCGCTGGAGACGTGCGATCTCTTTTGCCTCATCACTGGAATAATTCCCGGATCCTCTTGTTGGCACACAGCCTTCATGTTCCTTGGCTGCCCGGAGCCATGTTTTAAGAGCAGAATCACTGATTCCCAGATTCTCAGCCGCCTTCTTGAGTGTGAGTTCCGGATGATCCAGCCGATACCTGACTGCGTTCTCCTTAAACTGTTGGTCATATTTCGTACCTTTTGCCATGTCTGTGCTTCCTCCTTCACATCATCTTTCTTATCATACATGATTTAGGTATACATGGCATCTTTACTTTGTACTATTTTTATACTATCACTATTCTACCCATATTATCCTTCCAACATTTCAAAAAGACAAGGATATGGGCAAAAGAAAAAACGGAGGAAGGCGCGGCGAAAAGAACGCCGTTCCTCCCTCCGCAGTTGGGGCATATATCCCTGTTACGAAAGCCTGGAAAGCTGGGTTAGGATTTCTTTCACGCCCTCCCATAACTGCTCCTGCCGTTGGGCTATATCCTCCAGGTCAGCATCATAAATCCGCCCCGTTTCATGTACCCGTCGGGTGAGCTGGTTCAGGTTATTGCTGCTTCGGCGCAACAGGGATACCAGTTCCTTCAGCTCCGGCAAGTCCAGCTGTACCACATAGCCGTCCACAGCCATCTTCCGCAGATAGGCGCTCAGGTTTTTTGTTCCGAACTGTGCCATTTTCTGCTGGATCGCTTCCATCTCCGCATCGGAAACCCAAAACAGGACCGGCACATCCCGTTTACGCTTTTTGGCGCTCATCGTTCCGGCTCCTGTTTCTTCGATAAAGCAGGCTTGTGGGTGGTAGGCTCCTGTTTGAGCTTTTGCAAGACAGAGCCTTTCTCCGGTTCCTGAAGCGTTTTTCGTGCCTGCCGTGTAAACAGATCGGTCAGACCAAGATTGACCTCATCCACAACCAGATAAGCACAGTGGCGCGAAGTGCCGCTGTCCTCCGGCATGGGAATGGTCTTTGCCCAGGCTTTGTTGTCACGGGAAACGCGACCGTCGCTGTCCTTATGCTGGATGGTGTTGGCAAGGATGAACTGTACTCGTTCCGACCCGAACTTTTCCAGCACCGCCTTAACCGCAGACTCCGTATCCAGTCGGTTATCCGCATAGTGGGCGCTGATGGCGTGTTCAATGGCCTCTTTACAGTCAAAGTTTGCCTGATAAGAGCGGTTATATTGTGCCATCTCCCCATGCTGGGACGCATAGGCGGCAGAATGGAGATAGAGAGGGATGGACCGCTGTTCTTCCAAAACCTTACACACATCATCCGCTCGGTTTTCAATGCTGTCCCGGATCACATCCATGTAGCCGGTCTCCAGCTTCTCAAAGTGACGGTACACATCGGCCAGCGGTGTAGGCGAATCCAAAAGCGCCTGGGCCTGGGCATCGGTCAGCTCCAAGTCCTCCATCGCCATCACAATGTCCTCCCGGACGGTGTACTCATAGGTATGGTGCAGGATTTCCTCCGGGGGCTGGCTTTTCAGCCAGTCCCGGTATTTGTCCTGTTCAGCGGCCATCTTCTCATAAAGGGCCGTATTCAGATCGTTGGTATTCATGTTATCGCACCTCCTCATGTTGTTTCGGTTTCTTTTCAGGGCTACGGGGTGGCACCGGGCGCTTCAAGCTGTCCAGCACCGAAGGCCGTGCGCTCTTGGCAACCACAGTTTCCGGCTGGGCATGGCCCTTGCCGTCAATGTTCAGCAGCGTGTCCAGTTCCACCAGACGGGCGGACTTGACTCGCAGATCATCCTCAAAGGGAAACGGCTTTCCGATTTCCTCTTTGGCTGCGGCCTGCTGTTGGTAAAGGTTGTCCAGCTGGTTTTTCACGGCTTCCAAACGCTGAGGCATTTGAGCCAGTGCATTGTCGATACGGGTGAGGTTTCCGCGCGGGTCTGTGCCGAGGCTTGCCCGGTGGGTCATCTGGCCTTTCAACAGGAGCGTATATTCCTGTTTCCAAGCGGAAAACTCCACGGACATAGTAAAGCCCCGATAGCTGCCGATCTGCACCGGTTCGGAGCCTTTGACCTCCTTACAGGCGTCTAGCAAGGCTGCACCGGCGTTTTCTTTGTCAGTCAGCACATCGCCCCGGATCTCCATTCCAGCAAAGCCATCCTCCGGGTGAGGATGGGCGGCCAGGGTCTCCAGATCCGCTTCAAAGCCTTTAATAAACCCCTTGTTAGTTTCGATTTCCTGGGGGAAGTATTTGAGCAACTGATCCTCCAGGCGGTACTGCTTGCTCTGATGGTCAGCTTTCATCAGCTTCAGACGCGCAACCTCCACATCCAAATCCATGCGCTCCTTGATACGGGGGTCTCCGGCGCACAGGGCCTTGATCTCGGCAAAGGACAGCGCCGTTTCGTCCACATCATCGCAGGAGCGGACCGGGCTTTTGCTGGTCATGATTTGCGAAATGAATTTCTGTTTGTTCTCCACCGTCTGCCACAGGTAGGCATCGAAAGTTCCCTCGGTAACATAGCGGTACACATGGACCAGCGGATTCTGGTTGCCCTGGCGCTCGATACGGCCCTTGCGCTGGGCAAGGTCTCCCGGACGCCACGGACAATCCAGGTCATGGAGCGCCACAAGCCGGTCCTGCACATTGGTGCCAGCGCCCATTTTGGAGGTGCTGCCCAGCAGGACGCGCACCTGCCCAGTGCGAACCTTGGAAAACAGTTCTTTCTTCTGCACCTCGGTCTTGGCTTCGTGGATAAAAGCAATCTGCTCGGCGGGCATTCCCTGGGCGATGAGCTTCTGGCGGATGTCCTCATAGATGGTAAAGGCAGGCTCAGGCTCATCCAACGGCACAGCCTGTTCCAGCGCATGAAGTGTGGGATTATCCAGCTGTTTGGCTGCCTTTTTGGAGGGGGCTGCCTGGGGCGTGGAAATGTCGCAGAATACCAGCTGGGTCAGCTTGTCAGCCTCGCCGTCCCGCCAGATCTGCATGATATTACCCACACACTGATTGACCTTGGTGCCGGGTTCATCCGGCAGCAGCTGGTTGATGATACGCTGGTCCAGACCCAGCTTGCGGCCATCGCCGGTAATCTTGAGCATATTGTCCTCTGAGGGGTCAACGCTGCCGCTGTGTACCCTGGAGGCGCGCTCGGAGAGAACCTGCACCATCTCTTTTTGGTGTTCAGTAGGCTGGGCCACGATGTTGTGGTATTCCACCTCCGGGGTGGGCAAGTTCAGCTGATCGGCGGTTTTGATGTCGGCAACTTCACGGAACAAGTTCATCAGCTCCGGGAGGTTGAAAAACTTGCTGAATCTCGTTCTTGCCCGGTAGCCGGTGCCTTCCGGTGCCAGCTCCAGCGCCGTGACGGTTTCTCCGAAGCGGCTGGCCCAGCAGTCGAAGTGGGTCATGTTCAGCTCTTGCAGGCGGTCATACTGGAGATACCGCTGCATGGTGTAAAGTTCGGTCATGCTGTTCGATACGGGGGTGCCAGTGGCGAAAATCACACCACGGTTTCCGGTCAGTTCATCCATATAGCGACACTTTGCAAACATATCGCTGGACTTTTGGGCATCGCTTGTGGAGAGACCTGCCACATTCCGCATCTTGGTGTATAAAAACAGGTTTTTATAGTTATGCGCCTCATCGACGAACAGGCGGTCCACACCCAACTGCTCGAATGTTACCACATCGTCCTTGCGGCTCTCGGCCTGCAATTTCTCCAGCCGGGCTTCCAGGGACTTCTTGGTGCGTTCCAACTGCTTGACCGTGAAACGCTCACCGCCGCTGTACTTCACCTCGGCAATGCCCTCGGTGATCTCGTCGATCTGCTCCTGAAGGAGCCGTTCCTGACGCTCTCGGCTGATGGGGATTTTCTCAAACTGGCTGTGTCCCATGATGATGGCGTCATAATCGCCGGTGGCAATGCGGGCGCAGAACTTCTTGCGGTTGTGGGTCTCAAAGTCCTTTTTGGTGGTGACAAGAATGTTGGCGGAAGGATAGAGCCGCAGAAACTCCGACGCCCATTGTTCGGTCAGATGGTTCGGCACCACAAAGAGGGATTTCTGACACAAGCCCAGGCGCTTACTCTCCATGGCGGCAGCCACCATTTCAAAGGTTTTGCCAGCGCCTACCTCGTGTGCCAGCAGCGTATTGCCGCCGTACAGCACATGAGCGATAGCGTTTTTCTGGTGTTCCCGCAAGGTGATGGCCGGGTTCATACCACCGAAAGTAATGTGTCCGCCGTCGTATTCACGGGGACGGGTGGAGTTCATTTCCTCATTGTACTGGCGGACCAGAGCTTGGCGGCGGTCCGGGTCTTTCCAAATCCAGTCTTTGAAAGCGTCCCGGATCGCTTGCTGCTTTTGGGCGGCCAGGGTGGTCTCTTTGGCATTCAACACCCGGCGCTCTTTGCCGTCTGCATCCTCTATGGTGTCGTAGATACGGACATCCCGCAGGTTCAGGCTGTCCTCCAGAATCTTGTAGGCATTGGCACGGCTGGTTCCGTAGGTGGTATAGGCTGCCACATTGTTCTGGCTTACAGAGCTTTTGCCGGTGATCTGCCACTCAGCGGTGAAAGAAGAATAGTTGACCTCGATATTGCGCTGGAGATAAAACGGCGTGTCGAAGGTCTCATACATAAACTGCTGGATGTACTCTTTGTCGATCCAGGTAGCGCCCAGGCGCACCTCAATCTCCGACGCATCCAGGTCTTTGGGCTGGGCAGCGGTAAGGGCCTCCACATTGACTGCAAAGGAAGGGTCCTGCTGTGCGGCCCGCTGTGCCTGACGCAGCTTGCGCCGCACATTGCCGGACAGGTATTCGTCGGCTGTTACATAATGGGGAGTGCCGTCTTTCTCCAACTGCCCAGGTACACGGAAGATCACGCCTTTTAGCTCGGCGGCCAGTTCGTCGCCGGTCTTGCCGGTCAACTCCGCCATATACGCCATATCGACAAAGGCTTTTTCGGAAATTGATACGGCCAGAGCTTCACTTGCGGTATCCACAGTGTCCACCGCCTTGTGGGGCTTGATGGTGCGCTTGGTGAACATATCCGCCTTGCGCTCCAGCTTGCCGTCCTCGTCAATGACTTCCAGCGCGCAGAGCAGATAGTAGCTGGAATCATCAGCAAAGGCCAGCCGGTTCGCCCGGTCATTGATAAGACCATATTTTGCAGAGAAGCTGTCATAGAGCCGGTTCAGTTCGGCCTGTTTGTCCTGGATGGCGCTGTCCGGTGTGGCGGCGTCCATTTGCAGATCAATGAGCTGCTGGACACATTCTCGCAGACCCACCAGTCCTTTCACACGGGCTTCGGCGGTGGCATTCAGGTCAGGCCGTACCATACAGCTGTTTTCACGGTAATACACATCGCCGTCCACAACGGTGTAGGAGTAATTTTTCACATTGGGGTCAGCAGGGATAGAAGTGTCGATGGCTTCGCCCTCGCCCAGCTCCGGCAGCTCGGCCTCCTGGTAGGTGCCGCGAATGTACTTCACGGCATCATGCAGCTGATCGGCAAGCTCCAGCCCCTCGATGGGGTTCACGGTGTAGTCCATGCCGTGGGCGGTGCTTTCCGGTTCCTGTCGGCCCAGCACCATTTCCGGGTGGTCCAGGAAATAGCGGTTGATGGCAAAGCCGTCCTCGGTCTGCCCGGTCTGCGTCCACTCCGGCACGATGTCCAACGGACGGTCACGCTTTTGCAGGAAGATGATGTCCGAAACGACCTCGGCACCTGCGTTCTTTTTGAAAGCGTCATTGGGCAGACGGATGGCCCCCAGCAGTTCGGCGCGCTGAGCAAGATACCGGCGCACGGTGGAATCCTTGGCGTCCATCGTGTAGCGGCTGGTGACAAAGGCCACCACGCCACCGGGACGAACCTGATCCAGAGCCTTGGCGAAAAAGTAGTTGTGAATGCTGAAATTCAGCTTGTCATAGGCTTTATCCCGAACCTGATACTGGCCAAACGGTACATTACCCACCGCCAGATCGTAGAAATCCCGCCTGTCGGTGGTCTCAAACCCTGCCACGGTGATGTCGGCCTTGGGGTAGAGCTGCTGGGCAATACGCCCGCTGATGGAATCCAGCTCCACGCCGTAAAGACGGCTGTTTCGCATTTCCTCCGGCAGCATACCGAAGAAATTGCCTACACCACAGGACGGCTCCAGGATGTTGCCGGTCTCAAATCCCATGCGGCCCACAGCCTCGTAAATCGCTTTGATGACCGTAGGGCTGGTGTAGTGCGCGTTGAGGGTGGAACCTCTGGCAGCAGCGTATTCCTCCGGGGTCAGCAGTTCCTTCAGCTGGGCATATTCCTTGCTCCAGCTTTCCTTGTCGGGGTCAAAGGCATCGGCAAGGCCGCCCCAGCCCACATACCGAGAAAGGATTTTCTGCTGTTCCGGCGTTGCCTGCTCGGTGGTTTCCTCCAGGTATTTCAGCAGCTTGATTGCCTCGACATTGGCCTGGAACTTAGCCTTGGGGCCGCCTTCGCCCAGGTGATCGTCAGTGATACGGAAATTCTCGGCGGTGCGACGCAGATTGGCCTTGTATTCCTCATAAGAGGCTTCCTCGGCAGCTTTGACATTGGGGAAGGTCTGCCACTCGCCGTTTACCTGAATGGAAACGGGGTGTTCGTCCAGTACCTCATCCAGAGTCTTTTCCGGCTCGACAGCAGGCGTGGGCGGCTCCGGCTCATTGGTTCGCAGGGTCTGAACAACCACATCATAGGGCAGATTGTTCTTATCGCCCGGATAGACAGCCACAGTCTCGGCTTGGAAGGCCGGGGTTTCGGCAGCCGGTTCGGGGCGTTCCTGCTCAAAACCGTCCAACTGACGGGCATACATCCCGCGCAGCAAAGGCGCAACCTCGCTCCACTGGAAGAACAGCATGGCCAGACGCTTTTCATCTGCATCCAGCACTTCCAGCTCGATACCTTCCGGCATCGTGCGGTAATCGGCGGTCTCGCCGGTCTCCAGCTCCATCGTTTCCACGATGTTGGGATAGGCCCGGCTCAGCCACAAGGCTACCTCCTGGTTACTCTTGCCGTTGCGAAGAAGCTCGGAAAGCTCCGCCTTGTCCGCCTCACCAATCAGGCCATGGGCCAGCACATCCCGAAGGTCCTGGTCCACCGTATCCAGATTTGCAGGCAGGAATTCGGTATAGAAGTCGTTGCGGTTATCCTCCCGCAAAAGCTGCTCAAACCGTTCCCGGCTCTCAGCCCGGTAGATGGGATAGCTCATGCCGGTGGGCAGCAGCTGCACCGTGTCATCCCGCAGCTCTGTGATCTGATGGGGCCGGTCATCCAGATAGACAATATCACCCACATTGTAAGGAGGAACCGCTGGATCGTAGGAGGTTCGCTCCCGGAGTGTGCCACGAGCCGCAGCGTATTCCTCATCTGAAACCAGAACACGCAAATTATGGGGAGAAGGCTGTTCCGGCTCATCTGCCGGGACGCTCTCTCTGGATATGGCCTCCACATCCGCCATAACACGCTGGATGAATGGGTCATTATCCAGTTTTTCCTCATCCACCAGTTCACCATTCACAATGCCGCGCTCGGCCAAAGCCTCCCGAATGGCGATGGGGTCGATGTTGTCGAACCGGTCCTGTTCCGCTTCGGTGTAGAACCGGTCCTCCTTGATAAGCTGAGCGATCCGGCGCTGTACCTTGGGCCAGGGCAGCACCGTTCCTTCGGGGCTTTCCGGGCGAACCGAAAACGGGGTTTTGCCATCGCCGCCGTCAAACTCATGGGCCAGCCATGCAGCGGTATCTTTTTCCCGCCCATGTTTCTCCATGTAACGGACAACGGCGTGTTTACTTTCGATTTTGCCGTTCCAGTCCTGGATAGCCTTGTCGATGTCATTGTCCGTGAGAGGGTGCAGCAGCTCATGGAGCTTGGGATAGGTCTCGTCGATGATTTCTCGATGAAGGCGCTGGCGGAACTCCGGTGTGTCGGAATAGAGGCGGAGCAGCTCCATGTTGCCAGATCCCAGGACAGCACGGCGAATAGCGGCATTGCCCTCGATCACGGCGTTCTCATGGTCACTGTGACCGCAGGCATTGCGATATGGCACATCTTCCATAACAGCGGCAAGTACAATGGGCTTGTATTGCTCATGCAGTTCTCGAATCGTAGGGGCTGCGGCTGCTTCGGTCTCCTGAAATACTCTGGTCCCGTCTGCGCCAAACTCCGCTTCCTGGGCATTGATGTGCTGTTCCGCCTCATGGTCGATAGAGGGCATGGAATACTCCTGCCGCTCCCTGCCGCCCTTCGGGACAGCGGAAATGGTCACATCATGCTTATCCCGCAGCTGTTCCACAACCTGCTCCAGCCGGTTTGCCGGAAAGCCGCACATTTCCACACGGCCACCGCCGGGGATAGCGCGGGTCGTGAGATTGAGGTCCAGTTCCGCAGCAGCAGTTTTGGCGTCCTCACCGTACAGCTCAAAAAAATCCCCCATTTGGTAGAGGATTATATCATCCGGGTGGCGCTCCTTGACGCCGTTGTATTCCCACACAGCCGGGTCCGGCTGCTGGGCTTGCAGGGCATCTTCTTCCGCCAGGGCCTTTTCTGCCTGGATTTTGTCATACTCCGCCTGTTCCTGTTCTGTGAGATAGCGTCCCTTCTGGATCAGGTCGGTAATCCGTTTGGCGACTTTCTCCCAGGTGAAATGCACATCCGGGCAGCCGTCTTTTTTGTAGTGCAGACCTTTTCCGTCGTGGCTTTCATCGCTTTTCATTGCACCGGACAGGGCATGGGAGTGACCGCCAATACCATACTTATGTTTGAGAAAATCCACCTTTTCCTTATCCGTATGGGGTTCCTGGAAAAAGGTGAAAACTCGGCCCTTACCGCCCTCAAATCCGCTGCCTCTGGTCATGGCGGCGTCGATCTCGTCCTCAGAGATAAACTGCTTGACCGAAGGTACTTCCGTCAACTGAGAGGTAAAGGTGGTGCGAGGCAAGGACAGATCTTGCAGGTTCTCCCAAATTTCTTTGGGTTTATGGTAGTGGAAGCGCAGCAAATCCCGATCCTGCTGGTAGGCCGTCCAGAAGGCAGCATATTCTTCCGCAAGGTTCTGGCGAAACTCCGGGCTTTTCAGCTGTTCGGTGAGCCATGCAGATTCCTCCGGGAAACCGCGCCCCGGATTGTTGGAAAGGATGGGCAGATACCCAGCTTCTCTGGCTTCCTCGCTGAAATCGTGGTACAGATTCCAGAACTTTTCCGCGAGGAGGGAGCGTTCATAGCCCGCAGCCTCAGCCAGCTCCACATTGGTGGCAAACTGGCCGTCCTGCAAAAGCTGGCCGATACGCTCAGCGGCACTCTCCCAGGAAATGACCTGGGCGGACTTATCGTAACGGGCAGTTTTGCCGTGGGAAAGATGGATTCCATCCTCGGCATACCATGCAGTGATGCTGCCAATCCCGTTGCCGCCATGGTACAGGGTTTTCAGGGTGTCTGCGATCTCGGTGGTGGACTTCTGCTCCTCAAAGGCCGCGACAATGCGCTCTCTCTGGCGATAGGTGTTGCCGCCCAGCCGCAGCACATGGTCGATGTCAGCCTGGGCAAAAGAAAAAGCAGAGGATGTTTTCACATTCTCTGCTTCATCTATGATTCTGATTTGTTCTGCTTCGGAGAGGAAGAAACTCAGCTGTGAATAAGCTCCGCCATCAGAATCTCCTCGGCCTGTGCTTTGCAGGTGTTCATCAGGCCCACCCAGCGCATCGGGTCGCTGGCTTTCAGCTGCTCCGTCGCGCCCGCGTCTTTCGCCAGCTGGGGCATCATCTGCTCCAGACGGCTCTGCGCTGTCTCGTCGATCTCGATGAGGTGCGGGTACAGCTTCTCGGTCAGCAGCAGCTGATTGTAAATCAGGGGCCGGTGTTCCTTCAGGTACGCTTTCCGCATCCTGCCGTACTTTCCCAGGGGCTTCTCCGGCTGTTCGGTCAGCTTCAGGTCGGGAATCTGATAATCTCCGTTCATCGTGTAAGTCAGGCTGTTCTCCATGTGTAACGCTCCTTTCCGCGAGTTGCTCGCGCTCATAGATCTGGATGGTGACGCCGATCTGCCGCAAAACCTGCTGGTTAATCTGGCTGACCGCCGCGCCCAACGCCCCAACCGTGGCCGGGGTATTGAAATCGAAAATCGGCATGAAGTCCTCATGCTGGAAATATTGTTCCGTATCCAGCCCACAGCGAGACATCAGGGCATAGGCGATACTGACGGTGGCGGCGGACTTAAATTGGACTTCGATGTTGTAATCATCGTACTCCGCCAGGAACGAACCGTCAACGATATAGCGGAAATCTCTCTGATGATCGTCCCAATACTCACTCGCCAGCTTTCCGGCTACATCCGTGAGCTGCTGGGCGAGATTGTCACCGGCAACGCCGTAGTTTTGCTCCAGCATGGCCGACACAGGCCCAATGTGCTGTTCTTCCAGCTGCCACAACCAGGGTGTACGGGAATGTTCACGGGTGCCGGTATCGGAAATATCGAACACATAGCGCAGGCGAAGCTTGTCGCCGGAATCGTCCACCAGGGCAATACCCTTGGAGCCACGGCGCACATACCGTCCCATTTTTTCATTCCACAGGTCATACTCGGCGCAGGCGGTGGCATCCGGGCGCTGGGCGTAAATCATCATTTGCTCGTGGAATGGGTATTTATAAAGGCGGGCGGCGGTGGTGAGAAAAGCCGTCCACTCCTTCCAGCTGCCTACAAGCTGGGTCGATACCTGTTCGGCCATCTGCCGGTAAAATTCAGCTTTGGATGGCATGGTTTTCTGTCCTCCCTTCATGTTGAATAGAAATGGGACGGCATATCAGGCCGTCCCATCAGGTCTTTATGTGTGTTTTTTACTCGTCGAAATCTGGGTACAGCTCCAGTTCGGCAAACTCGGTGTCGTTCATAGCTTGGAGTTTACCCAGGGCGCTGTCCGTCAGTTCCCGCAGCTCGGCTTCCTCCGGCGAAAGCTCACCGCGCATCTCCGTCAGAGCGTCGATCAGCCCGGTGCGGCTGCCGGTGTTGTAGATGCAAAGAAGGTTCGTTTCCTCAAAGGTGAAGTTGTTCATATCAAAGCTCCCTTTCCGCGCTCTTTTTTTGCGCTGTCT